>JBGYWU010000264.1:0-11455 GCA_041842265.1 Candidatus Limimorpha sp. | reverse complement strand
GTCTTCACCCCCGACCAAAAGACTATTGAAGAAGTGTGCAACTTCCTGCACGCTTCGCCGTTGCAGTCGTGCAAAGCCGTGCTTTATCAACGCAATACGGACGACTCGTTAGTCATCGTCTTCCTGCGTGGCGACCTTGAGGTGAACGAAACCAAACTTCGCAACCTCATCGGCGCTGAAGTGCATGCCGCCACTGTTACCGACAGCATGGGCATTTGCGCAGGTTTCATTGGACCCAAGGGTTTGCCGGAAGGTATCACCGTAGTTTATGATGAGTCGCTGAAGACTTTGAACTCTTTCGTGGCTGGCGCCAACAAGTTGGACTACCACTACAAGGGCATGAACATGGCCCGTGATCTTGGCAAGGTGAAGTACGACAGCGTGGCCAAAGCCACCGCTGGAGGCATTTGCCCAGTGTGCGGAAAGCACAGCATCACCATCAGCCGTGGCATTGAGGTGGGCAATATCTTCCAGCTCGGCACGAAATATACCGAGTCGATGAACATGCAGTATTTGGATAGCGACAACATGCTGAAATACCCCATCATGGGCTGCTACGGTATTGGTGTGGGCCGCTTGATTGCTTCGGTTTGCGAGGTGAGCCACGACGACTATGGTCCCATCTGGCCCATGAGCATCGCTCCTTGGCAGGTGCAGGTGTGTGCTTTGCGCATTGCCGATGAAAATGTGCACCGTGTGGCCGACAAAGTCTATGAGGAATTGAAAAAGGCTGGAGTGGAGGTCATTTATGACGACCGCAACATCAGTGCGGGTGTGATGTTCTCTGATGCCGACTTGCTCGGCGTGCCGTTGCGCATCGTGGTCAGCCCGAAGACACTCGAACGCAATGCCATTGAGTTTGCCTCGCGCGACAAATCGTTCAAAACCGACCTCAACCCTGACAATTTCGTCGATGCGGTGAAGGCCAAGATCGCTGAGATGATTGCGGCATTGAACCTGTAGATTAATTTTGGTAGAGACGGTGTGCACACCGTCTCTATTCAATCATTTCCGCTTTCTTGTTCTTTCTGAACCATTCTGTGATGTCCTTCACGCGGCCGTCAGCCAAGCGTTTCATCATGCGTTGGTTGGTGGTGGAACTGTCCAAAGGCCCCAACTCGGCCATATAGCGCCCCAATTTGATATAGTCAAAATGGTCGGTGGAAACATTTTGTGGCAGGTCATTTTTTCCTGAATACCAGGCCACTTTCATTTTATAGTCGTTTTTCACCAGTTTGGCTAACTGAGCCACGGACTCGGGCTCATTGTCGCCGCCCATGAAGCACACGCAGGTGATACCCGACTTATATTGTTCTACAAGACGATTTAACTCTTTTGTATCCAGCTGTTTTCCTATGTTTTCCCACAAATACCTGCTGTGGCAGCCTGGGCGTCGGTTTGGACAGTTCGAAATGTTGATGGCCAAAGACACCTCATCGGGAACTTCCTGAAAGACAATATCAAAATTGGCGTACTTTAGCATCTGTTCATCTCCATCTTTCCGTAGTGGCGGCGTGAGGCTTCCTCTTGGCGTTGCTCACTGAAGTTGCTGACACGTTTCAAGTAGCCAATGATGCGGGTAAGGTAGTCGATGTTATGGCTGTGGCATTCGGGGCATTCTTTCAGGTAGCGTTTGTCGATGTGTCCGCAGCTGTTGCAGATTGTGTTGGGAATATTGAAGGTGAAGTAGTTGCAGCCTTCACGGGCGGCTACGCGCAGCAACTGTCGGTATTGTTCTTTGGTGAGATGTTCCTCAAGGTTGCAGTGCAGTGCCGAACCGCCGGTAAGGTGCTTGATATATTTTTCGCCGTGGAGACGGAACTTGTCCAGAACGTTGGTATTGGGGTCTTCCACGATGTAGAAGTAGCTGTTGTAGCAGTCGCGGTGCGCCTCGTATCCGTCTTCCTTGTCCCACTTGGCGTGTTTCACGCCCACATTCTCGGCGGGAATCATCTCACAGTTGAACATCAGCCCCTCTTCTTTCGAGTAGTACTTCTTGTTGTAGCGCTCTATGAGGCCCAACACGTCCTGCACGAACTTTTCATAGTCAGGGTTGTCTGAAATATTGATTTTCAGGAACTCGGCGGATTCTACTAGGCCGTTCACGCCGATGGTGAGGTATTGGCGGCTCAGGTTGATATAGCCCGCATCGAACAGTGGCAGCATCCCCTTTTTCTGCAATTCCTTCAGATTCTCGTTGTAGCAGATTTGCACCTTGTGGCAGAGGTCAACGATTTCCTCAAGGAAAGTAAGGTAGTGCATATTGTTGCGTGCGGCATATTGGACACATCGGTTCAGGTTGATGGTCAGCACGCTCTTTGAGCCAGTAGAGACACCGCCGGCACCGAGTGTGTAGCTGAAGCCGTTGTCCTGAATCTCGTTGCGCAAGCGGCAGCATGAGGAGAGCGAGTCGGCGTTGTCGCTGAGGTAGGTGAAGAAGGAGTGGCCTTCGGCATACATCTCAGCGGTGAAATCACCCCACTCCTTGTCAATGACATCGCCATCTTTCGAGAGCAATGCCATCGTTTCCACCGGGAAAGTCAGCACACTCTTCAGCCGTTCGGCGTTGAACCATTTCATGAAGCGTTTTTGCAGCCAACTCAACGACTCCCAGTCGGGTGTTGTGCCGTCAGGAAAATAGAAGTTGCCGAACAGCGACTCGAAATAGTATTTGTCGTAGTAGGCGATGTTCCAAAACACCGACTGGTAGTTGCGTGCGCCTGCGGGTTGGTTCAAGGAATAAACGATTTGCTGAAAACAGTCGGTGATAACCTTGTCGATGGTGCGCGGTTTCAGCGAATGGTCAACCACCTCATCGGCACGCTTGTAATAATCTGTGCCGTAGTCTTTTCCGATGAAATAGTTCATATACATCAGGAACTCGGGTGTGGCGCAGGCGCCCGACAGTTGCGACGACACCATGAACACCATATTAATAAAACCGCCGCAGAAGGAACGGAGTTTGGTGGGAGCGGTGGAGTTGCCGCCGATGGAAGCCGTGCCTTCGTTGAGCCAAGGGTACATGGTGATGGAAGCGCAGTAGTTGGCCAGGCTGGTTTCATCGTTTTTGTAGATGAAGTGGTTGTTGAGCAGATAGAGGTAACGGTCGGCGAGTTCCTTGCCAAACACTTCCTTGATGCGGTCGGTGAGGAGCCTCCGGTTGATGCGGATGAAACTCGATTTTGGGAGCTCTCCAATTAATGTGGCAATGTTTTTCTTCTCCACATTGGCGTTGGCGTCATACTTCGATCCGGTAGCGGCATTCGAGGCGTTGACATAGTTGCTCAGGAAATCGACCTTCTCACGAATCTCGCGGTCTTCCGTGTGTTTCTGGCGGTACAGGATGTAGTTTTTTGCCACAGTGTAATATAGTTCTGCCATGAGGGCCGTCTCCACCTGGTTTTGGATCTCTTCAACACTGATGCCGTTGGTCACGCGTACACGGCTCAAAATGCTGTTGAGGTCTTCATCAGTGGCGTAGAAGCCCGAAGCCAAGAAGGCTTTACTGATGGCCACTTTGATCTTTTCGAGGGAGAAGGCTTCCTGCTTGCCGTCCCTTTTGGTAATGTACAATCCTCCGTTGCTCATAATAATGTGCTCGTTTTCAAAATATTGCGTTATCTCAAACGCAGAATGTGTCTCGTTTTCTTAATTTGTTGTCCGTACACTTCCCTACTTCCCGAGGGACATGGTGCTCTCCGTTCCAAGGCAGGTCTTCTGACTCGCTCCCGCTCAAACTGCCTTCCCGTCGGGGGCTTCCCACGACAGTGGCGGGGATGTTCGGCATTTCTGAAGCTTACAGCTACGGGTATAGTCCCTGATTTTCACGGGGTTCCCTATTAATCTTCATCGAAGAACCTTGTTTTGCAAAGGTAGCGTATTTTGATGTTTCCCTACAAATTATTTCTTGATTTTTTTTGTCAACAAAATTATCAACAGTGCTAATTGCATGATTTGATTATCTTTGCAGCCGAAATTTATTCTGAATAGATATTGTTATGGCAAAAAAGAAAAAAATTGAAAATAAGTTAAGCACTTTTACGAGTGTGATTTTGGGCATTTTTGCCGACCAGCCCTTCCGCCCGAAGAACTACAAGCAGGTTTGTAAGATTATGGGAATCAAGGACCAGGCGGGGAAGGACGTGGTTTATGGTCTTCTTATTGAATTGAAAGACAGGGGCTTGATTCAGGAAGTCCGACCTTATAGTTACGTAATGAGCGCTGAAGGCATGGCACAGTTTGGCCCGAAAACCAACTATGTGGAAGGGAAGGTGGAGATGAAGTCGACCGGCAAGGCCTACGTGGTGCGCGATGATGGCGAGGGCGAGGATGTCTTCATTGCTGCCAACAACACCTACAAGGCCTTGCATGACGACCGCGTGCGGGTGGCCATGTTTCCGAAGCGCAACAATGCGAAGCCGGAAGGTAAGATAGTGGAGATTTTGGAACGCAAACACACTGAGTTTGTGGGAGTGCTCAACATTACGCATGGCTACGTCTTTGTCAGGCCTGATGTGGATTGGATGCCGGTCGACATCTTCATTCCGCGTGGCGACCTGCGAGGCGCCAAGAACGGCATGAAGGTCATCGTCCATCTTGTTGACTGGCCCGACGGCTCGGGCAACCCCTTCGGCGAGATTGTACGCGTTTTGGGCAAGCCCGGCGAAAACGATGTGGAGATGGAGTCCATTTTGGCCGCACACGACTATCCGATCGATTTTCCAGAAGACGTTGAAAGCGAAGCCGGCAAGATTCCTGTCGAGATCGGCAAGGACGAAATCAAGCGGCGCCGCGACTTCCGTCAAGTGTTCACCGTTACCATCGACCCGGCCGACGCCAAGGACTTCGACGACGCCATCAGTCTGAGGAAACTGCCCAACGGACATTGGGAAGTAGGTGTCCACATCGCCGACGTGTCGCACTATGTGCGCAAAGGCTCCGCCATCGACAAGGAGGCCCTCGAAAGAGGCACTTCTGTTTACCTTGTCGACCGCACCATCCCCATGCTTCCCGAGAAACTCTCCAACATTGTCTGCTCACTTCGTCCCGATGAAGAGAAACTGACCTTTTCGGTTGTCTTCGAAATGGATGACAATGCCAAGGTTTACGGCAAATGGATTGGCAAGTCCATCATCAAGTCTTGCCGCCGCTATACCTATGAAGAGGTGCAAACCATGATTGAAGGCGGCGATGGCGACTATAAGAATGAAATGCTGATTTTCAATAGTTTGGCAACCAAATTGCGAGAAAAACGCATGGAGGCGGGAAGCATTAACTTCCATTCGGAGGAGGTGCGCTTCATCCTTGACGAGAACAAGAAACCCATCGACACATACGTGCGTGTGCAAAACGAATCGCACGAACTGATTGAAGACTTCATGCTGTTGGCCAACCGCACCGTGGCGGAAACTTTTGGCCAACCCGAAAGCAAATGGAAAGACTACACGTTTGTTTACCGTATCCACGACGAGCCCAACCCCGAGAAGCTGAACAAGTTTATGCTCCTCATTTCGCGTTTGGGCTATTCCATGAACCTCAGCAACCGTTCCTCCTTGGTGCATTCCTATAACAAACTGTTTGAGGACGTTGAAGGTAAGGGCGAGAAAAACCTTATCGAGTCGGTGGCTGTTCGCACCATGGCCAAGGCGGTTTACAGCACCGACAACATCGGGCACTATGGCCTGGCCTTCGACTATTACACCCATTTCACCTCACCCATCCGCCGTTATCCCGACCTGATGGTGCACCGGTTGATAGAAAGGTACCTCATTGAAGGACATGGCTCGGTCAACAAGCAGGAATATGAGGAGATGTGTCTCCATGCCAGCGACATGGAAAAACAAGCAGAAGAGATGGAACGCCAGTCCATCAGATACAAACAAGCTGAATACCTGCAAGATAAGATCGGTCAAGTATTTGAGGGTCTGGTTTCCGGCGTGAGCAAATGGGGCCTCTTTGTGGAGCTGAAGGACAACAAATGCGAGGGCTTGGTGCGCTATGAAAACCTGCCGGGAGACTATTACTACCTCGATGATGACAATTTCCGTGTCATCGGACAGGACACAGGGCGCATCATCCAACTTGGTGATGAGGTGCGCATTCGCGTGAAGGCAGTCGACCTCTTCAAGCACAAGATGGACTTCGAAATGCTTGAAGATACTTTGCCCAAAAAGAGCCTGAAGCAAAGAAAACGCCATTGAAAGTCACATGTCCTTCCGAACACAAGGGCAAGTTGCTAGAACGGCTTTCCAAATTCTTGGCTTTTTAGTCTATACTGAAAAAAAGTTTAAAAAATTGTGTAATTTTGCGACGTATTTATTAACAATCGAAAAGTATAATTAATTATGAAAAAGAAAAACATCTTTTGGGCACTGGCCTTGATGGTCGTGGCCGCAGGTCTTGTCGGTTGCGTGAAAACTTATAACATTGTTGTTTCCACACAAGAACTATGGTTTGGTTTGGAGGCCGGCTCGCAGACCTTGGATATTACCGCCAACTGCGAGTGGACGATTACAAAAAATGACAATGCCGACTGGTATTCCATCAGTTCGATGGGTGGGAAAAAAGATGCCACGCTCACTATCACTGTTGAACCTTTGGATGATGCGGATTTCCGGGGAGCATCGTTTGTCATCAAATCGCCAGGTGGGCACGTCCGCCGCACGGTTTTCGTCTCACAAAACAAGCTTGATTTCGATGGGATGAAAAATAAGATATTCGGTGTGATGAGTGTTGAGCACTGGAATACGGATTATTTTGGTCAGATGATTGAAGATTCTTACAAACATAGTGAGTTTAATCCCTACGATACGGCCACGGGCTACACCATGTATTTCCTTGCTGATGGCAGGGGAGTGCAGATGGACCATTTTAATGACACGGCGGTCTATTACGAGTTCCGCTATGAGTATAATCCGATCAACCGGATCCTGAACATTGAATTTGTGACAGTCAATGATGAGCATGAAGATTATTCGACTCAGGTGTTGACGGCCAGTGACTCGCTGTTCCGCTTCGTTCACGAATACAAGCCCAATTGGTGGGAGCGCGCCGATATGCGCAAGGTAGGTACAATTAATCCAGACCAAAAGTCTTTCCTGAAGCGTGCAGCCACCAAACGCAAGGGCGGCGAAGCAATATTCATTACGGATTAAGGGATGTCAAAAAAACTGATCCGTACTCTCTCTCTCTTTGGCATCGCTATCTATTTGCTTGCACTCATTACCATCAGCTTGGCATTTCATGAGCATGCCCTGCAACTGAAATGGATACTGTGGGGGTTAGGCGAAGTGTTGTTTTTCTTTGTGCTGACGGCTGTGTTCTATCCCCGTTGGAAAAACGACGACCCGAAACGGTTTTTGCGCAAGGTGTTTTTTACGGCCCTGGCCATCCGTGCGGTGTATGTCGTTTTTATGTGCTATTATTATTATTGGGAAACAGGCATCGCTTTTGAATACAACGCGGGCGACAGCCGTTGGTACCACGACACCGCCGCAATGTGCTCCCTATGGGTAAGAAATGGCCGGTTTTTGGACGTCTTCAGGTATTTGCGTTATTGCACCATGGGTTATTCCGACCAGGGTTACGTGCTTTGGCTCACCGCGATTTACAGTATCTTTGGCCGTAGTTGGCTGGTGCCGCGTCTTCTCAAAGCGGTGATGGGTGCCTGCCTTTGCGTATTGGTTTACAAGTTGGGCAAGCGCACTTTTGGTGAACGCACGGGCCGTTTCGCCGCTGTGATGTGTGTTTTCATGCCCATACTGATACAGATGTGCGGCCTGCACACCAAAGAAGCGGAGATGGTTTTCCTCTCCATCTTCGCCCTTGAACGCATGGACTACCTGGTCCGCAACAAGAAATACACGTTTTGGAACATCCTGTTGCCCATTCTATTGACCGGGTTGTCATTTGGTTTCCGCACCATCATCGGAATGTGCCTCATCTTTGCTTTTTTGGTCTTCGTCGTCTTGTCGTCAAAAGATTTGGTGGGCAAGAAAGGCAAAATCATCACCGCAACAGCTGTATTGGCCGTGTTTATGGCCTTTCTGTTCTCTCCCGTGGGACGTGAGATGAAAATTATTTACCGCTTGAAATTCAAGGATTTGAATTATCAGTCCGAGAAATACGAATCCATGGGAATGCAGTATGGCACTTTGGCAAAGAGCTATTATCTGCTGCCTGGTGCTTTCGTATTGCCTTTGGCACCCATGGTTGAGGAAAGTCCAGACCACAACAAGATGATACATGGTAGTGTCTATGTGAAAAATTT
Organism: Candidatus Limimorpha sp.; assembly: GCA_041842265.1. Taxonomy (GTDB): domain Bacteria; phylum Bacteroidota; class Bacteroidia; order Bacteroidales; family F082; genus Limimorpha. The sequence continues at coordinate 3,186 of JBGYWU010000264.1, read as the reverse complement.
CCTCGCTTTCTTTGCCATGCTGGTCATCATTATCGTTTTTCGGCTGAAGAAATGGCGCGATTTCAGTCTGATTGGCACATACGAGCTGTCGTATTTGGCCATCATTATGTTTTCGTTTGCCGCCAATTCCGAACGATATCACGAGCCGGCCATACCTTTATTGATAATCATGGCCGCCTTTGCGATGACTCGTCTGCGACATAAAGACCTGAACCTCTTCTATGTATACTGCGGTATGCTTTTTCTTGCCTTGGTGCTTTGGAACTGGTTGAAACTGTCGGCACGAGGTCTGGGTTGAAAAAAATCTTTGAAAAAGTGTTGCGGTTCGTCAAAAAGATGTATCTTTGCGGCCCAAAAGGTACCTTGCCCGAGCGGTTAGGGATCGGTCTGCAAAACCGGGGACGGCGGTTCGAATCCGCCAGGTACCTCACAAGCCTGCTGAGTTTCGGCGGGCTTTTTTCGTAAGTGTTCATTTTTTGACGCCAAAAAAACGAACAATGTATCATTTTACTATTTTTGCACCTTGAAACAATCCTTTTGAACTTATGACAAACCCAGAAGAAGAAAAAGTGACGGAAAAGAAGTCGCTCAATTTCATTGAAGCGAAAGTGGAAGAGGACCTTGCCAACGGCAAGAACGGCGGACGTGTGCAGACACGTTTCCCTCCTGAGCCGAACGGCTATCTCCACATCGGCCATGCCAAGGCCATCTGCCTCGATTTCGGCATCGCCGAAAAATACGGCGGCGTATGTAACCTGCGCTTCGACGACACCAACCCCACCAAGGAGAACATGGAGTATGTCGATGCCATCAAAGAGGACATACAATGGCTTGGTTACCAATGGGGTAATGAATACTACGCTTCCGACTACTTCCCGCAACTCTGGGATTTTGCCATTGCATTAATCAAAAGAGGAAAGGCCTACATCGATGAGCAAAGCTCAGATGAGATTGCCGCGCAGAAGGGCACGCCCACACAACCGGGTGTAGATAGCCCTTTCCGCAACCGTCCGATTGAGGAATCATTGGATTTGTTCAACAAGATGAACAGCGGCCAAATTGGCGAAGGCAAAATGGTGCTCCGTGCCAAAATAGACATGGCCAGTCCGAACATGCACTTCCGCGACCCCATCATCTACCGCGTTGTCGATACCCCGCACCACCGCACCGGAACAACATGGCACGCTTACCCGATGTACGACTTCGCCCACGGGCAAAGCGACTATTTCGAGGGCGTTACCCACTCGCTTTGTACCTTGGAGTTTGTTGTGCACCGTCCGGTTTATGATCTCTTCGTTGACTGGCTCAAGGAAATCCGAGGCGAGGGCGACAGCATGGATGACAATCGTCCGCGCCAGACTGAGTTCAACAAGCTGAATCTCAACTATATCCTTTTGAGCAAACGCAACCTGCTCGTCCTCGTCAACGAGGGTCTGGTGAGCGGCTGGGACGACCCGCGCATGCCCACGATTTGCGGCTTCCGTCGCCGTGGCTACACCCCGAGCGGCATACACAAGTTCATTGATAAGATAGGCTATACTACATACGACGCTTTGAATGACTTTGCCCTGATGGAGAGCGCCATCCGTGAAGATCTCAACGCTACCGCCACCCGTGTGGCCGCCGTGGTCAATCCCGTAAAACTCATCGTTGCCAACTATCCCGAAGGACAAATTGAGGAGATGGAAGCCATCAACAACCCCGAGGACGAAACGGCAGGCAGCCACAAGATTGCCTTCAGCCGAGAGTTGTGGATGGAGAAGGAAGATTTTATGGAAGATGCGCCGAAAAAATATTTTCGCATGACACCCGGCAACGAGGTGCGCCTCAAGAACGCCTATATCGTGAAATGCACGGGTTGCAAGAAAGACGAAAACGGCGATGTGGTGGAGGTGTACGCCGAATATGACCCCGAAACGAAGAGCGGAATGCCCGGTGCCAACCGCAAGGTGAAAGGTACCATCCATTGGGTGAGCTGCGTGCGTTGCATTGAAGCTGAAGTGCGCATGTACGACCGTCTCTGGAAGGTAGAAAACCCGCGCGATGAGCTGGCTCGGTTGCAAGGCGAAGGCAAGACCCTGCTTGACGCCATGAAGGAGATGATGAACCCCGACTCGTTGGAGCTGCGCCCAGTGTGTTATGTGGAAGAATACCTGGCCGCCGCCAAGCCCCTCGACCACTTCCAGTTCCAACGCATTGGCTATTTCACCGTTGATAAAGACAGTACACCCGATCATTTGGTCTTCAACCGCACCGTAGCGTTGAAAGACACATGGGCGAAGGCCCTGTAATAAGGAATTGGGGTTGTATCAAAAGCCGATTTTGTTAACAATCGGACAAGGTGGCTAAGAAGTGTCCAAATGCAAGGCGTTGAGTTTGAGGGTAAATGGTACTCGAAGTACGTTATTGAGCCCGAAAACGGAAACAACGCAGCAGGTGGGCACTTATGAGACACCGCCCATATCATGACACTATGGAGACGGTGCGTGCACCGTCTCTACAACACCATAATATAAAACCACCCTCTCTTTTTTCACAAATCAATGGCATTAATGTAAAAAATGTCATAACTTTGAAGCGAAACAACCGCCCATAGCTATGAAAGGGAACATTTTGCATATTGAAGTCGTGGGGTGCCCCGAATGGTTTTGGAAATGAGATGGCAGGCGACACACTAATTCTGCCTGATACAATCAAGGTACTTGAGCGCATTGGACCCGTTGGCAGTTATCTTCTTCCGGAACAAAAAACTCATTTTGACGATAGCGAGGGAGGCGAATTGAGGTGCTATTCCGATTCCATCATTGACATAAACTATTCATACCCGTTGGTGCATTGCGATTACTCAATGACAACAACATCGGATTCGACGAGAAAGTGCAGGTTCCAGAATACTGCATCTATCCTAACCCGCCACGACACGGGTGACCGTGGATTACACTCTGCCGGCAAAACTGTCCAAAGCCACAATTAGCATTACCAATGCCCTTGGCGTTACAGTGGTGTCGGCAGAACTGCAAGGCAACACGGGCCAGAAGGTGCTCGACCTGCGCCATCTTGCCGACGGCGTGTATGTCTTCAAGGTTCATTGCCGTGACTTATTACAAACCGGTAAACTTGTGATAACGGAATAAATTGAACTGCGTTTGAAAAAAAAACGCCAAAACCTCTTGCGGAAATAAAAAG
>JBGYWU010000263.1:0-7797 GCA_041842265.1 Candidatus Limimorpha sp. | reverse complement strand
GAAGAGGCCTGCAAGAAGCACAAACAATCTGCCTCGCAGGAAACTGGATCGGTTTCACCTGCCATGCAATGGGGAGGGGGTGAAGCCATGACAAAACTTCGCTATGAGGTGGAAAAGGTGGCTCCCACCGATGCCACCGTCTTGATTACAGGCGAGAATGGAACGGGTAAGGATGTGCTGGCCAACGAGATACACCGCCTCTCACGAAGGTCTGGCAAGCCTATGGTGAATGTGGATGTTGGGGCAATAACCGAAACTTTGTTTGAGAGCGAGATGTTCGGTCATGTCAAAGGTGCTTTCACCGATGCCCATGCCGACCATATCGGGAAGTTCGAACTGGCCAACGGGACCACACTTTTTTTGGACGAAATCGGCAATTTGCCCCTTAACCAGCAAGCCAAACTGTTGCGCGTGCTGCAAAGCCGCAGTATCACCAAGGTGGGCGACACCAAGTCGGTGCCTATCGACATCCGACTGATTTGCGCCACCAACCGCGACTTGAAGGCGATGGTCAAGGAAGGCAGTTTCCGCGAGGATTTGTATTATCGAATCAACGCTATGCCCCTGCACTTGCCGCCATTGCGCGAACGCCCCGACGAAATCATCAGCTTGGCGGAGCTTTTCGTGAAGGAATTCGCCGCTGACTATCCCCGCAAGGCGAAGGGACTTTCCTACGAAGCCAAGCAACTCTTGCTGCGCTGCCGTTGGAATGGCAACATCCGCGAGTTAAGGGGCTGTATCGAGAAGGCGGTCATCTATTCCGAAACGGAACTTGTCCGTGCCGAGGATTTGAAAATCAGCGAGATGGAATTGATGGACTTAAACGGTCAACAGCGTTTGGAGTCGATGGAGGACTACGAGGAGAAGATGATCCGTGAGGCCCTTAAGAAATATAATGGCAACCTTACGCTTGTTTCCAAAACATTGAAAATGAGCCGTCCGACATTGTATAACCGTTTGAAAAAGTACGGAATATGAGCGTTTTTCTGTGGGTACTGGTGGTGCTGACTTCGGTTATGGTGTCCGTTGTGGTAACTCGGTATCTGGTGCGGCATGAGGATACGAAAAAGGTGTCTTACATGATGGATTCCTTGGAGGACGGCGAAATGAACTTCCGCTTCAAGGAAAAATCCTCCTTGAACCGTGCCCTAAATCGCATTCGAGGTATCTTCGAGCGACACAACGCCGTCAACGAGGAGGCCTCGTGGAGCAAGCTCTTCCGTGTGATGACACACGAAATCATGAACACAGTAGCGCCCATCGCCTCGTTGAGCGACATGCTCTTGAAATCGGAAGATGTGGACATGAAGGCGGGCCTGGAAACGATTTCCGTTTCATCGAAAGACTTGATTCGCTTCGTGGAGTCGTACCGCAACTTCACGCAGGTGGCGCCACCTGTGCGCAAGGCCGTGATGGTGGACGAACTCGTTGAAAGGGTGCTGCGCCTCAACAAAGCCAAAATCGCAGAGCAAGGCGCCTCATTGACATATACCGCCAAGGCCAACGACTTGCTTGTCTTTGCTGATGAGGGACAAATTGTGCAAGTTTTCAACAACTTGATAAAAAACGCAGTACAGGCTGGCGCGACCTCTGTCCGTATCACCTCTGACCTGAACGCAGAGGGTCAGACCGTCATCCGCGTGACGAACAACGGCAAAGCCATCCCACTGCGGCAGATCGAGGAAATCTTCATCCCTTTCTACACCACCAAGCCCAATGGCACGGGCATTGGCCTGAGCCTCTCAAAGCAGATCATGGTGCGCCACAATGGCAATCTCGTCCTCGAGCAAAGCGACAGCCAAATGACGGTTTTCACGATGTTTTTCAAGTAATGTTTCATGAAGGCCATAATCAAAAATGAGGAACTGACAGTGGTGAAGGTGGTACTGAAAATGTAAGTCCGCATAAATTGCCTCAAGTATTTTTCCCTCTTATCGACTTGACATGGGGATTTTTATTATTTTTGATGCCCGAAAATTCATTGTCATGAAATATCGAATCACGCTCTTTGTCTTTGCCCTAAGTCTCGCAATAGTATCCTGCGGCAACAACAATTCGTCCGAACAACCGATAGATACCGAACACGATTCCATTCGCCTGCGCACAGTGCTTTATCGCCCAGGCGACTATGAATCAAGAAATTACCGTATTCCTGCCATCATCACGGCTAAGGATGGCTCTTTGGTGGTTGCCACCGACAAGCGGAAATTCAACAACAACGACCTGCCCGAAGACATCGACATCCTCATCAACCGCAGCACCGACGGCGGTCGCACTTGGAGCGAACCTTTTACCCTTGCGCAAGGACAGGGGGTGGGGGCGGGCTTCGGCGACTGTGCCTTGGTGCACACCAACGACGACGGCGGCCTTTTGGCGGCTTTCGTGGGGGGCTGCGGCTTCTGGCAAGGTCGCCCCGAAACCCCTCAACGCACCTATATCGCAAGGAGTTACGACAACGGTCAGACATGGACAGCGCCAAAAGATATCACCGATGAACTTTATGGATACAAATGCTATAATGAAGTAAGCCATACTTGGTGGTCGGCCTTTTTCGCCTCTGGAAACGGCCTGCTGACCTCCACGGGGCGCATCTTGTTCGTCCTCGCTGTCCGCGATACAGAGGAATGGGCTGCCTGCAACTATGCTGTTTATTCCGATGACAACGGCGAAACATGGCACATCTCGGACCGTGCCTCGCAACGCGGCGATGAAGCCAAAGTGGTGGAACTTGCCGATGGCCGCATACTGATGAGCATCCGAAACGAGGGGGAGCGCCGGTACAACATCTCCGAAGATGGCGGTTTGGCTTGGAATGCCGAAACCTCGGCTTGGAGCGACCTTGTGGCTACCGCTTGCAATGGCGACATCGTTCGTTATTCGTCTGTAAAGGATGGCGATGAAAAGGACATCCTGCTGCATTCCTTACCTGCACCCGAACATCGCGAGAACGTGACGGTGTATGTCAGCTATGACGAAGGCCAAACCTGGCCTGTGAGCAAGTGTGTCGTGCCATACGCTTCGGCCTATTCGTCACTCTGCATCCTGCCCGATCACAGCATCGGCCTTTATGTGGAGGAATCCGATGGCGACACCTTGGGCTATTCCATGGTGTTCTATAATTTCAGTTTGGAATGGTTGGAGAAATGAAACAATTTACACAAAAGTTCATTACCCACTGTGGTATTGCTGCAACGAACTGCTTCTCAATGCACTATGATTCGCCCATCGGCGGCATGACTATGGTCTGCGACGGACAAGCCCTCACTGCGCTTTGGTTCGATGGGACAAGAAAGGAAATTTGTTCTCCAGAAGGGTTGTCCGTTACGACAGGATTGTCTGTCTTTGACGAAACCTGCCGTTGGCTCAACCTGTATTTTGCCGGCAAAAAGCCCGATTTCATACCGACACTCGCCCCACAGGGAACGCCTTTCCGGATGAGGGTCTGGGAAATACTTCTTGCGATACCCTACGGAGAGACAGTATCATACGGTGATATTGCAAGACGGTTTTCTCCAAAGATGTCGGCTCAAGCGGTCGGCGGGGCGGTGGGAAGCAACCCCATCAGTATTATCATCCCCTGCCACCGTGTTGTCGGTGCCGACGGTTCGCTCACGGGCTATGGCGGCGGGCTGGATCGAAAACGGTGGATGTTGGAGATGGAAACCAATACTTCTTTCAAGGTCGCAGGGACTGCAAATAAATAAAATCCTTACCTTTGCCGAAAATTGCAACCATGCTCGAAACTCTCCAACAGTTTTTTACCCGAGTGTCTGATTCCGCCGAGCAAAGAACCTTAGTGAAGATGACACTGAGCAAGCCCGCGCTGAAGCACGACGAACTGCGCAATATTTACATCAAACCCGTGCTGATCAAAGAGAAACGCCTTTTCGCTTTCACCTATCATTACGAACGCCGCGATGAGGTGAAAAATTATGATGCATCGCAAATGATTGATATATTGAATGATATGTTGCCTTCGAGGTTCTTTAACGCGGTGCTTTTCACGGTCAGCGAGGATGTTGTCTTAATGGTCTCTAACAAGGGCAAAGCCACGATGCAGACGAAAAAGATGCAGGAAATCCGTGAGCAGAATTTGGAGCATGACAAACAGAAAGTCCGCCTCATCAATCCGGCAAATCCGTGGTGGTACCGACTCGGCCTCACCACACGCGAGGGTAAGGTTACATCCGACATGCAGCACAAGTTCAAGCAGATATACAAGTACGCCGAGATAGTTGAAAGCCTTATCAAGCCGATGAAGTTTGAAGGTACCGTACACATCGCAGACATGGGAGCAGGGAAAGGCTACCTCACTTTCGCACTTTATGAACTGCTGACACAAAGATTGAACACGGACGTAGATATCAAAGGAGTGGAAATCCGTTCAGATTTAGTATTGAAAATCAATGAGATAATAAAGTCTTCAAACCTGAAAGGAATGGAGTTTGTGGAATCAAGCATAGAGGCTTTTCATCCTGAGAAGTTGGATGTGCTGATTGCCCTTCATGCCTGTAATACCGCCACCAACGATGCCATAGCTTCTGGCATCAGAGCAGGTGCGGAGCTGATTGTCTGTGCTCCCTGCTGCCACAAGCAGATCCGTCAAGAAATGGAAAAGTCGGGCGTTGCCGATTCCATCACACGTTATGGTATTTTCCTCGAGCGTCAGGCCGTGATGGTTACCGACACCATCCGCGCCCTGATCATGGAATATTATGGTTATAGGACCCAAGTCATGGAGTTTATTGAGATGGAGCACACACCAAAGAATGTGCTGCTGGTTGGTCGGAAAACTTCAAAAGTAGCTGATAAGGCGAAAATCTTGCAGCAGATCAGAGGCTTGAAACGGCAATATGGGATAGAATGGCATTACCTGGAGACAGTAGTTGACATTAATTCATAGAAAAGGAAAGTTTTTCGTGAAAAACAACTGCGCATTCAGAAATTTTTTGTAATTTCGTGGACTTTTATTAGTCGACAGAATCAATCAACTAAAAAATAAAAATTATGCAAAACATCGATTGGGCAAATTTAGCATTTGGTTATTATCCAACGAATTACAATGTCCGCTGCTATTTTCGCAACGGACAGTGGGGCGAACTTGAGGTGAGCTCCGAAACCTCTATCAACATCCACATGGCAGCCACCTGCCTGCACTATGGTCAAGAAGCCTTTGAAGGCATGAAGGCTTTCCGGGGCAAGGATGGCAAGGTTCGCGTGTTTCGTTGGGACGAGAACTGCAAGCGCTTGCAACGTTCGGCCCAAGGTATCATGATGGCCGAGTTCCCTGACGACAAATTCAAGGCCGCCATCGAGAAAGTCGTGACTTTGAACGCTGGTTTCATCCCGCCATACGAAACGGGTGCTTCTTTGTATATCCGTCCGTTGCTTATCGGTATGGGTGCTCAGGTAGGTGTGAAGCCCGCCAGCGAATATCTCTTCATCGTCTTTGTTACCCCGGTTGGTCCTTACTTCAAGGGAGGTTTCATGGCAAATCCATACGTCATCACCCGTAAATATGACCGCGCCGCCCCGCTCGGCACCGGTACCTATAAGGTGGGAGGCAACTATGCCGCTTCGTTGCGCCCCCATGTTGAAGCCTGCGAAGGCGGCCAGTATGCTTGCGAGTTCTATCTCGATGCCAAGGAGAAGAAGTACATCGACGAGGCAGGTGCAGCCAACTTCTTCGGTATTCGAGACAACACTTACATTACGCCTCAGAGTACTTCAATCCTGCCATCCATCACCAACAAAAGCTTGATGCAATTGGCTGAAAGCATTGGCATGAAGGTGGAACGCCGCCCTATCGCTGAAGAAGAGCTTGCCACTTTTGAAGAAGCCGGTGCTTGTGGCACCGCTGCCGTCATTAGTCCCATCTCGCGTATCGACGACCCGGAGACTGGCAAATCCTACACATTTGGTGACGGCAAACCAGGGCCTTGGAGCCTGAAGCTTTACAACAAACTCCGTGGCATTCAGTACGGCACCGAGCCAGATGAGTTCGGCTGGACCATGGTCATCGAAGGTCTCTAAACTAAAGACGTTCGGAATAATTGGAAAATGCGTCATTATTGTGGCGCATTTATTGATTAATGTGTATCTTTGCAGCGAAACCAATCAATCAACAATTAATTCTATTGAAAAATGAAGAAACTTTCTCTTATCTTAGCGGTAATGCTGGCTTTTGCCTTCTCGCTGAACGCCCAGCAATTTGTTTCAACTGAACCCGCCAACAGGAATGTCATCCTCGAAGAGTTTACAGGCCGCAATTGCGGTTATTGCCCTGACGGGCATCTAATTGCAAATAATATTGCCGCCGGTAATCCTGGAAGGTTCTGGGCGGTTAATGTCCATGCCGGCAGCTTTGCCCCGACATCGTATCCGAATCTCATCACTCCAGACAGTGAAGCGATTCGTGCTGGGTTTGGGGTTAATAGTTTCCCGACGGGTGTGGTAAACCGATCGACACCACAAGCCCAAGGCCGTAATTTATGGAATGGCCTTGCCAACACGCAGTTCGGTATGGCAGCAGAATGCAATGTGGCAGGAATGGCGATTGTCAATCCTCAAACGCGGACGGCTACACTGACGGTTGAGGTGTACTATACCGGCAACAGTTCGGCAGAAGAGAACTATCTGACGGTAGCCATGCTTCAAGACAGCATTTGGGGCAGCCAATCTGGTGGCTCGACAAATCCTTCACAATGGGTCAATGGACAGTATTGTCACATGCACATCCTCCGCGATGTCATAACTCCCACATGGGGCGATGCCATTTCTCCTACCACGCAGGGCACATTGGTCACGCGTACCTATGAATACCAGATTCCGGAATCCATCGGCAACCCCAATGGTGTGGAGGTTGATATGGACAATATCTTCTTCTTGGCCTGGGTATCGGAAAAATATCAAGGTACGCCCACACGCCCCATCCTGAACGCCTGCGAACTTGATATGGTTCAAGGTTCTGACGAGCCTATCTATCCTATGATCAGAAATATTAGTCAGGTTGGTGGTACCACCTGCACGCATACCAAGGACATTCAAGTCAAGGTTCAGAATGGAGGCACAGAAACCCTCACTTCGATGACGATTGAGGCCGAATTGGGTGATGGTACCTACACGGTGAACTGGGAAGGCGAACTTGCACGGTTTGCTGTTGAAAACGTCGTGATTCCGGTTGAAGTTCCCTTTGGCACCCATGAAATTCGGGTTGAAATCACACAAGCCAACGGCCAAAGCTTTGCTGGCGAATCCACCGGCAGTGTCAACTGTTTGGAATGGATTGATTTTGCGATTGAAGGAGAAGAGGAAGAATTGAGACTCGAGCTCATGCAAGACAAATTCGGCAACCACATCACTTGGGAATTTACCACTCCCAACGGCACGGTGCTGGCTTCCGGTGGCCCTTACACCATGTTGGCTAGCGGCACCGGAACGCAGCTCCATGTCGAACACGCCACCGTCCCCGCCAACGAATGCGTGAAGTTCACCATCCGCGACCAGCTGGGCAACGGCATCTGCTGCTCCTTTGGCCATGGTTACTACATCGTCAAGGACAGCCAAGGCAATGTGTTGTTTGGCGATGAGAACAATGGCGAGTTTGGTGAATCCGCTTCACACGTACTTTCAGTGAAAGGATCGCTGGCTCAAGTGGAAGTTGGCGCTACCGAGGTCAGTCAGGTAACATACACACACGCTGATTTCATCTCTTCGTTGGTTTACGAAGGCTATCCCGATGAGGTGGGCTTCAGCTGCCGCAAGGTGACGAGTCCCGAGCCTATGATTATTCCTGGT
>JBGYWU010000262.1:0-21005 GCA_041842265.1 Candidatus Limimorpha sp. | reverse complement strand
GGTAATGAAGGATGCCAACAAGGCATATATCGAAGCGAAGGTTGCGCTTAAAAATAATATAAGGGCATTGGAATCATTCAACGGTACGCAGGCACAAGAAAAGAAACTTATTGATGACCTGAATACCAAATACGGCTCTATATTAGGATATTACAAGACCCGTGCCAAGTGGCTTGATGTGTTGGTCAAAAAAGGTGAGGCTTATTGTCAATCTTTGTTGCTTGAAGCGAAAACCGAAGCACTTGCCGAAAAGTACAAAGAAGCCTACGTAAAGAGGCTTGAAGTTGAGGCACAAGTGGCCGATGGTACATATTTCAGTTGGTGGGATAAGAGGGTCAAATACAACACCAAAAAGATTAAGCAGTTGGGGAATGAGGCCATAAATGAGGCGAAAAAGGAGGAACAAAAATGGGAACAACTCGTTTCCGATGCCTATAATGATTTGGAAAGTTTCAAGAATGAAAACGGACTTGATTTTCACCCGACCCCTGAAACCATTACACCTAAAGCCGCCAACAATGTAAAGAAGGCCATTGACGACTATAAAGAGGCCATCAAGAACTATATAAAGGATGCGGATGGTGAAATTACCGACCTAATCATTGCATCGCAGGAGGATGGATTGGAAAAGGAATTGACGGCATCGGAGCGAGCCACCGAAAGAAGGCTTGAGGCTTGGGAAAACCAACTTCGCGCCCTTGCGAGGCAACGTAAGGAAATGCTGAAAGCCCAATACATGAGCAAAAAGGGCGCAACCGAAGAGGGCTGGGAAAAGACTTCGGCCGGAAAGAAGTCGGAGGATGATTATATGAATGACATCCTGAATGAGGGTGGCGAGATTGCAGAAAGATACTATGCCGTCCAAAAGCAAATCATTGAGAACGGGGAAAAGGAAACCGAGGCAATCAGGCAGAAATACTTGGATAGTTGGATTGACAATTACGGCACCGCCGCGCAAAAGATGGAGAAACTTGAACGCGAGTGGAATGAAATACTTGCGGCCTTGCCAGCGGAGTTCCAAGATGAAGCCGTGAAGCAAAGAGAGCAATTATTCGCCTCGTTGAAGTCGGAGGATTTCAAGAAACTCATTGATTGGGATAGCGTTTTCGGCGACCTTGACAACCAATCCATTCAGTCGTTGAGGGCTAACCTCGAGAGGATTAGGGCTTACTTCGAGCAGAGCAAGGAGGCCATGAGTGCCACCGAGATAAAGGACTACACCGAGGCCATCAAGCGGATGGAGGATGAAATCGCCAGCCGCAACCCCTTTGAGGCCATGCACAAGTCGTTGAAGGACATCGCCACCGCGAAGACGGAGCTGATTTCGGCGATGAATGAGTACAATGCCGCCCAGCGGAACCTCATTGCAGCCCAAACCGAGTACAATGCCGCCCAAGAATACTTCAACCAGCTTCAGGCTGAAATGATGAACGGCGACCTGACGGAGGATAGTAAGGAAATGGTGGGTGCCACAACTCGCCTTGCCGAAGCCCAAACCCGACTGAACCAAGCCGAGGAACGTGGCGTGAAGGCCGAGAACAATGTCATCAAGGGGCGAAACAACCTGACCGCCTCTTACCGCAGCTTTGCCATGCAGTTGAAAAATTGCGGCTCGGTGATTAGCGACGTAGGCACCGATGCGAAAAACCTTGCGGCCATCTTTTCCAAAGATGTAGCCGACAGCATGGAAAAGGGCATTGACTTCATGGATGAGATTGTGGATGCGGCCTCATCGGTGATTAACGCCCTTGCGGACGTGGGCAAGGGTGCCGCCACGGGCATCGAGGCCGCTGTGGAGGCTTCGGCCGCTGGCTCTACCGCCGCCGCAGCGGCAGGTGCCACGGCAATCTCGACCATCGAAAAGGCATCGGTCATCCTGACCGTGATTTCAGCCGCCCTTCAGGTGGCCACGGCCATTGCCAGCCTATTCAACAGCGATGATGCCAAAAACAAGCAGATTGAGAACCTGCAAAAGCGCATTGACCAACTGCAATGGGAATTGCAGAATCAGGATGTCATGCGTTTCAACGAGGAATATGTGGACACCTTGGAGCGTGTGCGTGACATCCTTGCCAATTCGACCGAGTATGTCAGGGAGTTCAGCGCGGAGTATCAGACGGCATGGGCTGAAGCTCAAGCAGCATTGCAAGCCTACTACAACAACGCAGACCCTGAAATGGACAATGCCCTCTACATGGAATATCTCCACAAAAAGGCCATTGCTGAATCCATATTGCAGACCGATGCCGAAAAGGAGGCCGTTGAGAGGATGGCCGATGAATGGGCGAATGTGGACTACAACACCACCCGTGCGCTTGGTGAGGCTCGGTACGAGAACGCGAGGGAAAAGATTGAGAACCTGACAAAGCAAGTGATTCTTCTTCAGGAGCAGCTTGAAGCCGAGCAGGACAAAAAGAATCCCGATGACGAGGCCATTCAGGACTACCAGCAGCAGATTCAGGAAACCTCCTTTGAAGCCGCCAATGTTGTGAAGGATGTGATTGAGGAAATCATGGGTGCGACCGCCGCTGACCTTGCCTCTCAATTGGGGGATGCCTTCATTGAGGCCGCCGCCCAAGGCGAGGATGCGATGGAGGCGTGGCATAAGAAAGTGAACGACATCGTGGCCGATGTGATGAAGCGGATGTTGATTCAGAAATACATCGAGAAACCTATAGGAGAATTATTTGATAGGATGCAAGAAAAATGGTTTGTTGATGGCAAATTCAAGGGTATTCAGGCGGTGTTGGATTCGTCCCAAGACTTTGCCGATGGCCTGAATCAAATCGGCACCGATTTTCAGTCCATTTGGGAAAACCTTCCCGATGACCTGAAACAATGGTTCGGGATGGATGAGCGCGAAGGCTCGCAAAGGGGCATTGCCACGGCCTCGCAGGATTCGGTGGATGAGAACAACGCCCGCCTGACCACCATTCAGGGGCATACCTACACCCTCGTTCAGGGGTTGGAGGAATTGAACGGCACTGCTTCCCTGATTTTGGACAGGGTGACGGGTATCGAGGCCAACACCAACGAGGCCAATAACAAGCTCGACAACATGGGCAACCGAGTGAGGAACATCGAGAACACGGTGGATGACATTCAAAGGAACGGAATCAGGATAAGGAGCTAAAGCGATGAAAGAGATTAAGGATGCACAAAGGAAATGGATGGAGGCGAAGGCCAAGGCCGCAAGGATGCAGGAGGGCAAGGGCGACTTCGACCTTGCCGGCAAGTTGAACGCCTGCCAAATGTTCAATGGCGATGAGAGCATTGAGGATTTGGCGGCGTTGATGTTCAGTCCGCAGGGGGTCGAGTTCCTGACCCGCTACAAGTTCCCCGATTTGGCCGTATTCCGCAAGTTCAAGCGGTATTCGCCGGCCAAGTTTGGGGTTTACATAGATGCAGGGAAAATCACCCTCGAGAACCCCGAAAAGGCCTTTTTGGTGGGCAATACCGTTGCCGTGCTGAAATTCGATGAACTGAAGGCCAAGCGGCTGGTTATGATGCACGGGGCGAAGGCCACCGTGGAGGCTTCGGGCTGGGCGGTGGTGAAGATTGACACGGACGGCGCCTGCGATGTTGAAGTGAAAAAGAGTGACCATGCAAAAGTACTGCGATGAGATACCTGAACAAACTATTCATAGACGGCTTGGATGCGATGGGCGAGTATGGCATTTTCATTGAGCGCAACGGATATCGGCAGTTGCTCCAAATGCCCGTCTTCAAGAAAATCGAGCAGACCGATTGGCCTGAATATGACGGCATCGAGGCGGACTTAGACACTCCGATACTTGATGGAATGCAGATGCAGATACAGTTTTGCTGCACGGACATCATGGCGGCGGCGGAGTTGTTCGCTGCACTATCGGACGGTGTGTATCATGAGTTTGACTTCAGGGAGGTTGGTATGATACGTGTATTGAGGATGGTTTCCAACAGCTCTTTCTCTTCTCTTGTGAAGTTGGGAAGGCTGACCATTACTTTTGCCGACGACTTTCCATCCAGAATAGATGGTGAGCCGTATGCGTACGGCGAGTGCGATGTGGCTCAGAGGGGATACCTGTTGGACGGCTACGACTTCTCTCAGTTAGGCGTGTACGTTCTTGATGGGACTGACGACTCCATGATGAAATCTCCAAATGTGCGCGAGAATCTGAAAGTGACGGCGAAGAATATGCAAGGTGTTCTTTATGACAGCGATGGCTCTGTGCATTGGAAATCGAAGGACATTACAGTGAAATTACTCATCAATGCCTCCTGCATTGATGAGTACTGGAGGCGGTACGGTGCGTTATACCGGATTCTGCTTTCTCCTGGGGCGCACATTTTCATGCATCTGCCCTATCAACCGGCTTTCAGGTTCTTCTACAAGAGCAACAGCGTGAGCAGGTTCGAGATGCTGGCATGTGGCGCGGTATGGTGTGAGTTCTCACTGGTATTAACCGTAACAAGTTGGTATGAATATGAAAACGCATGATTATCAAAATTAGAACCAAAAATGATAAACATACTTTATAACGACGAAAACAATGCGCAACAATCTTTTGAAGTTCACGAGGATGACGGCAGCTACCGCTCGCGCGGACTGATGCGCAGGCCTCAGCTTGTACTGAAGTTCTCGTTGCCGACCTACCATGAAATCCCCGTTGGTGCATATTGCGACTATCAAGGCGAGAGATTCGTGTTGATGTCGCCACAAAACATTAAGAAGCATGGGACGCGGAATATAGAGTACACACTGACGATGGGAACGTATCAGGACAATATGAGCCTCTACAAGATGAGGAACACCGTTGACGGGCGGCTGAAATACTCGATGTGCAGCACGCCAGCGGAGTTCATCGCGGAGATTGTGGCCAACATGAACGCCCGTGACGGGGCTAATGTTTGGAGCGTTGGGGATTGCATCGACACCGCGCCCAAGACGATTGAGTTCAACCACACCTATTGCGATGCGGCATTGTCGATGGTGGCGGAGGAATTTGAAACGGAGTGGGAAATCGTGAACCATGCCATTCACCTTCACCCCGTGAAATACAACGAGAACGCCCCTTTGCCGTTGTCGTATGGCAAGGGAAACGGATTCGTGCCTGGTGTTGGCCGCTCGACCCCCATTGGCGAGCAGCCCATCAAGCGGCTGTATGTGCAGGGCGGCAACCGCAACATCGACCGCTCGACATACGGCTACCCTGACTTGATGCTGCCTTTCGACAAAACACTTCGGTTTGACGGTGAGAAATTCGAGGATGAAACGGGCTTCGATTCCACCAAGGCACGGACATACAAGTCGGACAAATCGGGTTATTACATTGAGCGCATTGATGAAAGCACGGATTCATCGAAGGAGGATTCCATCGACTGCTCCGACCGCTACCCGTCAAGGGTCGGCACGGTGTCAGGGGTTGTGGTGGTGGATGCTGGCCGCAACTTCTATGACTTCATCGATTCATCAATCCCCAACGACCTCAACTATACGGATTGCCTGATTGAGGGCGAAACGATGACAGTGATTTTCCGAACGGGTATGCTGGCCGGAAAAGAGTTTGATGTCAAGTACCACCATTCGGAGCGGCGTTTTGAGATTGTGCCGTTTGAGTATGACGGAATCACAATGCCAAACTCGACTTGGATTCCCGCCGTGGCCGACACTTACGCCATATTTGGCTGTATGCTGCCCCAATCCTATATCTGCGACAATAACGCCAAGGAGGGTGCCTCATGGGATATGTTCAGGATTGCGGTGCGCTATTTGTACGCCAACGAAGACCAAAAATTCACTTTTTCGGGCAAGCTGCAGGCCATGTGGTCAAGGGCTAATTGGGCAACGATTAGTCCAAAGCTGGTGGTTGGCGGCTATATCCATTTCAGCGACACCCAATTTGCGCCCAGCGGCACGGATATAAGGATTATCGGGATAAAGGACTACTTGACCGACCCCTACGCCCCGACCATCGACATTTCAAACGGCATTGTCGGCCAATCCGTGACCACCACGCTTGTTCAAGTTGGGTGTCAGGAGGTGACGATTGGCGAGGCGCACACCGATTCAATCAACTTCACAAAGAGGCGTTTCCGCGATACGATTGACACGATGCTGATGCTGCAGGAATCGTTGCTTGAATTCTCGGAGGGAATCAACCCTATCACAGTCCATGCCATGCAGCTCCTTATCGGTGATGAGGGCTTGCAGTTTGTGTTTACGGATGGGAATAATGTGGAGTGGCCGTCCGAATCGGTCATCATTATGAATAACACCACGAAGCGTTTGAGTGTTGTAAACCCAAGCACGTCAAACCCACAGTCGGAATTGGTTTTGAAGCATACCAGCATCATGCACGCCATCCATTCCACCATACCCACGACTTACTCAAAGTGGATAATGACCCCATTCACCTCGCAGGTGTTGAGCAACCAAAATCAGGGCTATTACCTATATGCACAATGCAGTAGTGTCGATGGTGTGAACACGGGCGAGTTCTTGCTGTCGGAAACGGCAATAGCGATGGAATCGGTGACGGGGTATTACCATTTCCTCGTCGGCATCCTTGGCAAGGAATATGACGGGGAACGGAGTTTTGTTTCGATGTACGGCTTCACCGAGATCCTGCCTGGGCGAATTACCACCGATAGGATCGTGAGTGCTGACGGGCAAACCTATTTTGATTTGACGGGAGGCGGATATATTCGCGCAAAGAAGGCCGAGATTTGGGGGACTTTCAGGAGTCCATTCCATGATTCCGTAGGCGGAGAGAACGCATTTCAAGAGTACGATAATATAAGAAGTAACAGCGTTGCAAATCAAATAAACCTTATATGGGATACAACTCAATCAGGTCGAAGAATAACCGTTGTTGGCTCGGGGTTCTTAATGACTCCACCATCGGGAAAGTATTACTTCATGCACGGTCAGAATGCTGTCGTTACTTATTTTGATAAGGAAATCATTCAGTTGATTGGTATTGGAACGGAAACCACTTTTTATGGTTGGCAGGTGAATAGGCTCGGAGGTTTCCAAAACGATGGCACCGTTGGAGCCTACGGAAAGCCAATCAATGTTTTGATGATCGGCCATATTTATTGGAATAAGACCCTCAATGATTATGCGCTTGAATACTCCTCATGTGGAAATGGTGGAAATGCGGTTTTAGGCGACTACGCCGATGGTTATTATGCAGTATCAATACCTGTTTCATGGTTCAATATTGCATCGCAGGATTACATTGATTCTTATATGACAATCCTTGCAACATCAAGGACTTCCGGAAGGATTATTTGTAATACACACAATGCCGTCAATATTGATGGTAGAAGCGTGACGATAATATTGCAATCGTATTCGGTCGGTAATAATTTTGCCAAGGATAATTTCAATTTCATTGTGTTTAATAGACAACATTGGGATCTCCACTAATATTTTTGCAAAATGATACTTGTTAAGTACTTATTTTGTACATTTGCATCGAAAAACAACATAAAATGGAAGGACAGGAACTGAAGATTGAAGAAGGAAACGTATGTGCGTTCCTTGCAAGAGAAAACCGCGGCCTTATGCTTGTCGAAGGCACAGGCACTCTTACGCTCCACTATTCTCTTGACTGTGAGAAATGGGACAAAGACACGGAGACATTCGACATACCGCAAAGCGGATTCATCAACATCGAGACGGACTTCATTCCGTATGTGTATTACAGGGTAACAACTTCTGGTGTCTTGACAAGGTGCCGCATAAAGTATTAACATCATGGCAAGAAATCATTGGGGACTAAAACAATTGAATTGCGGTGGCGGCACAGGCTCGCCGCAGGCGCTTGCGGTATCCGTGTCATACGCGGATCTGAAGTCGCTGCGCGACGGCGGACAGCTCGTGCCTGGAACGTGGTACAGGATAACAGACTATCTATTTACTACAACGCAAAATGCCACGCAAAGCGCGGAGCACCCGTTCGACATCATCGTCAGGGCAGACGACGCAAGCCATCTAAACGAGACCGCCTGCGCAGCGCATCACGGTAGGGACGAACACTTCGCCGGCTGCAAGCTCGAAGCGTGGGAGCTGAGGTACTGCATAGACAACGACGGAACGCGGTTCGGTTGGGCCGACACGGCAGGCGGCAAGGGCGTGGTGTATCACATGAAAGACGAGTGGGGCAACGAGGCCCCGTTTGACTTCAAGAACGTCAAAGTGAGAGTACTGCATGAAGGCTCGACCGTCGCAGACGGATACGTCTTCGGCGGCCCGACCGACATGAGCCTTGACGGAACCATCAGGGCGTGCAGGATCGGCCTTGATTCCTCAAACGTATATTCCAACAGGATGGACATTATGCCGAACATCATCGCCGGCGCCGCAGAGCATGTGACGATATGTGCGAAAAGCCATGACAACTTCCTCAACGACTGTTCGATGGTCAGCATAGGGGAATGGAGCGCCGAAAACATTATTTCTTCCTGCAGTTTCCTCACTGTCGGAAGGCGGTGCTCGTTCAACAGTCTGCAGGGCATGCTGCAGTCGGAAGTCCATGACGGCTGCACGAATGTCTTCATAAGGGAAGCCGGGAAGCCATACCGCAACATTGTAGTGTTGCCGGGGACGGATTTGCAAGGAGAACAGGCTTTGGGTATCTTCCCACAGGCGGGCTACTGCCAGTACGTGGGAAACAAATCCGCGGGGGGCTTCGACGTATGGTGCCCCGCCGACAACACGTGATAGTCATGGACATGGACATAGCTGAAATACTGTCATTCGTCTTCGGCGGCACCTCGCTGGTTACGCTGATAGAGGTCGTACGCTACCGCAAGCAGGACAAGCGGCAGCGCGAGGCGGAGGCGAAGATAAAGGAAATGGAGGCCGACAACTCCGCGACGGACACGCAGTCGCGGCAGATCGACCTCGCGTCAAAGTATTACGAAAACATGCTCTCCATGATGGAGCGCATGCAGGGCCTGAAGGAAAGCCAGGAGAAGGGCAACGACAACCAGAGCAGGATGCTGGAAATGCTCGACAACATAGACAGGCGAACAGACGGCCTGTCCGTCAAGGTCGGCGACATCGAGGCTTACCTGAACGGAAATTACCACTCCTGGCTTGCCGACAAGTCAAGGAGAAAAAACAGTAAAAACTCAAAAAACCAACAAAATGAAGAAATTGGCTAAATGGCTGTCGGAGCACGCATGGGTGCTCGGAGACGGCGGGAAGGACACCACGCTGCATTTGTGGGCAATCCTGGCAACAGCAATCCTCATGTCTGTCTTTGTGGCAATGGGGTGGATTGGAACGGAGTTTGAGGTACTTATGGCCGTATTGTGCCTTGGGGCCACAATCGTGCCTCCCATTGTGGCGGTAACCATCGCCGCGGTAAGGAGGGAGAAATGGAATCCGTGGTACTGGTTCCCCATCGGAGTCGGTGTCGCCATTGGAGGAATCATTGCCATCGTCATCGGACTTGTTTTCGGATGGTGCAGCTTGTTTTAGAAAGGAAAACCTTATGAAGGTCAAGACATGGCTGTACGGCATAAAGTCCGACAAATGGATGCACGCCATCGTCGCCTTGGTGATTGTGGAGGCGCTGTTCCTCGCGTTGTTCCGCGGCATGGGAAAGCCGATGGGATTGCTCGTTTCGGCAGCCGTGACACTGGCTTCGTGCGGAGCGAAGGAAGTGTTCGACATGCTATCAAAAAAAGGAGTGGCTTCTTGGGGCGACATTGACGCCGGAATAATAGGCATGCTGATAGGAACTTTACTAATGATCATGACATAAAGAGATAGAGAGATGGCAAAAGTTGATTTGTTGCTGCCGAAGATACTGAAATGGGAAGGCGGCTTCGTGGACGACCCTGCCGACAGCGGCGGGGCAACGAACAAGGGCGTGACCCTTGCGACCTACAAGGCATACAGGAAGGCGCACAAGATGAAGCCGCCGACCGCCGATGACCTGAAAAGGATTACGGACGCGGAGGTTCTTGCCATCCTGAAAGAGTTCTATTGGGACAAGATGCGTGCCGATGAAATCAACAGCCAAAGCATTGCGGACCTTTGCGTGCAGAGCTTGTGGGGCAGCGGAACAGGATACATAAAGACCATTCAGGGTGTCCTCGGGGTGAGGCAGGACGGCGTTGTGGGCAATGTTACGCTCGGTAAAATCAACGGATGGAAGCCGCAAAAAGCCCTTTTCGAAAGTCTATGGGCAAGGAGAAAGAGATTCTTCGAGGACATCGTGGCTGTCAGCGTGGCGGCCTATGAGCGGAAGATAGGGCGCAAGGCCACGGAGCGCGAACTGCTGAAATACACCAAGAAACGCTTTTTGAATGGATGGCTGAACCGATTGAACGACTTCCGCTATGAAGACTAATTTACACATATATTTCCTCTTGTTGGCCTTCGCAGCGTCATTCCTCACGGGATGCCGCGGTTGGATGCTGGTAAGGTCGGATGAGGTCAGGAAAACCGACAGCGTAATCATCCGCACGGAGTACATCCAGCGCATCGACACGGCCTATGTGACCATTGAGAAATGGATTCAGCAAATACTGACGGACACCACTTCCACATTGGAAAACAAGTATTGCATTTCCAGAGCCGAAATCACGTCAGCGGGTATGCTTTACCACACCCTTGAAACGAAGCCACAGCAACTGCCCGTCCCCGTGACCACAACGGAAAAGGTGAGGGATAGCATCATCTTTCAAGATAGGTATGAGTATATCAAAGAGCCTTACCCCGTGGAAAAGGAATTGACCCGCTGGCAGTTGGTGAGGCTGCACGGGTTTTGGTGTATGATGGCCGCGTTGGTCTTGGCCTTGATATGGATATGCCGAAAGCCCCTGATGAAAATAATTTTGAGGGTTGCGAGGGGTGGTTTGTAAAAAATCGTACCTTTGCGCCGCTGATGATTACTTCATCGGTTGCGTTGAAAAACCCGCTCGATGCGTCAGCTTCAGGGCGGGTTTTCTTTTGTTTTGTGGTCAGTTTGTTACTTGAAATGAAAATGAGATACACAACTTATTGGGAATCAGTTAGCGTGGCCGATGTCGTTAGTTTCTGGGATGGAAAAACAAACGACACATTTGGGTTTGAAGATGTTTTGAATTACTTCGCTAGTAAAATCCAAGCATTTGTCGATTGCCTCTGATGCACCTGGAATAGATTTCATGTCCGCAATTTTTTCAGAGCCAAAATATACGGCATTGAAAAACACAAAATTACCATCCTCAACAGGTTTTGTGTATTCAGCCCAATTGAAAGCGTCATAGATTCGATTCCAGATTTTCCAGCTTCCTTTTTTGCGTTCTTGAGGGTTGCAAAAAGACGGATTGCCTTCGTAGAATCTTTCAGGTTGGGAATCTTCTTTGAAATACTCCCAATTTTCGTGAGGGTTATAACCCAAAAACACTACATCAGGTTGTTTTGTCCAAAATCGGTTTGGACTGAAATGATGCGCAATGTTTGTTCAGTTTTGGGCCTTCTTCCGCAAGAAAAGCACAGACACTTTGGACCCAATTATCATATTTTTCTTTGTTGTTCATTGTTGTTTCATTTTCCCAGTTTTCATTTTTATGGTTTTCTCTCCATTCAATCATTTTAGACAAAAGTTCTTTCATAAAGAAATTCGAAATAGTATCATCGGAGTCGTTCTTGCTGAATGTTTTGATTTGTGTTTTTATGCCTTTTCATTTGGTTTCCAATGAGGGGGGGCTGTTTTTATACCAGCCGCTCCTCATAAACGAAAATTTTAAATGTGCCTTTCACTTATTTTCTTGAATGTTACATCATAAGTAGTGGCCCAACCGTTTTTGATGAAAACCATAGAAGAACCAACCGCATTTTTAAAAAAGCCAACGCTACCCTCTTGTTTTTCAGCTATTTTCTTGAAAGATTCGTCATAAGTTGTGAACCAACCGTTTTTGTAGAAGACAAGAAAACTACCCGTGAAGCCTTGAAGCTCACCTAAAGAGTTCTCTTGTTTGTCTCTAATTTTTTTGCCAGTCTCGTTGAGTGTCTGGTACCAACCATTTTTTCTAATTACATCTGCAATCATTTCTTAATACCCTAATACGTCACGGGCGCAACTTCTTGTTAATGTGCTTCCTTTATCGGGTTTCCGCAATTCCGCCGTGTCCATTTACAAAAAGGGAGAACACGAAATCCCTTTGTTATTCCCTCGGTTTGGCTCTGGTATGCCTTGATGCGAAATAAGCAAAGCGGTCTGTGTCCTCCAAAGAGGCTACCAACCTGCCATGACTTAATTCGGGCATCAACAATTGAATTTACCAGATTTAACCGTGCCGAATGGTCAGCAAGTATGCTATATGTCAACTCATGCAGACATGAAGTCGGCACGAATTTGCTGTAAAGGTAATCATTTCTCTGAAACAAAATCATAATTGACATGTTTTTCAGACCGCTTTTTTTTCGCTGCAAAGAAAAGACAAGCCTATGCCATATCAAAGCACAGCTTTGAAAAAATCAAAAAAGTTCTATCAGTTCTTCTGTTTAATAGGCTCATCACTGCTTTCATGGATTCTATTCAAAACCTACAGGATAATCCCCTGACATTATTACGCTTACCCACCTCCTATAAAATTAAAATTAATTTGTTTGCAAAGTAAGGGGAAAATTCAGTAAATTTGCAAACTTAAAAATAGGTAGAAATTAGTTGAAAATCAATACATAATTCATTATGAACAAGCAGATTACATTAGAGCAGGCTGTCGAGAGAGTTCACGACGGCATGACGATTATGTTTGGCGGCTTCCTCGGTGTGGGAAGTGCCACTCAAATCATTGACGCCATTGTGGCAAAAGGCGTTAAAGACCTCACCATCATCGCCAACGACACGGCCTACGACGAAGTGGCCCACGGCAAGCTGGTCAGCAATCACCAGGTGAAGAAGGCCATTGTGTCGCACACGGGAACCAACAAGCAGACAGCCATCCAGAAGAATGAGGGTACCCTCATCGTGGAATATGTCCCGCAAGGCACTCTGGCCGAGCGCATCCGCGCCTACGGTGCGGGTCTCGGCGGCGTGCTGACCCCAACGGGTCTGGGCACCATCATGGCCGACGGCAAGCAGATCGTCAACGTGGACGGCAAGGACTACCTCCTCGAGAAGCCCCTGAAGGCCGACATCGCCTTCCTGCGCGCCAACATCGTCGATGAGTTCGGCAACATGGTGTTCCTCGGCACGACCAACAACTTCAACCCGCTGATGGCCACCGCCGCCGATTATGTGGTGGTCGAAGCCGAAAAATTGGTGAAGGCAGGTGAGATTGCTCCTGAACAGGTGCATGCCTCCGGCATTTATGTGGATGCGATTTATGTGGAAAAATAATAGGCTATCAGACGCCAACTGTCAGTTTCGGTCGTACCGTTTTGAAAACTGATTGCTGAAAGTCAAATAACAACAAACAATTCATCATTATGGAATACAGGACAAAACTGAGACTGCGCATGAGCGCAAAGGATGCCCACTACGGTGGCAATTTGGTTGACGGAGCCCACATGGTTCACCTCTTCGGTGATGTGGCTACCGAACTTTTGATTATGCGCGACGGCGACGAAGGCCTGTTCCGCGCATACGACATTATTGATTTTCTGGCTCCGGTTTACGCCGGAGACTACATTGAGGTGGAAGGCTGGATCGACAAGGAAGGCAACACTTCGCGCCACATGCAGTTTGAGGCTCGCAAGGTGGCCGTTTCGCGTCCCGATATTTCCGCCTCAGCTGCCGACGAACTTGAAGAGCCTGTCGTGGTGTGTCGCGCCTCGGGAACCTGCGTGACACCTAAGGACTGCCAGAGAAAATGAGGCGTGTTTTTGAATCTTCCCCACCTCCACCCTTCAAAGGGGGACGCGCAAAGCGACACAGAATTTGAATCCAAACTATGTGCCCGACAGGTTTCCCCCTTGAAGGGATGCCCAAAGGGCGGGGATCTGAAGATCCGAACAAGAAAATTTTGAAATCTTGAAATAACAAATCTTGAAATCTAAAAAATGGATAAACTAATCATTACCGCTGCCATTTGTGGTGCGGAAGTCACCAAGGAACAGAATCCTAATGTGCCTTACACTGTTGAAGAAATCGTGCGTGAGGCCAAGTCTGCCGTCGATGCCGGTGCTGCCATTGTGCACCTGCATGTCCGCTGGGACGACGGCACCCCGACCCAAGATCGTGGTCGTTTCCAGGAATGTGAGGAAGCCATCCTGAAAGCCTGCCCTAATGTCATCCTCATTCCTTCGACAGGTGGCGCTGTCGGCATGACTCCCGACGAACGCCTCCAAAGCACCGACACCAACCCCTTGCCCGAGATGGCTACCCTCGACTGCGGTACCTGCAACTTCGGCGACGAGATCTTCGACAACTCCATGCCGACCATGCGCGCCTTCGGCAAACGCATGATGGAACGTGGCATCAAGCCCGAATACGAATGCTTCGAGATGGGTCACCTCGACACCATCCTCAACATGGCCAAGAAGGGTCAGGCCCCTGGCGCTCCTATGCAGTTCAACTTCGTGTTGGGCGTACCTGGCTGCACCCCCGCCACCGTCGCCAACCTCTGCTGGCTCGTCAACGGCATCCCCTCTGGCTCCACTTGGACGGTGACGGGTGTCGGTCGCCATGCTTTTCCGATGGCCGCCGCTGCCATCGCCATGGGCGGTAACGTGCGCGTGGGCTTCGAGGACAACCTCTACCTCTCGAAAGGTGTTTTGGCACAATCCAACGGCGAACTCGTCGCCAAGGTGGTGCGCCTCGCCAACGAGCTCGGTCGCCCGATTGCCACTTCGGGTGAGGCTCGTGAAATCCTTGGTTTGAAACCGCGTCATTAAAAATTGGGAATGCGGAATGATGAATGCGGAATTAGTCTCGCAGTCTCATGTCCCGAAGTCCCGTGTCAATAGAATACAACAGTTAAACATTTAAACAATAAACAAATAAACAACAACGAAGATGCAAAAACATGGTAACAAATACGGTACCCACCGTGTCATCGAACCCGTCGGCGTGCTGCCGCAACCCGCTAACAAACTGAACAACAACATGGATGAGATTTGGGACAACGAGATCCTCATCGATGTGCAAACCCTTAATGTGGATTCCGCTTCCTTTACCGACATCCACAATTACGCCAAGCAACAGGCTGGCGCCGGTGCAAGCGAAGAGAAAATCATGGAAGAGATCAAGAAAGAGATGTTCCTGAATGTTGAGCTGCAAGGCAAGCACCGCAACCGTCGCACCGGTTCGGGCGGTATGCTCCTCGGCAAAGTAGAGAAGATTGGCGATGCCTTGAAAGGCAAGATTGATTTGAGGGAAGGCGACCGCATCGCCACTCTCGTCAGCCTCTCGCTGACCCCACTCCGCATCGACGAGATCCTCGCCATCCGTCCCGATGTTGACCAAGTTGACATCAAGGGTAAGGCCATACTCTTCGAAAGCGGCATCTATGCCAAGATCCCGGATGACATGCCTGAGAAACTCGCTCTGAGTGCCCTCGATGTGGCCGGTGCTCCCGCCCAGACCGCCAAGCTCTGCCAGTATGGCCAGACCGTTGTTATCCTCGGCGCCGGCGGTAAGAGCGGTATGCTCTGCGCCTACGAAGCCAAGAAGCGTGTCGGAGTGACCGGTAAGGTAATCGGTATCGCCAACAGCCCAAAGTCAACCCAACGCATCAAGGAACTCGGCTTCTGCGACATCGTGGAAAGTGCCGCTGGCATGACACCTGTCCAGGTCTATGAACTCGTTGAGCGTCTGACCAACGGCAAGATGGCGGATGTAACCATCAACTGCGTCAATGTCCCGGATCAAGAGATGACCGCCGTGCTCTGCACGAAGGACGACGGTATCGTCTACTTCTTCAGCATGGCCACCAGCTTCACCAAGGCTTCTCTCGGTGCTGAAGGCATCGGCGCTGACGTGAACATGATCATGGGTAACGGCTACACCAAAGGCCACGCCGAATTCACCTTACAGGAACTCCGCGAAAGCCCCGAACTGCGTAAGATTTTTGAGGAATTGTATGCATAAATGGGCTGTTAGCCCTTATCCTTAGCTGTTAGTTTTCTGCCTGTTGGCATAGCTAACAGCTAAGGATAAGGGCAAAAGTTAAAAGCAGAAAAACATGGCAGAATCAAGAAGAAAACAAATGTTTCCCAATGTCACCGACGAGCAATGGAATGACTGGAAATGGCAGGTGAAGAACCGTATCGAGACCCTCGAGCAACTGAAGAAATATGTGAAGCTGACCCCCGAAGAGGAAGAAGGTGTCAAAAAAACCCTTTCAACCCTCCGTATGGCTATCACCCCTTATTACTTGAGCCTTATCGTCCCGACCGACCCGCATGACCCCGTTCGCCGTCAGTGCATCCCCACCGAGTTGGAGACCCACCAAGTGGCCTCCGACTTGCTCGACCCGTTGCACGAGGACGAAGACTCGCCGACCCCTGGCTTGACTCATCGTTATCCCGACCGCGTGCTCTTCCTCATCACCGACATGTGCTCGATGTATTGCCGTCACTGCACCCGTCGCCGTTTTGCCGGCCAAACTGACAACGAATGCGGTCCCGACCGTATCGAGAAGGCCTTGGAATACATCGAGAAGACCGAGAGCGTCCGCGATGTGTTGCTCTCAGGCGGCGACGCCCTCATGGTGAGCGACAAGAAATTGGAATACATCATCTCGCGCCTGCGCCAGATTCCGCATGTGGAGATTGTGCGCCTTGGCACCCGTACCCCTGTGGTTTGCCCGCAGCGTATCACCCCCGAGCTGTGCGACATGCTGAAGAAGTACCATCCCGTGTGGATCAACACGCACTTCAACCACCCGAACGAAGTGACCGTCGAGTCGCGCCGCGCTTGCGAGATGCTGGCCAATGCCGGTATTCCGTTGGGCAACCAAAGCGTGCTGCTGCGTGGCGTCAACGACTGCGTCCATGTGATGAAGCACCTCGTCCACGAGCTCGTCAAAATGCGCGTGCGCCCGTACTACATCTACCAATGCGACCTCTCGATGGGTCTGGAGCATTTCCGTACGCCCGTCTCGAAAGGCATTGAGATCATCGAAGGCCTCCGCGGCCACACCTCGGGCTTCTGCATCCCGACCTTCGTCGTCGATGCTCCCGGTGGCGGCGGCAAGACCCCTGTGATGCCCCAGTATGTCATCTCCCAGGCTCCTGGCAAGGTCGTGTTGCGCAACTTCGAAGGCGTCATCACCACCTACACCGAGCCGACCGAGTACCACAGCGAGTGCAACTGCCCCGAGTGTCAGGCTGCTCGTGCCAAGGAACAAGTGCCGGCTGACAAGGCCGTTGACGGCGTGATCTCGCTGCTCGAAGGCGAGCGTATGAACATCGAGCCGAAGGCTTTGAAGCGGCATGAGAGGAACGAGAACAGATAATTAATTAAGGTGAACTGTAGAGACGCAAGATTTTGCGTCTCTACATAAGCCTGAATGTTGGAGACACAAACGGATAAAGAAAGGAGAAACGGCAACAAGTTCCATTTTGGAACAAGTTCAAAAAGAGCGTCAACTTGTGCAAATAATGCACAGGTTCGGATGGCAGTCAAAATGATAGTCAAAGTGTCGCAAAATTTGCGACTGTTCAATAGAAAGGCAAAGAAATGAAAATATCAAAATCTCACGCTCCATTTGACAAAGAAAGCAATGTGCATTTTTTGCACAATCCTTTTTCCTTAAACCGCCACAACAGACAATATCAAAGTGTGACACTCGTGAGTTTTTGAAGAGATAGCTTATTTTATTATGGTAACGAAAACGAAGAAAATATCATTGGTAGATTTTCCCGAAGAGGTGGACGAAGAAAACGGCGTAAGGCTGTATGGCGAAACCTCCTACGAGAATCAGATGGCTGTGTTGAGCCATTTCCTTCACAATCACAGGAATGAGATTGACAAAGAGGAACAGGCGGAAATCATCGCCGTTATCCGCGAGTTTCTTTCAAGGAAAGAAGCCCGCCAGCCGATTGATATTGACGAGATGTCCGATGAGCAGGTGTGGATGGTTGCCGAAGACCCTGCCCAATACGGCTTGTTCTCTGATTTCTTCGATGTGCCGTTCCCTGCACCCGAGAATCCGAAATTCACGTTTATAGATTTGTTTGCAGGGATTGGAGGATTCCGAATAGCGATGCAAAACCTTGATGGAAAATGTGTTTATTCATCGGAATTCGATGCAAAGGCACAAGAAACCTATCTTGCCAACTATGGCGAAATGCCTTTTGGTGACATAACAAAGGAATCAACAAAAAACTACATTCCTGACGACTTTGATGTACTTTGCGCTGGATTTCCTTGCCAAGCTTTCTCGTTGGCAGGTAAGAAGCGGGGATTTGAGGAAACACGTGGTACATTGTTTTTTGATGTTGCAGAAATCATTAGGCGCAAACAGCCAAAAGCATTCTTTCTTGAGAATGTGAAAGGTCTAATGATACATGACAAGGGCAAGACAATAGAAGTTATTTTGAATGTATTGCGCAACGATTTAGGATACTATGTTCCTGATCCGCAGATTGTCAATGCAATGAATTTTGGCGTTCCTCAACATCGTGAACGGGTTTATATTGTGGGATTCCGTAAAGATTTGAATGTGTGTGAGTTTACTTATCCTTTGCCAACTGATAACACTAAACGTTTTATTGATATTCGAGAAAAGAATGTTGTCTCTGCTAAATATTACCTTTCCACACAGTATATACACACACTTATAGAGCATCGAAGGAGGCATGAAAGCAAGGGTAATGGGTTCGGATACGAGATAATTCCTGATGATGGAGTTGCAAACGCCATTGTTGTTGGAGGAATGGGAAGAGAGAGGAACATTGTTATTGACAAACGCCTTACAGACTTCACGCCTGTAACTAACATTAAAGGCGAAGTAAACCGAGATGGCTGGAGACGGATGACGCCACGTGAATGGGCTCGATTGCAAGGCTTTCCTGATGAATTTATCATTGCGGTGGCAGATGCATCAGCCTATAAACAATTCGGGAATTCCGTAGCTGTTCCAGCAATACAAGCAACAGCGGAACAATTATTAAAACGCATAATTAAAAAAGGAAAAACAAATGGGAGAATTAATAAATCAAGGAATAGCCAAAAATGAAACGGCTTCCACGCGTTTATTTGACAACCTTTTAGTAGGTGAGTCGTTTATGACAGTTCAATACGAGTCGCCCAAAGACTATGTGAAACAGTACTGGGATGCTTTGGAAAAGGCAGGGCAACCCAATCTCCATGGAAATATCTTTGAATACATTATATACTCTTTGCTTTTCAGAGAAAACATCCGTCCTTTCTATACGCAGGCTAAAGTTGCCTTTGTTCCAAATGTAAACTTCGATGCTTTGCTTTATTGCAAGTCTACCCCAGTAAGCCTTTCGCTTAAGACCAGCCTTCGAGAGCGTTATAAGCAAGCCGACCTTGAAGCCATTGCGCTTAAATATGTTCATCGTCGTTCAAAATGTTACCTGCTCACAATGGATTCAAAGGAGGCTAATGCTCAAAAAGGCAAGATTTTGAGTGGCGACATTATAGGTCTTGATGAGATAATTGACTGCAATACAGATGACATTGATAGGCTTATAGCAAATTTGAAACAAACTACTTTTGCTGTATCAGAAAAGATAGAAGTTGTTCAAGGAAATTTGGTTGAATAATACTTTTGAAACATGTCCTTCATCGATGACATATTGAACTACGACAGCCTCTCGATAGTGGGTTTGCAGAAGAACACTGGGAAGACCGTAAGTCTGAACTATGTGCTCGACCGCCTGCCTATCGACAGGAAGCGCATTGCCGTGACTTCAATTGGCATTGATGGAGAGACCACCGACCAAGTGACGCGCACGCAAAAACCCGAAATCTACCTGCGCCAGGGGATGTATTTCGGCACGTCCGAGATGCACTACCGCCAAAAGCGCATCGTCTCCGAACTGATTGACGTGAGCGACGAGAACACCTCACTGGGTCGCGTGGTGACGGCCAAAGCCCTGACGGGAGGCAAGATACTCCTCTCGGGACCTTCCTCGGCCACCGGACTGAAACGCTGGATGAAAGACATGCACCGCGTGGGCATCGAGTTGGTGATTATCGACGGGGCCCTTTCGCGGTTGAGTCTGGCCTCGCCCGCCGTGAGCCAGAGCATGATTTTGGCCACGGGTGCGGCGTATTCCACCAACATGACGACCTTGGTGCAGCAAACCCAGTATATTGTTGGACTTATCAACATCGAACTGACAAATCCCGAGAACATCCTTCAACTGGCGCCCATCGAAAAAGGCGTTTGGTTCGTGGACTTGGAAGGTGCGCTGCACGAAATCGAGACGGTGTCGTCGCTGTCGCAAGATTTCCGATTCGAGGGAATGGACGGCTGCAAGACGCTGTTTGTGGCTGGAGCGTTGGTAGACGGCTTCCTTGAGAAAGTCAGAAAAAACCCCAAACTGAAAACAACCGAGTTGGTGGTTCGAGATTTTACCAAAATTTTCGTGTCGCCCCAGCAGTATCGGCTGTTTTTGAAGATAGGAGGCAAGATCCGTGTGCTGCAAAAGAGCAAGTTGATTGCTGTGACCGTCAACCCGACCTCGCCCATGGGCGTGACACTTGACTCCGACACGCTTTGTGCCAAACTGACGGAAGCCATCCATTTTCCGGTGTATGATTTAATGAAAAACAAATATGCGGATGAAGCGTCCGCGGACCCAGTGCTATGCAATTGAGAGACCACATAGAATCACCCTGCGGACTGCGTTACGTGTTCGATCAACTCGAACTCCAAGCAGGCTACACCCGCCGTTGGATGCTCGACATGCCGATGATGCGGACGGGGGAGGAGATTGCCCAATCCTACGCCGTGCTGCGCCATTTCGTCGATTTCATCGGGCGGGTAGATACACCTTATATTAATACGATACAGTTCCGCCTCCAAGGACTGAAGGACATCCGCACGACCATCAAGAACCTAGGGCAGAAGGCGGTCTTGGACGACATCGAACT
>JBGYWU010000261.1:0-6428 GCA_041842265.1 Candidatus Limimorpha sp. | reverse complement strand
GATGGCGCCGCAACGCTCTACCGAGAGGCCGTTGGCCTGTCCCGCGTCCATTTTGGCGTGGGCGGTGCCGTCGCCGTGGAGGGCATTCTTGCTGATCTGCGTGTTGATACGCCCCGGGATGAGGAAAGTAACACCGATATTGTCGTATTCCAGCTCCAATGATTCGTAGAAGCCGAACAAGGCATGTTTGGCGGCACAATAAGCCGAACGCAATGGGAAACCGAAAAGTCCAGATAACGAAGTTGTTACACTAAACTGCACATGCTCCTTGGCTTTGATCATTTCTTTGAACTTCTTCACGAGATACACCCCACTGAGGAAATCTATCTTCATGATTTTCTCATCCACGCTGATGTCGGTGTCCAAGGCCTTCTCACGCTGCGAAATGCCGGCGTTGAGCACAAAGAGGTCAATGCTCAGCGCTTGCCCGACAACATAGTCGTAAAGCCGGTCGATGGAAGAATAGTCGTCAAGTTGTGTCTCGATGGCGTAAGCGCGCACGCCAAATTGCTCACACTCGGCCTTCACAGTATTGAGGTCGTTGATGCCCAAACCCGTTAGGACGAGATGGCAGCCTTCCTTGGCCAAGTGCAGCGCGATGCTCCGTCCGATTCCCGTGCCGCCGCCAGTGACGAGAGCGGTTTTGTTTTTTAGGTCTATCATTGTTTCAGCTTTTTCGAGTCGGGTCTTTTTTAATCCCCGCCCTTCGGGCACGCCCTTAATTGGGGGGCACCTGCCGGTTCCTTCTTTCTGCTCCGCTTTGCGCTCTCCCTTTTAAGGGGGAGCATGGGGGCACAAAATCACTTTACTTTACATTACTTTTGGCTGCAAAGATAAAAATAATTCCTTCATGCCGGGATAATCAATATATTTACTATTTTTGTGGCTTCAAAATCTGCTCAAAGAGGCAGATGTGCGGGACATTTTTTGTCGGGAAATGGCGACCGACAGGGGTGCCGCCACGGTAACATCCGTAATATTGACAACTATAAACTGAAAAACAAATACAATGGACATATTTGAAAGAATATCAAAGGATTCTGGAGGCCCGATTGGGCAATACCGCGAACGTGCCGATGGCTATTTCGCATTTCCACGTCTGGAAGGTGAACTTGGGCCACGCATGATTTTCAACGGCAGAGAGGTGCTTTGCTGGAGCTTGAACAACTATTTGGGCTTGGCCAATCATCCCGAGGTGCGTCGCGTAGATGCCGAAGCCGCAGCCAAATATGGTCTTGCTGCACCTATGGGTGCGCGTATGATGACAGGTCATACCCGTATGCATGAGCATTTTGAACACGAGTTGGCTGACTTTGAGAAAAAGGAAGCCGCATATCTGTTCAACTTCGGCTACCAAGGTATCGTGTCGACCATCGACACCTTGGTTGGTTCGCATGACGTTATCGTTTATGACAATGAAGCGCATGCCTGTCTTCTGGATGGTATCCGTCTTCACATTGGCAATAAGTACAAGTACCGCCACAACAACATGGAAGACTTGGAGAAGAAGTTGAAGGTTGCTACAGAGGTGGTGGCCAAGACGGGCGGTGGCATCCTCGTCATTACCGAGGGTGTCTATGGCATGACAGGGGCCTTGGGCGACTTGGCAGGCATCGTTGCCCTGAAAAAGAAATACGGCTTCCGTATCCTTATCGATGACGCCCACGGCTTCGGTGTGATGGGCTCCAACGGGCGTGGCACATCAGAACATTTTGGTGTGATGGACGATATCGACATTTACATTGGCGCCTACGCCAAGGCCATGGCCATCATTGGTGGTTTCGTGGCAGGACCGAAGTATGTCATTGAGTATCTGCGCTACAATATGCGTTCACAGATGTACGCCAAGAGCCTTCCCTTAGCTATCGTGGAAGGCTGCGAGAAACGCCTGGAAATCATACGCAGTGCCGAGGGCGATGCCTTGCGTGTCCAACTTTGGAAGGTGACCCGAGCCTTGCAACAAGGCTTCCGCAACCTGGGTTTCGACATTGGCCCCGCCGAGGCTTGCGTGACACCGGTTCATGTGCAGGGCGATGTGGCGCAGGCCACCAACATCGCCATGGACCTGCGCGAAAACTACAGGATTTTCTGCTCGGTCATCACATATCCCGTCATTCCCAAAGGCATGATCATCTTCCGTATTATCCCAACCGCATCCCACACCATGGACGATGTGAACTACACATTGAATGCTTTTGCCGAAGTGCGACAGAAGCTCGGCAAAGGTTACTACGACGGCACTGAGGTACCGGATATGAGAATTGAATAACTCCTGTCTTCAATTTCCAAGACTATTCTAACATTTTACCGTCATGGCAGCCGCCATGACGGTTTTGGTTTTTGGTAGTCTTATTTTTTTGGCTATCTCTTGCACTATCCCAATATTATCCCTATCTTTGCACTTTCATATTATGAGATAATCCCAAAAATAAGATAATATGATACTCGTGAAACAAGTTGGCGTATATGTCAACATCTTGAATTGCAGGCTCAAAAAGTACCTCGCAGAAGTGTTTAAGCAACAAGGTGTCAACCTGACTGCGGAGCAATATCTTGTTATGGATACGCTATGGAACGAAGGTGCACTCACCCAACAGGCCATCGCCTTCATCATTCAGAAGGACAAGAATTCGGTAACACAGTTTGTCGACAACTTAGAAAAGAAAGGCCTTGTTACTCGGTCAGTGGCCAAGGAGGACCGACGGGTCAACAATATTGTGGTTACACCTGAGGGCAAGGCACTCAAGGATTCAACCAAACAGCTTGCCATCGAAACGATGAACAAAGCCGTAGAGGGCATCTCGGAAGAAGATTTGAAGACTTTTGTAAGTGTGTTGAAGAAGGTGTGTGGCAACATCAGTGACCTCGGCAAATAGCTGAAGGAAATCGGGCAATGAAACTCCGAACGAAATGAAACATCTTCAAAAAGCCTGCGACTTATGCAAAAATAAGCTTTCACAAAGTTGTTTTTTGTGTTTTGGCATTATTATTGGATAACTTCCCCTTGCGCAAAGCATTGAATGTTTATCTTTGCAAACTCAAAATTTCGATGAATATGAATAAGACAATTAACTCATTATTGGCTCTCATTGTGGTGACTATACTTTTGCCCGCCTGCAATAAGGGCCCGGGCGAAGGCGGTACGGGCACGGTGCAAGGCTTTGTGAAACTGGTGCACCATGCTGATGACTATTCTCTGGTTCCCGATACCTTGGTTGCCGCCAAAACCGATGTATTCGTCATCTACGGCGATGGGGCCTATTTCGGTGACGATGCGGAAACGAATGCCGACGGCATGTATCGGTTTGAGTATCTGAGGCCCGGCGACTACACTGTGTTTGCCTATTCCACCCTGCCTTCGGGCGAGAAAGTGGCAGTGGGCGAAACGGTCAGTTTGTCGCATGGGGCGGTGGCTCAAGTGCCGACCCTTTATATCCACGAGGGCAAGGCATACGGCACATCTATTGTAAAAGGCCGTGTTCATGCCTCCTATTACCACAACGGCAGCTATCGGGGCGAGGGCTGGGCTTGTGAACATCGTGTCTATATCCGCAGGCCGGGTCAAGATGTTTCGTTCGACGATACCCGCGTGGGTCCGGAGGGCTATTTTGCCTTCCAGAAACTGCAACCCGGCGAATATGAAGTCTTCACAGTGACGGAGAACTTCAATGAAGTGCCCGAATTCATTTTCCAAACCATTGTGGTGGACGAGCCGGGTCAGGTGTACGAGCTTGAAGAACAGTTTGAGGTGATTATCAATGTATAAAGGCATGGAACTGCGTAACAAGAGACAGGGATCCGGTATTTCGATATTTGAAATCAAAATAATCTAATGGATATGAAAAAACTGATGATATTCTTGGCGTTTTGCACCTTCTCGCTCGGAGCAATGGCGCAGTCGGTCTCAGAGAGTACCATTATCAAGCGCGAAAACCGCAAGGGCATGGTACTGAAAGAATGGAATACGGCGGCAGGCGACAAACGCGCCTTCCTCGACCGTGTGACGACTTACGACGAGTTGGGCCGCAAGGTTGAGGAAATCGAATACGCCAGTTATGGCCAGAAATGGCGCGTGGTGAGCGAATACCCCGCCAACAGCAACATCACGGCCAAGGTGGTACGCGAAATCGAGTATAACGACCGCAACAAGGTGGTACGTATCCGCAAGTTCGAGTACAACGAAGACGGCTCCAAGAAATGTCAGAAAAACTATTATCCGACTGGCAAGTTGGAATCGGTGAAGACTTTTGAGTATGTGCCCAAATAAGGCCTGATGGATAAGATTCTCGACATAGTGCAAGGCATGAACCCCATCTCACTTGATGAGATGAGTGCCGTGAAGCTGATGAACCGTATCGACACGAAATATGTGGTGACGGAGGGACAACTGCATGCCATTTTGTTGGAAATCAGCAACAGCTACTATGTCCAGGAGGTGGGAGGCAAACGGACGTCGCCCTATAACACCGTGTATTATGACACGCCCGATCTGACAATGTACCTTATCCACCATGACCGTCACTTGGTGCGCGACAAGGTTCGCGTGCGTACCTATGTCAACTCCCACCTGACCTTCTGCGAGGTGAAACACAAGAACAACAAAGGCCGCACCAAAAAGAAACGCATTGAGGTGGAACTCATGCCCAACATCATTGACAACCCCTATGCAGCGGCGTTTCTGGCTGAAAAGCAGCCTTATGAAGTGAATATGTTGAGTCCGCATCTTGCTTCCATCTTCGACCGCCTCACCTTGGTAAACTACGGCAAGACGGAGCGCCTCACCATCGATTGCAACCTGCGTTTCGAGAACCTGCGCAACGGAAACACCGCCTCGCTGGCACCGCTCGTTGTGATGGAACTCAAGCAGGACGGCCGTGCCCGCTCGTTGCTGAAGGATGTGCTCTTCGAAATGAGAATCAGGCCGTTCAAGGTCAGCAAATACTGTATCGGCACCTGTCTGACCCGCCCCGAGGTGAAGCAGAACCGGTTCAAGAAAAAGCTTAGAAGGATAGAGAAATTAACGACTATGGCCAATGCCACAGGCTATCGCCCATAAGTCAAACAAACAACAATCAACAATATGAATCTCTTACAAATCAACATGCAGGACTTCGATCCTGACATTGCCCGCGAATTTGGCGGTGGCGCCTCCACGATGGACTTCCTAGGCGTTCCGCTTTTCGATGCCCAGAGCCTTTGGACGACACTCATCCGCTTTGTGTTCAACCTTATCGTTTGCTGGGTCATCATCCATTTCTTCTATTACAAAAAGGCCAACCGCAAGGACTACTACTACACCTTCATCATGTTTGCCGCGGTCATCTTCCTCATCATCTCGCTAATGGAGAACATGAAGATGAACATCGCCTACGCCTTGGGACTCTTTGCCATCTTCGGCATGATACGCTATCGGACGGAGACCATCAAGATTCGCGAGATGACTTACCTCTTCGTGGTGATGGGTCTGAGTATCGTCAACGGTATGGCACTCTCAACGAGTTATTCGGAGCTGCTTTTGGTCAACCTGCTGACGGTGCTGATTATATGGATCCTTGATGGAACCAAGTTACTGAAGCATACGGCGACGAAGGTCATCCTTTACGACCGCATCGAGAACACCAAGCACGGCAAGGAGAACGACCTGAAGGCCGACCTCATTGAGCGCACGGGGCTCGACATCTCGAAAGTGGAAGTCGGTCACATCGACTACCTGCGTGACGTGGCTTTCGTCAAGGTGTATTACAAGCCCATCGACGGAGAGGTGAATACCATTGATACGATTACAAAACTGAAGGATTTCGATTGATCTTGATGAAGAGGCTATTACTCATACTGTTCCTTGCCGTTTCGATGGCGGCTTTCGCCCAAAGCGAGCGCGCGACCGATTTCGGTGGCGTCGTCTCGGCCGAGGCGGAGGTAGGCTTGGGTGGGCATTTTGGCCTTTCGGCAGAGGAGGAGCTGCGCTTCGACCACAACTGCTCGCAACTCGACCGTTGGCTCAATTCGGTGGGCGTGGATTATTCCTGCTTGCACAATCGTATGAATATCGGCCTCACCGCCGACTATGTCCGTCGGCACAATGACGGAGGCTATTATGAGAACCGTGGCCGTTTGGGTTTGGCCGTTACCTATACCGAGACCTACCGTCGCTTCAAGTTCCAGCTGCGCAGCAAGGCCATGGGCACTTTCTTCGACGAGCGGACGGGTGAGCACCGTGTCAATCCAAGGCTGTATTGGCGCAACCGTTTCAAGGTGACCTATCAGCAACCCAACAGCCGTTTCAAATACGCCCTTTCGACAGAGCTGTTCTGGCTCACCAACGACCCGAAACGGAGTTATGTCGACAACCTCCGTACCGTGGCCTCCGTCGACTACCGCCTCACGCGGCATTACAGCCTTTCCCTCTTCGCCCGTATGGATAACGACCT
>JBGYWU010000260.1:0-3644 GCA_041842265.1 Candidatus Limimorpha sp. | reverse complement strand
TGACATGGTGCTTGATGTGGAGAAAATGTTTGCCTGCGACTTCAACGGAGACGGACTTTCGGAAATCTATTATTCCGATACAGAATTAGAGTGTACTGGATTGCTGCGGCTGAAATCCGATCTCAGTGGCTATGAAACCGTGAGCAACAGTTTTCTCAGCCCTTGGCATCAGGTGTTTCCGGGCGATTTCAACGGCGATGGTAAACCTGACGTGCTGTCTTACATTGAAGATGGCAGTGGTCACGGAAGTTGGTTTATCAACTTGTTTAAGGAAACAACTCTCCATTGGCCCTCTAATAAGGTGAGATCCTCCGATATTGGGCTTGCTGATCCGGGCAACCATGGTTTCTCGCTGAAATATATGCAGCAAGACGACTATAAGTTTATGACCGTCAGCGACTACAACGGAGACGGAAAATCCGATATCGCCGTTATCACCGACCAAGGCAAACTGAGAATCCTCTATGCCCCCATATCCTCTGAGTTGGTGGGCAACTATCATGAAGCGCGTTTTGCCAGCATACAGGAATATCAGCTTTCCACGGTAGGTCTTGATGCTGCGCCATACAACTCCATAGTTGTAGGCAACTTCAACGGTCGCGAAAATGTGAGTATGTTCACCAAAAACCTCATCGTGCGCCGCAAGCCCATCACCAATCGTTATACGGTGACTAAAATCACTGACGGTATGGGCAACCGATGCCAGTTTGAATACGACTATCTCATGCCCGACTTGCGCAATCCCAGTTCAGATAATTTCTACAGATTCACTCCGTTAGCCACAGGCAGTTCGGCAGCCTATAACCAAACCTGCGCTTTGCCGATGAAAGGCCTGAAAAAGGTGATGCAATGGAATATCCACAACCCCGAAACAGTGAGCGCAACCTCGTATCAATACAAGAATGCCGTAATGGACAAAAAAGGCCTAGGCTTTATCGGCTTCCGATGGAAGGCTTCTCAAACCGCTTTATCGGGGCAAATACAGAGCCGCACCGAACAAGACTATGAATTTGTGGAAACAAGCTGGCCAAATTCCATCTATACAGATTACATGGCCTTGGCCGAAGAACGGACTTTGAACCGATATGACGCGGTAATCTCAAAGACGGAGTTTGAGAACGAAATCAAAGTATTGGGTGGGACGGCTTCGATACTCCATTATTGGTTTAATGTTTTCACTCCGATGGTAAAGAAAACCGTAAACTATAGTTATGACCCCGACCAACCTCAGTATCTGCTCAAGAAAACCATTGCAGAAACCGAGTATGAGGATTTAGACACAAATTACAATCCCGACTTGCCGATTTATACCTTCTTGCTCAAACCAATCCAGTCGCGACAGGGCGTAGCCGACAATGCTTCAGCAGCATCGGCATCGGACTGCGAGTTCCAAACCTTGACGGAAACCGAATATTTGCCCGAAGGTTCAAACGAAGTGAACACATGGGCCATCAACCGTCCGCGCGCTGTCCGCACTACAGCGAGCCGTGTAGGTTTTCCCAACGAAGAAGTGAGGAACCTGACAACATATTCTTATTATTATGAGCCAAATCCGTTTTTGGTGGCAAACGTTGTGAATTATCCTGGTGGAGTGGAGACGGATTCTGATCCGCTTGCCACCGTAAATCTGTATAAATACACAGCATTAGGCCAAAAGGCAAGCCAGGGGTTGTCGGATTTGGCGGGCGATTTGCCGTGGACATATTCCGAATATAATTACAGTCCCGATGGTCGGTTCCTTGTGAGAGAAACCAATCCTGCTGATTATGTAGTTGAACACGAATACGACAACAATTACGGCTATCTGAAGAAACAAACTGATTGTAATGGACTAGTAACAAACTATATTACAGACCCATTGGGCATTTCCACAACAGTTGTCAGGCCTGACGGGACCCAAAACTATTCGGAAACCTGCTGGGTACAGAGCGGTGACAGCCATGCGCCCGCTGGTGCTTATTATTATG
Source organism: Candidatus Limimorpha sp. (assembly GCA_041842265.1). Taxonomy (GTDB): domain Bacteria; phylum Bacteroidota; class Bacteroidia; order Bacteroidales; family F082; genus Limimorpha. Next base: position 1,677 of record JBGYWU010000260.1, on the reverse strand, counting down.
AAAAGAGCAAATCCACCGGATCGGGCGAAACGCGTATCTATTACGATGCCATGGGAAAGAAACTCCGCAGTGTTGTGCCAAGCATGAGCAATTTGATGGTTTACAAGGATTACATTTACAATGACAAGGGCCTGCTTTACAAAGAAGGTATGCCTTATTTTGAAGATGCGCCATCGTCAAGCATTATGTGGACCACATTCCAATACGACAACTACAACCGCCTTGTGCTCACCGAAACCCCTGACGGGTTGGCTTCTTCCATTTGGTATCAGGGTTTGAGCACACAGTATGTTACTTGGACAGACCCCGATTATCCGAAAGTTACCACCAAGCGGGCTGACATTACCGGCCGCACCGTGGAAAGCATTGACGAGAATGGCACTCCCGTTTTCTACGACTATTATCCTGACGGCCAGTTGAAATGGTCGCAAGTGGGGCAGCAGCAAGCCACACGAATCAGTGTGGAATACGACAATGCCCGCAACCGCACCATGCTCCACGACCCCAACTACGGCATCGTGAGAAGCACCTACAACGCCTACGGCCAACTTGTGCGCACCGAATCGCCAAAACACAACATCACCGAATACGAATATGATGTGTTGGGGCGTACCACACTCCGCACCGAAAGCAACATTGAGACACAAAATGCCGATGTTACACGGTGGAAATATTCAGAACGCGAGGGGGCCAAAGGGCTGTTGGAATGGATTTTCTACAACGATAAGGAACAAATGGTTTATTATTCCTACGATGAACTCTGCCGCTTGAAGAAGGTGTCCGAGGCACGACCGAACCAAAGCTTTAATACCTCATACACCTATGACCAAGCCTCGCGTGTGGCCAGCGTTACCTATCCTTCGGGTTTCGTAGTGCACAAAGGCTACCACGCCAACGGCTATCTCGAAACGCTCTCAGACTCCGGGAATAATGAGCTTTGGCGCACCAACAGAATGGATGCCTTAGGTCATATCACCGCCAACACCACCGGAGGACGATACGTCACAAAGCGTGATTTTGACCAGTGTACAGGGCGTCTGAATGCCATCACCACCCTTGACGATGATAATTCTTTGCAGGATTTGTCGTATGAATACGATATTTTAGGTAATTTAGCGGCGCGATACGACCATGCCCGCAATATGGAAGAAAGATTCAGTTATGACCAGCTTGACCGCTTGACCGGCATCACCCTCAATGGCACGGTGCAAAGCACCATCGCCTACGATGAACTTGGCCGCATGACCCACAAGGAAGCCGACGGGCTGACTGTGTTCACCTCGGCGGCGTATGGCTACACCGGCCCCGACGGTCAGCTGCGGCCCCATGCCATCAACAGCGCGGCAGTAAACAGCACGCCTTTCGCCGCCAACGGCCAGACCATCACCTACACCATGTACGACAAAGCGGAAACCATCACCCAAGGCGGGCACACCCTCACCTACCGCTACGGCTACGACCGCCAGCGCGTGACCATGCTACAGACCCTGAACGGCAGCGAGGAACGCCGCAAGGACTATGTGGGCCATTGCGAGCGCATTACCGAGAACGGCCAAGTCCGCTGGCTCACCTACCTGAGTGGCCCCGGCGGTGTGTTCGCCGTGGTGGAGCAGCGCGATGGATACCGTCCCGAGGTGCGCTATGCGTTCAAAGACCATCTCGGCTCATGGACGACTG
>JBGYWU010000259.1:0-7104 GCA_041842265.1 Candidatus Limimorpha sp. | reverse complement strand
TATACCTTTGCAAAATCTCTATTATATTTTTGGTGACGATGTCAATTATCACATTAACAAGCGATTGGGGAACGAAAGATTATTATGCCGCAGCAGTGAAAGGAAGAATTCTGTCACAGTTGCCTACGGCTATCATTGTGGATGTTACCCATGAAATTGAGCCTTTTAATGTTTCTCAGGCGGGTTTCACGCTAAAGAATTGCTATCGTTGCTTTCCTCCCGGAACGGTTCACATCATCGCTGTCGACAGCATTGAGTCGACGGAATGCCCGCATGTGGTGGTGAAGGCCGAGGGGCAGTATTTCATCTCGACCGACAACGGCATCTTCAGCCATATCCTCGACGGGAAATATCACGAGGCAGTATGTATTGATGTGATGCAGGATTCCGATTTCTTCACTTTCGCCACTCGTGATCGTTTTGCCAAAGTGGCCGTGATGCTGTCCAAGGGAGAGCCGCTCTCCAGTATCGGAGAGCCGCGCCTGAAACTGAATCCAGGCGGCGCCTTCTGTGCTGTCGCCCGCGACAATATCATCGAAGGCGTGGTGATGTATATCGATTCATACGATAACTTGATTACCAATATTTCCAAAGAACTCTTTGAGCAAGAACGCCGCGACCGCGATTTCACCATCATGGTCAAAGGCGACTTGTATACCGTTGACGAGATTTCGGACAGCTATCTGGATGTTGATGTAGTGGAGTTGGTAGCCATCTTTGGCACACACGGTTACCTTGAACTCGCCTTGAACAAGGCTAAGTTGGCATCACTTTGCGGTATTGAACTACAATCGACCATCCAAGTGGTGTTCTATGACAGAGACTCAGGGCCAAATCCTAATATATTATTCTGATTCCCAGGCTCTTTTCATCACGATTACTTTAAACAGCTTCCAAAAAACCAATCCTACTGCAGCGCCAAGAAGGGCACCACATAGGATGTCGCCAGGGTAGTGGTAGCCGATGTAGATGCGGCTGTAGCTTGAAACGAAGGCCCAAAAAAATAGCAGAATAGCCGAACAAGGAGTGTATTTCTTTAAGAATGGTGTCAGAAAGACGGCCACACTAAAGGTGTTGGCGGCATGGGAGGAGACAAAACCGAATTTCCCACCAGCCATGCCTTTGGGAAGGTAAAGAAGATTCTGAAAATCAGCATTGTAGCAAGGCCTTAACCGTTGAAAAACGGGTTTACAGACATGAGACGCCAATTGGTCGCAGCAGAGCACAACAAGCCCGACTGCCAAAAAGACCCACCAACTGCGCTTGCCATACTGCTTTATTGTCCAATACAATAATAAAAAATACAGCGGAAACCATATCCACATGTCGGTAATGAGTACCATAACTTTGTCCATCCCATCGGCATGAAGGCCGTTGAGAAAGAGGAATAGGTCAGAGTCAAGATCGGTAAGGTAATTCATAGGTATGGTATTGCGAAATTAGTATTTCAAGAGTTTTTTATGTGCAGTTTCCTGCAAAACACCCAATAATTTGGACGGCAATTGTTCTGTTCACCAGTCTTCCTCTCCGTCATTCTTATTCAGGGTCAGCCAAATCAAGTCCTTCAACTCGTCAATGCCTTGCTGGGCGACGGAACTGATGAAAACGTGAGGCACTTTCTTTGGCAGGTGCTTCTTGATTTCCTTGATGGTGTCGTCGTCTACAAGGTCACATTTTGTGATGGCCAAAACGCGGTCTTTGTCCATCAGCTCGGGGTTGTATTCCTTCAACTCCTTGAGCAGGATGTCGTATTCCTTTTTCACGTTGTCGCTGTTGGCCGGCACCATGAACAACAAGGTAGAGTTTCTTTCGATGTGACGTAAGAATCTAATGCCCAATCCCTTGCCCTCGGCCGCGCCTTCGATAATGCCTGGGATGTCGGCCATGACAAAGCTGCGATGACCTCGATAGCTGACGATGCCGAGGTTGGGCACCAGGGTGGTAAAAGGATAATCGGCTATCTCGGGTTTGGCGGCCGACACAACTGATAGCAGTGTCGACTTTCCCGCATTGGGGAATCCGACCAAACCGACATCGGCCAGCAACTTCAACTCCAGGGTAATCCATTCCTCTTGCTGGGGCTCGCCGGGCTGTGCAAACTTTGGAGCTTGCAAGGTGGCAGTCTTGAAGAAGGCATTGCCCTTGCCACCTCGACCGCCTTTGAGCAGTACGACCTGCTGTCCGTTTTCGGTGATTTCGCCTATCAAGCTGTGGTCTTCCGAACGGTAGGCCACCGTGCCCAAGGGAACGTCGATGTACACGTCATCACCAGCGGCACCGGTGAGTTGGTTTTTGCCACCGGGCACGCCGTCGCCAGCGTAGATGTGTTTGGTGTAGCGCAGGTGGAGCAAGGTCCAGAGTTGGGCATTGCCGCGCAAAATGACATTGCCGCCGCGACCGCCGTCGCCACCATCTGGGCCGCCTTTTGGGATGTATTTCTCACGGCGGAAATGCAGTGAACCCGAACCACCCCTGCCCGATCGGCAAAATATCTTGACGTAGTCAACAAAATTTGAGGTCATATTATTCTTGTTTTGGCATGTGACCTTTGATACTGCGGTAGCTTGGTGCGCCGAAGTATCTTTGGCCAATCGTTTCTATTATTAATACTCATCAATGATTTCGATGATTTCGCCGTCACCGTCATCGTAACGATTGCAGTCGAAGTTGAGGTCGACACCGGGAGCATAGGGTTTGGGGAAGTCACCTTTGCTTATGTTCAAGCTCTTGTCGGCGTATACCTTTTGCATATAGATGGCCCAGATGGGCAATGCTGTGCGTGAGCCTTGTCCCAATGCGGTGGAGCGGAAGTGCACGCTACGGTCGTCGGCACCCACCCAAACGCCCGTAGTGAGGTCGGGGGTGATGCCCATAAAGTAGCCGTCACTGTTCTTTTGCGTGGTGCCCGTCTTGCCCGCGATAGGGTTTGTGAAGCCATATTTCGAGCGCAGGCGCACACCTGTACCGCTTTGCACCACGCCTTTCATCAGTTCAATCGTCTTATAGGCCGCGAGTTCGCTCATGGCCTCCGACTCTTCAGATGAATTGCGGTAGATGACATTGCCGTTCTTGTCTTCGATATGTGTGATGAATAGGGGTTTAATGTAGACACCTTGGTTGGCAAAGGTACTCATGGCACCGATCATCTCTATCAGCTTCAAGTCGCATGTGCCCAGACAGATGGAAGGTACGGCATCGATGGGCGACTCCACGCCCATACGGCGAACATGGGTGATGATGGCCTCGGGGCCGTAGTGATTCATCAAGTAGGCCGAGATCCAGTTGTTGGATTGCGCTAAGGCGCTCTTCAAGGTGATTTCATCACCGCCGCTTCCGGTGTTGCCCGGCGACCAGAAACGCCCGTCCGGAAGCTCGATGTTGTATGGGATGTTGGGAATCTTTGTGCAGGGCGTGAATTCGCTGTCTCCCATGGCATACGAATACAGGAAGGGCTTGAAGGTGGAACCCACTTGTCGGCGTGCCTGCGTAACGTGGTCGTACTTGAAGAAACGGTAATCCAAGCCGCCCACATAGGCTTTCACATGGCCTGTTCGCGACTCGATGGAAACCAAACTGGCCTGTAGGAACCATTTGTAATAGCGGATAGAGTCCATGGGCGACATGACCGTGTCGATGGGACCGTTCCACGAGAAGACAGTCATGGGTATTGGCCGGTTGAATTCGGCCTTGATGGAATCCCAGGACATGCCTTCGTTTTTGAGGGCACGGTAATGGTCGGATCGTTTCATCGAGGTTTCAAGGATTTGGTCGATCTGGTCGGCAGTCATATTAGAGAAGGGTGCATTCTTCTGTCCTTTCCAGTGCTTGTAGAAAGAGGGCTGTAGTTCTTTGCCCATAAACTCTTTGACGGCTTCTTCGGCATAGTTTTGCATGCGCGAGTCGATTGTGGTATAGATACGTAGACCGTCACGGTAGATGTTGTAAGGATGGCCGTCGGCACGGGTTGTACTCTTGGCCCATTCGTTAAGTTCGCCTCTCAGGAACTCGCGGAAGTAGGTAGCTTGCCCTGTGTTGTGGTCCATGACACTGAAACGCGACATATCCAAAGGAATTTGCGAGATGGAGTCGCGCTCGGCTTCGGTGATGTAACCATTGTCAGCCATCTTTCTGAGTACCAAGTTGCGCCGTTCTAATGAGCGTTCTGGGTTGCGGATAGGGCTGTAGCGCGTGGGTGCGTTCACTACGCCTGCCATCAAGGCACATTCTTCGATGGTCATGTCTTTTGGAGTTTTGTCGAAGAAAGTCTTGGCTGCCGATCGGATGCCGAAGGCGTTGTGGCCGAAGGCCACTGTGTTCAAATACATGGCAACGATTTCTTCCTTGGAATAGTTGTATTCCAGTTTGGTTGCAGTAACCCATTCCTGAAACTTCCGCAGTACAAGTTTGGGTTTGCTGAGGTTTTCACCACGCGGGAAGAGGTTTTTGGCCAATTGCTGGGTAATGGTGCTGCCGCCGCCTTTTTTGTTGCCGGTCAGCACGCCGAAAGCCACGCGAAATAGGGCTTTCTCATCAATGCCCGAGTGGTTGGTGAAACGTTCGTCTTCAATACTGATGAGGGCTTCCGGCATGTGTTGCGAGAGCTCTGCATAGCGCACGTTGCTTCGGTTCTCCACATAGTAGGTGCCTAGGATTTTGCCGTCCGCAGAAATAATCTCGGAGGCCAAGTTGGTTCTTGGGTTTTCCAATTCCTCGAAAGTAGGCATGGTGCCGAAGATGCCTTTGGCGACACAGATGAAGAACAGGACGAGGAGCAGCACCAGCGACCCAAAAATAATCCATAGGTTTCTGATGGCATGCGACTTGACTGGTTTGGTTTTCTTTTGATGGTACATGTCATCATTGTTTTTCGATGTAAAGTCCGATGTCGGAGATGCCTTTCAACACGGGCTCGCGCATGGCTTGTTCGATTTCGAAATGGTAGGTTCCCGATAGGGGGAAGAGGAGGTTCTCGTTAAGCGGCACGGTCAGTTCACGCATGCTGCCACTGCTCTTTCCTATCCATTTGCCTTCAGGCGTGGCGAGCGTACACTCTATGGTGTCGCGTGTATGGTTGCCATTGGGCATCGTGGTGTGGAGAAATACAAAAAGGTTGCTGTAACGGTAGTTTTCGAGGTGGCGTAGCCCGATGCCGAACTCATAGCCTCTTAGGGTGTCTTTGATGTCGACGTCAAAGGCTACCCTGTTCTCCTGTTGCCACTCTGCCTCTGGGATGACGGTGCGCTTGTCGAAGTCGTCGTTGCATGAGGCCAAAAGTGGAATCATCAGCCCGATTAGGAATGCGGAGCACAGCATCCGGAATGACGGAAAGCAACGCTTGGCTTTGCTCCATTTCCGCATTCCACATTCGGTATTCCGCATTATTGTCTCAAATAGCTTCATATCAATCACTCATTTTCTTTAAGTCTGCCTCGCCGTAGCCTTCGTTGGTGTTGGTGTGGGCTTCCTGTGTAACGGCAAAATCTTCCAACTTCTTGGGGTTCTGTCCTTTTTTGTTCATGGCGATGATGTCTCTCACCTTGTCGACAGGGATGGCCATGATGTTGCTCTTGTTGTTGGTGTAGGAATACCACATGATGCCTTTGAAAACGTCGTTTTTCTGGTGTACGGCATCGCCGCTTTCAAAGTGCAGCACAATGTTCGGGTCGGAGAAAGCCTTCAATGCTTCCGTGTAGGCTTCATACTCGAAGTTGAGGCAGCATTTCAGTTTGCCGCATTGACCGGCCAGCTTCTGTGGGTTGGGCGAGAGCTGTTGTACGCGGGCCACACTGGTCGAGACCGACTGGAAGTCGCTGATCCATGAGGCACAGCACAACTCACGTCCGCATGAGCCTATACCGCCCAGTTTGGCCGACTCCTGTCGTACGCCAATCTGCCGCATCTCAATCCTGATGCGGAACTCTTCAGCCAGTTTCTTGATGAGCTCACGGAAGTCGACACGGCCTTCGGCGGTATAATAGAAGATGGCCTTGGACTTGTCGCCCTGATATTCAACATCGTTCAGTTTCATTTCCAAGCCGAGGTTCTCAGCAATGGTTCGTGTGCGCGCTAAAGTACTGTCTTCCAATTTGATGGCGGCAAGCCATTTCTCCACATCGTTAGGACGTACCCGACGGTAGATTTTCTTCATCTCGTTGAGCGGCGTTCTGAAATGCTTTCTTTTCATTTGGCGTTTCACAATTTCGCCCATTAAGGTGACGATGCCGATGTCGTGTCCGATGGCTGTCTCTACCGCCACCAGCTCGCCTACTTCCAGATCCAAATCTTCGGGGTAAGTGAAATAGTCTTTCCGGTCGTTCTTGAAACGCACCTCGGCCAAGCACACTTTCCCCGTTACTTCTTGGTTCTCATAGTCTTTCAGCCAATCGAATTGGCTCAATTTGCAGCGACCGCAGGAAAGCACACGCTGACCGTAGGTATAGGGTTCATCTAACCGACAACCCCTGTTAATCAATTGCTGTTCAATGCTGTTATTGTTGTTTTTATCTTGATTATCAATCATATGACAAAATTTATCTGGTAAGTGTATATAAAAACGCAAAATTACGAAAAAAATGTATACCTTTGTGGCCGAATTATATCGAGATGACAAATTTAGTCTTAATATATGAAGAGAATTATCTTTATCGTCATTGCGGCACTGTTCATGGCCATGGGCTTGTCCTCATGCGGCTATAACACTATGGTTTCCAAAGAAGAGGCTGTCGCTTCGGCTGCCAGTAATATGCAGACGGCCTATCAGAGGCGTGCCGACCTGATTCCCAATCTTGTCGCCACCGTGAAGAGCTATGCCGAATATGAAGCCGGCACTTTGACAGCGGTGGTGGAGGCCCGATCCAAGGCTTCGTCGGTTATCCTCGACACCGAAAACCTCACCGAAGAGAACTTGAAGGCTTTCCAAGCGGCTCAAAATGAAATGTCGGGTGCATTATCGCGCTTGTTGGTTACGGTTGAGCAATATCCCGACCTGAAAGCCAACCAAAACTACCTTGACCTCCAGTCGCAACTCGAAAGCTGCGAAAATTCCATCGCCAACGCCCGGAGACAGTTTAACGAAGCGGTGCAAAGTTACAATACCTATATTCG
>JBGYWU010000258.1:0-4691 GCA_041842265.1 Candidatus Limimorpha sp. | reverse complement strand
TGGTTACCCGCAAGCAGCTCGAAGCCGAGGAGAAGGCCGAAGGCCATGAGTGCCACATCGGCGGCATTGCGGAAGAGAGTTTTGACAAGAAACGCCGTGTGCCTTGTCCGGAACAAAAGCCGGAAGTGCGTGCACACAACTTCGATGAGGTCTGTTTGGGCTACTCGGCCGACATGGCCATCATGGAGGCCCAGCGCTGCCTCAACTGCAAGAACCCGCCATGCGTGGCACAATGTCCTGTCAATGTGAATATTCCGGGCTTTATCGCCCGTGTCGCGCAAGGCGATTTCGATGGTGCAGCCGGTGTCATCAGCTGCGACTCAGCCCTGCCTGCCGTTTGCGGCCGTGTGTGCCCTCAGGAGACCCAGTGTGAAGGCAGTTGCGTGATGGGTAAGAAGTTTGAGCCTATCGCCATCGGCAAGCTGGAACGCTTTGTAGGCGACTATGCCATCGAACACGATCTGCATTTCAACAATCAAACCATTCCGAACGGACACAAAGTGGCCATCATTGGTAGCGGACCTTCCGGTTTGACTTGCGCCAAGGACTTGCTGTCGATGGGTTACGATGTTACTATCTTTGAGGCTTTGCACGAGATGGGCGGTGTGTTGGTGTATGGCATCCCATCCTTCCGTCTGCCTAAGGACACCGTCGTGAAGAAGGAAGTGGAGAGTGTGCGGCGTCTGGGTGCCAAATTTGAGAAGAATGTGGTCGTAGGCCGCACCATCACCATTGACGAGCTAATGCACCGCGAGGACTTCGAGGCTGTCTTCGTAGGCTCGGGTGCTGGTTTCCCGATGATGCTCAATGTGCCGGGCGAGAACCTTTGCGGTGTGGTTTCTGCCAACGAGTTCCTGACCCGTAACAACTTGCTCTTCGCCTATAAGGAAGGCTTTGAGACCCCGAACTTTGTGGGCAAGAAAGTTGCCGTGGTCGGCGGGGGCAACGTGGCTATGGATGCCGCGCGTACTGCCTTGCGTCTTGGATCTGAGGTGCATATCGTTTACCGCCGTTCGGAATCCGAATTGCCTGCGAGAGTGGAAGAGGTGCATCATGCCAAGGAAGAAGGCGTGCTCTTCGACTTGCTGACAGCTCCTGTTGAGGTGCTGGGTGATGAAAACGGTTGGGTGAAAGGTTTCAAGTGCGTGCGCTGCGAACTGGGCGAGCCTGATGCTTCGGGCCGTCGCAGCCCCGTTCCTGTACCAGGGTCGGAGTTCATCCTCGATGTCGATATGATTATCATGGCTGTGGGTACTTCGCCCAATCCCTTGATCGGTAGCACCACACGTAACCTCGACCTGAACAGGAAAGGCTGTGTTGTTGCCGATGAAGTGGGCGCGACCTCACGTCCCGGCATCTTCGCCGGCGGCGATGCGGTGAGTGGTGCGGCTACAGTCATCCTTGCCATGGGTGCGGGCAAAAAAGCAGCCGTGGCAATTGATGAGTACATCAAGTCATTGCATTGATTTTTGCTGATGGCCAGTAACCTATGGCAATCCCTTGAAAAAAGAGTCTCCGACTTCACTTGGGACTGCCGTAGGCCAAAGGCAAAAAAAAATCATTCCTTTATCTCTACGTAAAACACAGTCGGATCGTCGTCTTCCTCAAACGATTCATCAGTGTAGTATTGTCCTGGCTTGTTGTCGTCCTGGAAAAGGATGAGCGTTACCTTCTTGAAAGGTATGGGTTGTCTGTTCTTGCCGTAACGCTCGATGTCGGCTTCGGAGAGGCCTTCTATACGCATCATCTTGAGCATCATGGCCAGGTCAAGGTTGACATTGAGCAATTCCTGTTTCCACTCGATACTTATGACCGCCGTGGTATAAAGCTTAAAGTTTTTGACTTCGACTTTTTTCATAGCACAATATTTAACGCAACAAAATTGCGAAAAAAAAATGACTTTTGAAAATTTGAATAAAAGTTGCAGACCATTGCCGTGAATTTTGTAATTTTGTCCAAACATTAATAGAATAACAATATGCATAAAACTTTGATTATCATTGTAATGGCGTTTTTTGCCATGCCTATGTTCGCACAAACGATTGAAAGCGTTGATGTCTCGAAAGCCGTCAACGGCAAGTTTACGACCATTGCGGGCAACTGCACCATAGAAGGCAACGTTGTGAACGGGAAGAAAGAAGGCTCGTGGATTGAGTATTTCAACAACTCCTACTTGCCAAAGAAGATTGTGAATTACGTGAATGGCAAGCGAAACGGTGTTTATGTTGAGATAGACAAGACGGGTTCGATTACGAAAAAGGCTGAATATTTGAACGACGAGCTTGAAGGGCAGTACAGCGAGTGGTATCGCGGCGGCCGTCTCTCGAAAATGCACACCTATAAAAATGGAGCCATGGATGGGAAACAGGTGCTTTGTTATGAGAAAGGAGGCAACCTTGAAGTCTCGGAATACAAGAACGGCTATCGAAACGGACTGACCACTTGGTTTTACGAGAGCGGTGTCAAAAAAATGACCATAGAGTATAAGGAAGGCCAATTCGATGGTCTTCAGCAGTCTTTTTACGAAGACGGTACACTCAAGCAAGAGGCATCCTACAAAAACGGCAAGCTGCAAGGCAAGGTGAAGACCTTTGCAGAGCAACCGAAGTCCAATACTGTGAACAAGGACATGGAAAGAAATAAGCGTTGAACCGTAATTTTTTTGTTTTCGCGGTGTTGTGGCTTGGCATGATGTCGGCACGACTTCATGCGCAAGATACCATTTTGCTGCAACCTGTTGAGGTAACAGCAGAAAAATATGATATTGAGGCACTGAAACCATTGGTGACCAAGAAGTTGGACACACTTGTGCTGCAATCCAAAAGCACTTCGAACTTGTCGGATTTGCTCATACAGCATAGCCCAGTGTTCATCAAGACCTATGGGCCCGGAGGGGTTTCAACCGCGTCTTTTAGAGGTACTACGGCCAGCCACACCTTGGTGCTTTGGAACGGTTTCCAACTCAACGCGCCGAGCCTTGGACAGGTCGATTTTAGCACCATCCCGGTGTTTTTAGCCGATGACATCAGCCTCAATTGGGGCAGCGGCGCTTCCAACAACAGCGGCGGCTTGGGCGGCACGGTCAACATCGACAATGCCAACCATTTCGGCGACGGAATTTTGCTCGACATCAAAAGGACATACGGCAGTTTCAAAACCTTAGGAAGTTATTATACTTGTGGTTATTATGGGAATAAGTTTTCGTTTCGTGTGAAGACTTATCGGAACTCGTCAGAGAATGATTTTGAATTTGTGAATACTGCGGAAATCGGACATCCAAAGGTGAAACAGCGCAATGCTGAATATGTGGATTATGGTGTGATGCCGGAGATAAGTCTTTTGTTCAAGAATGGAGTCCTTTCCGCTTCTTCGTGGAATCAATGGAATGAAAGAAACCTGCCTCCAATCATGAAGAATATGGGAAACCAAAATACCAAGGAATGGACGCGAAACGATTTTTCACGCAACTTCATATCGTACAAATCATTTTGGGGCAGTGGAAGTCTACAGCTGAAATCGGCGGCTTTCATGGAGAGCCAACGCTATTTCCTTGAAGTGCGCAATAATGTTACCGATGATGTAGTTACCTATATTAACTCGGAGAACCATGCTTTAATCCTGCACCAAATTGCCAACCTTGAGCAGCAACTTTACAAGAGCTGGACACTGAAGGCCAAGTTGCAATGGGATTACGAACAGGTGAGGAGCAACAACTATGTTGGAGAGAAGCGGCGCCATCTGCTGTCGGCATACACCGCCTTTGACGGTGAACCGTTCGACTGTGCGAAGCTCAGTCTTACAGCGCGTTACGACTGGTCGGACGGCAAGGCTATGGGCCTGTTCCCCACAGTGACTTTTTCTTATCAACTACCGTTCTACAAGGCGATGAGCCTTACTTTGGGCTATAGCCACAACTACCGCAACCCCTCGCTGAACGACCTCTATTGGTATCCTGGCGGCAATCCCGAGCTGTTGGCGGAGAATGGCCGCACGGTAGATTTGGCCCTGAAATACGGCATACAGAAAGACCCTTTCAAACTCGACCTGCGCACAGGCGGATACTTTTCCAACGTGAAGAACTGGATTCAGTGGATGCCGACTTCATATCGTTTTTGGGTACCTGAAAACGTGGCCAAGGTCTACGCGCGCGGCATAGAGAACCACATCGATGCGGCGTTTGTCAAGGACAATTGGAAGGTCACGCTGTCGGGCAACTATGTCTTCACCGTCACCACCGACGAGAGCGACAAGGCCTTTGCCCAAGGCACCAACGGTAAGCAGTTGATTTACATCCCGCGCCACCATGCCAACTTCTTCCTCAACACCCGATGGAAGACCTGGAACTTGGCCTATACCGTTGAGGTAACGGACCGTCGCAGCACCTCCTATTCCGAGCAGCAGTTTTTTGCCTACGCCTTGCCGCCCTATGTGCTGCATCACATCGCTTTGGGCAAGCAAATCAATAAGTTCCGTGTCGAGCTGCGTTGCAACAACCTGGCCGACAAAGACTACCAAAATGTCATCTGGCGGGCCATGCCGAGACGGAGTTTTGAGGTGATGGGGGAGTATAGGTATTAATAATCCTCCATACTGTACCCTATTTCAATTTAAAGTCAATTTCTTTTTGGCAAAAATACATCTGTTTTTTTTGATTTTTGGGAGTGTTAGAGTAGTAAATTGATTTGCAAGTT
>JBGYWU010000257.1:0-10459 GCA_041842265.1 Candidatus Limimorpha sp. | reverse complement strand
CGCCGATTTCGTTGGCCAACAATGCTTTGGCGCGAATGAAATCGATTTCTCCGAGCATCTCCCAGGCTTTTCGGAGTTCATAGAGATTGGGGCGAAGCAGTCGGGTGAAAGCCATCAGAATGCGGTGGATCTCCCGGCGTTCGGCGCATTCCAATTCTTTGATTTCGTTGGAGGTGTCGAAAATCTCAGCAGGTTCGACGTAAACGGTTTGTCCGGTGGCCGACTCGTCATGGATGAAGCCACGGATGGCGCGTTTGTCGCCCGCCTTAACAGGGATAACAAGACGTCCGTCGCGAACAGTGAGTTCAGCCTTCTGGTCGACCCAACCCAAGGTCTTGGCTTCGCCCATGATCTGGCGAATGCGTTTTTCAATGCCGCCCTGTTTGCGGCGTATGCTTTGGCGGATATCGGACAGTGCGGGAGAGGCGTTGTCGGGAATCTCGCCCTTGTCGTCCACAATGCGATTGACCTCGACGAATATACTTTGCTCGATGAAAACGTTCTCAATCAGCATCTTGAGCTGTGGTGTGGCATCGGCACTCTCTGAATGCCCGTAGCGCAGTATGGCCTCAAGCACATTGAGCGAGGGCTTCAATGCAAAGAGGTCTTCCAAGTCGAGGCAGGTGCCTTCGATGTAAACTTGTCGGAAGGCCTCACGCAGATCGTGGAAGTCGCGCACGGGAAAAGGCACGCCCTTTTGCAGCAAACCAACAAACTCCTCAGTCTGTTCCAAACTTTTGAGAATAGCGGCTTTGTCAGCCGAAAAGGCCATAGCTTCCGCTTTCTCCAAGCCCATCTGGCTGATACAGTGGTCGGAGAGCATTTGCCGGATGCCGACGAAGCCGATTTTCTGTTCAAAGTTGGAGGGGTAAATCACTGATGCCGAATTTTAGAGTGCAAAGGTACACAAAAAAGCCCGAATGCTTGCATCCGGGCTTGGCTTTTTATGACGGATTGCGATCACAACCCCAACCCCAGCTCATACATCATGCCGTGGTACTCCAGGGAACCCGGGATGGAGACAAGGGGAAGCTCCAAGTTGGTGAGGCGGGCGTCGGTGACAGCCACATGCCAGCAGCCATCGTTGTCTTTACTGACTTTAAGCGTTCCATCGGTGATGAGATAAGCCGTGCTGGGCTGCAGGTTGGTCAGGCTGAAAGAGGTGGTGGCCATGACGTGCGGGAATACGGCGAAGCCGAGATATGGGAAAGTGGGCAACAAGTTGGTCAGGGAATATTCGCCTTCAAGCACGGGATCGTCCGACAGGTAGTTGATAATATAACAGTTCTTGTGGTTGGCAGAGAGGAAGACCAGCGACTGTAGTTTCCCGTCGAGGGGAATGGTGTCAAAGACACTGTAATTGGAACTGATTCCGGCAGTGGCAGCTAGTCCGATGGGGTATGTTGTGTGGCCTATGGTGAACTTGTTTTCGGTGCTGAAGACGTAGGAAGTCAGATTGCCGGTGAAGTTAAGCCCCATCTGCATTTCCGTTCCGCCGGCGTTGGTGCCTACGCATTGCGACAGGATGACGGTGTAGGAGCCGTCGCTGTTTTGGGTGACGGAGAGCAAGCCAGAAATCCAGAGGTAGGTGTCGCCGAAATAGAGCGTGTCGGCTCCCATGATGAAGGGCAGTTCGCCCATGTTGAATTGGTGGAATCCCACCACGCGAGGCGTGGCGGTTTTGGTGTTGCCACCCATGGTATAGGTACCAGGTGTGATGTCGCCTTCAAAGATGATGGCGATGCCTTCATTGTCGGCAGCCGTCATGTCTTTGGAAGCCAATACGATGGCGTTTTTCTGGCCGTAGGTAACGGCTTTGGAGACACCGATGTTCACGGTATTGCTGCCGATGGTCATCTTTCCGGTTTCCACTTCGGGGACGACGTTGTTCGAATTGTTGTCGTTGTTGTCTTTACAACTTGTGCTCAACAGGGCGATTCCGCAGAAGAGCATCAAACAAAAAAATACCTTTTTCATAGTGTTATGATTTGATTGTGATTGATGATTTTCCATGAGGAACAATTATCGCAAAAATTGTGCCGAAGCACTGCCTTTTGGCTTGAACTTGTTGATTTTTGGGTGTTGTTGCAGTTGCCTTTTTTCGACTTTCGGCGTTGAGGAATCGATGTGTCAAAGGTTTAGCTTCAGCTGGATTTCCTCCACTTTGCGTTGCAGTTCTTCTACGGTTTGTGCGAGTTGCTCCTCTCGGAGGCGGTTGTCGCGCTGTTGTGGCATTTCCGCACAGATGTAATGCACAAATTTCCACACTTCCTTGATGTCTGAGGTGTGGAGTTCATAGGGCTGATAGAGTGGATTCAAGGAGCTGAGCTTGAGTTTTCCCTCGTGTTCGATTTTGTTTTCCACAATTTTGAAAACGATGCCGTCGTCGTGTGTGAGCACGATGTAGGGCATTCCGCTTCGTACGGAGGTCCAGTCGATGACGTATTCTCCTGTGACGTAGGAGCCGTCGGGTATGGGCAGCATGGAGTCGCCGCTGATTTGGAAGGTGCGGTATTTGCGGTCGCGCGAGAGGAAGGGCATGGTGAAGGTGGGCAGCGCCTTGATGTATTCGGGGTCGGCGAAGCCAGTGGCGTAGCCTGCCTTGGCTTTCTCGTTGACGAGTTCAATGTTCTCGTTGTTGCCAGCGTTGACTGTGGTGGCCAACACGCGCAGGTTGCTGCCTTTCAGGTGCACATCGTAGCCGCGTTCGAGCTGCGACAGCTGGCTCAAGCTGATGGTGCTCAGGTCCACTTTCACCAAGGTGTCGATGGCAATGCCGAAATATTGCGAAAAAGCTATCAAGGCCTCGATGTTGGGTTCGGACACGCCGTTTTCATAGCCGCTCAGCGTGGAGCGTTTCATGCCCAAGGCAAAGGCCAAGTCGTCTTGGGTGCGGTTGCGGCGTTTCCGGAGGAATTTGATGTTTGAATTGAAGTGCATGGGAGTTTGTTGGTTTGGAGTGGAGTGTGGAAGTTAGGTGAGAAAGGATTTAAAGATCCAACAATTAAACGCCATAGGGCTGTTTTTTTGCGTTGGTTCAAATATAATGATTAGATTTACGGCGTTGTTTTTGATTAAAAACTCGTCAAAATTACGGATTTTTTGGGACATGCAAGCTGAATTTCAAAAAAAGGAGGAAAAAATAATGGAACGCACGGTTTTGCACCTTGATTTGGACACTTTTTTCGTGTCGGTGGAGCGTTTGGTCAATCCCTCGCTTGACGGCAAGCCTGTCATTGTGGGTGGCATGTCGGACCGTGGCGTAGTCTCGGCATGCAGCTACGAGGCACGGCGTTTCGGGGTGCATTCGGCCATGCCGATGCGCATGGCGCGGCAGCTCTGTTCGCAGGCGGTGTTCGTCCGTGGCGACATGGAGCTTTACAGCCGCTATTCGCGCTTGGTGACCGACATCATCGCCGACAGCGCTCCCGTGTATGAGAAGATGTCAATCGACGAGCATTATCTCGACCTGACGGGCATGGACCGCTTCCACGACTGCCTGCTGTGGTCGCACGAGCTGCGGCAAAAGATCATCAAGGAGACGGGCCTGCCGATTTCCTTCGGGCTGTCGGAGAACAAGACCGTTTCGAAGATTGCCACAGGCCAGGCCAAACCCAACGGGGAGCTGCAAGTGCCCTCTCCTTATATTAATAATTTCCTCGACCCCTTGCCGGTAAAGAAGATCCCGATGGTGGGTGAAAAGACCTGCAACCTGCTCCGTTCGATGGGCGTGGAGAAAATCGGCACTTTGCGCCGCCTGCCGCCGCTGGCGATGGAACGCGCGATGGGACAACACGGTCTCGACATTTGGCGCAAGGCCAACGGGCAGGACAACAGCCCCGTATGCCCTTATCAGGAGCGGAAGTCCATCAGCAAGGAACGTACCTTCGAACAAGACACGATTGATGTTGTGGCCATCCGGCAATCCTTGGCGCGGATGGTGGAGAGCCTCGGCTTCGACCTGCGAATGCAAGGCAAGTTGGCGGGTTGCGTGACGGTAAAGATCCGTTACTCCAACTTCGACACGCACGACATGCAACAGCGCCTCCCCTACACCGCTTTCGATCACGCGCTGCGGCAAACTGCAAACGCCATCTTCGACAGGCTCTACAACCGCCGCATGACGGTGAGGCTGGTGGGAGTACGCCTCAGCGAGCTGGTCAGCGGGGCGCCGCAACTCACGCTGTTTGAAGACGATACGGAATTGACCAATTTGTATGCCGCGATGGACAAGATAAGGCTGCGGTTTGGGAAAGAAATCATACATCGGGCGACGGGATAGGAGTTTGGAGTGGGGAGATAATTCAAGATTGGTTTTCTACGAATGGTTTCGGCGTGAAACGGATTTGATTTTGCCGTCTGTTAATATTCGTATGGCATGAACGTTTCAAGATACATTTTCTCGCAACTCTCCTATTTTCTGAACAAGAGCCGCTTCAACGACTTTGCTCGCAAGCATAAGGGCGACTACTATGTGAAGCACTTCATCCGCCGGAACCAGTTTCTTGTCACGATACTCGGCATCCCATTGGCGGACGAAACCCCACTCCAAGACCTTTTCAACAAGACTAATTTCAGCGATGCAAAAAAACACTTTGCCCCCTCCTATTCCTGGGCTCTTTGATTAATTTTAACCACGCCGATTTTACGGGACACTAATGGCTTCAATATAACACATTTTCCGGGAAAACCCTCCCAAACAAGAAAATTATCCCTAATTTTGCAGTCTGAAAAAAAGAACTTCGTATGACACCTGCTTTACCCGACACTTATTCCAAGGAAGAACAAGAAGAAATCGAGCGACGACATCGGCGTCTTATCGACGCGTGGCAAACCCGCAAAGAAGCCCAAGATCTAGAGATGGTCGACAAGGCGTTCTACTTCGCGGTTGACGCCCACAAAGACCAACGCCGCCGCACAGGCGAACCCTACATTTACCATCCCATTGAGGTGGCCACCATAGCCGCCCACGACATCGGTCTGGGCCGCACCTCCATCATCTGCGCCCTGCTGCATGATGTGGTGGAAGACACAAAATACACCCATGGCGACATCCGCAATATGTTTGGCGAAAAGGTGTCGCGCGTGGTGGAAGGTCTCACCAAATTTGACGACCTGGAGGGTGTCGAGAGCATGCAGGCCGAGAACTTCAAGAAAGTCATCTCTTCCTTGTCATACGACATCAGGGTCGTGCTCATAAAACTTTCCGACCGACTGCACAATATGCGCACTTTGGACTCAATGCCCAAGCACAAGCAACTGAAAATCGCCTCGGAGACCACCTATATCTATGCCCCTCTGGCCTATCGGCTTGGTCTGCACGCCATTCAAGTCGAATTGGAAGACTTGGCCTTGAAATATACCAACCCAACCATATATCACAACATCCGTATGCGCATGGACGAGGTGCGCGGGAAGCGCATGGGCGAACTCCGCGACTTCATTGCCCCCGTAATGAACGAGTTGAAAACAGACGGATTCAAGGCAAGGGCAGAAATTAAAGAAAGATCCATCAACTCGATTTGGAAACGCATGATGGACAAGGAGTTGGCTTTTGAAGACCTATACGGCTCTTTCATTGTGCGCCTTATCGTTGACTGCACCAAAGAACAGGAACGTATGGAATGCTGGAAAACTTATGCCGTGCTGACCAACTACTACCGTCCGAACACCAGAAAACTGAAAGACTGGATCTCGTTCCCCAAAGCCAACGGCTATGAGAGCCTGCATGCCATAGTAATGGGTCAGAAGGGCAACTGGGTTGAAGTGCAAATCCGCAGCCAACGCATGGAAGAGATTGCCGAGAAGGGCTTTGCCGCCTACTGGAAATACAAGACCGACGACAAGACTGAGAGCGGCTTTGATGAGTGGCTGAAGAAGGCCCAAGATCTCATCAGGGCCAACTCGGACAACGCCATTGAGTTTGTCGACAACTTCAAACTCGACCTCTTTTCTGACGAAATCTATGTCTTTACCCCACAAGGGAAGATGATTACGCTACCCAAAGGTTCCACCGTCCTCGACTTCGCCTATTACATCCACAGCGAAATCGGTGACCACAGCATTGCGGCCAACGTCAACAACCAACTGGTCCAGCTCGACCGTAAACTCTTTAAAGGCGACCAAGTGGAGATTATCACCTCCGAGCCCCAACACCC
Source organism: Candidatus Limimorpha sp. (assembly GCA_041842265.1). Classification (GTDB taxonomy): domain Bacteria; phylum Bacteroidota; class Bacteroidia; order Bacteroidales; family F082; genus Limimorpha. The sequence continues at coordinate 4,301 of JBGYWU010000257.1, read as the reverse complement.
ACAGGAGAAATGGTTCGAGTTTCTGGCCACCGCCACAGCCAAGTCGAGGCTCAAGAGCGGCATTAAGGAATACCGCCGCAGCTTCCGCGAAAAAGGCGAGGCGAAATTCGAGGCCATCATGAAAAAACTTGGTCTGGATCCCTCGAAAGCCAACCGCAACCAGGTGATGACGAAAGAAGGGCTTGTGAGTTCAATCGACTTCTACTATCAGGTGGCCGTGGGCAAAATCGATGAGCACCTTATCCGCAGCGTGCTGAAACCGCAATCCAACGGCAGTTTCGTGCGCTACCTCACCTTTGGCCTGTTGGGAAACAACAGCAAAGAAAAGGACGAGACACCATCCATCACCACCTCAGGAGAATTCGATTTCAATGTGTCGACCTGCTGCAACCCCATCCCGGGCGATGATGTCATCGCCTTCAGTTTTCCCGGCGAACCCTTGCAAATCCACCGCAGCAATTGTCCCAAGGCCATCCAACTCTCATCGCGTTTCGGCAACAACATCGTGAAAGCCAAATGGCAACCAAAAAGCGAAATCTCGTTCCTTGCCGAACTGAAAATCACAGCCTTAGACACAAAGGGCTTGCTCAACCGCATGACCAACTTGCTTTCAAATGACATGCAGCTCAACCTGCATTCGCTCCACATGGAAGCCATGCAGGATGTGGTGGACGCCACCATTTCCATTTACGTGCATAACACCAAGGAACTAGACAACCTGATCGCCAAACTGAACCAGCTCAAGGAAATCCAAAAGGTGGTGAGAAAAAACTCATCAGACGGGAAATGACGAAAAGCCTTGCCTACACATGCCTTCATAAACAGCAAAACAAACATACTGATATTCCACATAAATTAGAATTGGTTTGAAAAGAATCCTTATCTTTGCACCACATCATGACGGAAAAAAATGAGAGACTCGTTTGACAACACCTACCTGGCTGTCAAGAAGCTATTTATTGACTACCTACAGCGAAGAAAGTTGCGCAAGACACCTGAGCGTTTTGCCGTCCTCAAGGAGATATACTCAATCGACGGCCACTTCAACATCGACTCATTGTACAACCAAATGAAAAACAAGAAGTACTGCGTTAGCCGCGCTACTTTATATAATACCATTGACCTACTCCAGGACTGTGGTTTGGTCATCAAGCACCAGTTCGGGAACCACTGCATGCAATACGAATGCTCATACAAGTTCCGCCAACACGACCATTTCATCGACCTCGAGACCGAAACCGTCATAGAGTTTTGCGACCCGCGACTGTTGGAGATCCAGCACTCCATCGAAGACCGTCTCGGGGTCGAAATCACACATCATTCGTTGATATTTTATGGGCACAAGAATAGTTGACAGCACTATGGATTATTGCCGATGGCTACGGCCGCTTAAACCAGGCTTTGAGAATTATAGTCCGGATAAAGCGGCCGTAGCCATCGGCAATAAACAATGATACGATTATACGACAAACAATTACACAATGAATAAGATTGACATATTACTTGGCCTCCAATGGGGCGACGAGGGCAAAGGCAAAGTCGTCGATACCCTTACTCCAAATTATGACATTATTGCCCGTTTCCAAGGCGGTCCCAACGCAGGACACACCATCGAATTTGATGGCAAGAAGTTTGTGTTGCACAACATCCCTTCGGGCGTACTCACGCCTGGTTGCGTCAACCTCATCGGAAATGGAGTCATCATCGAACCGTATATATTAAAGGGTGAGATAGAAGGTTTGCGCAAGGCAGGCTTTGACCTCGGCAAGACCCTGGTGATTGCCAACCGCGCCCACCTCATCCTACCCACCCATCGTGCCATGGATGCCGCCAACGAGAATGCCTTGGGCAAGATGAAGGTTGGCACCACGCTGAAAGGCATAGGTCCGACCTATACCGACAAAACCGCCCGCAGAGGCCTTCGCATCGGCGACATCAAAGCAGCCGACTTCCGCGAGAAATACGAAAACCTGAAACAGGCCCATCTCCAACAAATTGCCGGATTAGGCTTTGAGATGCAGGGATTCCAGCTTGACGGCATGGACCTTGCAGCATACGAAAAGCTTTGGTTTGAAGGCGTAGAATACCTAAAACAATACCAGTTTGTTGACGGTGAATATTTCATCAACAAAGCCCTTGATGAAGGCAAGAAAGTGCTTGCCGAAGGTGCCCAAGGTTCAATGCTCGACATTGACTTCGGCAGCTATCCCTTCGTCACCTCATCAAACGTCATCGCGGGCGGTGTATGCTCCGGTTTGGGCATCGCTCCAAACCGTATCGGCAAAGTGTTTGGCATTTTCAAGGCCTATTGCACTCGTGTGGGTACAGGTCCCTTCCACACAGAGCTGTTCGACGAAACGGGTGAGAAACTCCGGCAAAACGGACACGAATTTGGCTCAACCACAGGCCGCCCGCGCCGTTGTGGCTGGCTCGATTTAGTCGCACTGGAATATGCCATCATGCTCAATGGTGTCACCGACTTGATGATGATGAAAGCCGATGTGATGGACGACTTCGAGACCATCAAAGTTGCCACCAGCTATCGCTATAACGGACAGGAAACCAAACATTTACCTTTTGCAGCCTGCACAGAGACAATGGAACCTATTTACACCGAAATTGAAGGTTGGAAACAGAAAATTGAGGGCAAGATTCCGCAACAGTTGGAAGACTACATCAAATTCATTGAAAACCATGTCGGTGTGCCAATCAAATTCGTTTCCTACGGCCCTGACAGAACACAAAATATTTTGAGATAAACCCCGCCGGTAGAGATGGTGCGCACACCGTCTCTACAACCCAATATAAAACAACAAACGATGATCATTCTAGAAAAACCATACGTTTCCGCTCCTTTGGTGGCCTATTTGGAAGAAAGCCAAATCCCCGTGCTTCACAACGACATGGCTGCACAACTGACCGCCGAAGGGCATCAACTCAATTTACTGGATGACAGGCAGTTTGCCGAGCAATACAAGAAAAAAGGACAGCTTTATGCCGTCTCGGAAAACGCTTTGGTATGGCTTTATGCACAACTGCCCGATTCGGAATTGGTGAAGAAGGTCAAAATCCTGAAAGACAAAGCCGCATTCAGGCGTATCTGCCAGCAAATCTATCCCGACTTCTATTATAAAGAGGTGGAGATGAAGGCCTTGCGCGGCCTACCCCCCGATGAACTGCCCTTACCGCTCGTGCTGAAACCTTCGGTGGGCTTCCTCAGCGTGGGCGTTTATATCGTACGCAGCAAAGCCGAATGGCAGGCCGCCCTGGACGACATCGACCGCAACTTCGCCAAACAATGCGCGGTGTTCCCTGAAACCGTTGTGCGCAGCGAGAAATTCGTGTTGGAGCAATTCATCGAAGGCGAGGAATATGCCGTAGATGCCTATTATGATGCCGATGGGAAACCCAACATCATCAACATCTTCCACCACATCTTCAAGGACGAGACCGATGTGAGCGACCGCCTGTATTGCATGAGCAAGCAGATTTTTGAGAACAACTACCACGCTTTCAACCAGTTCTGCACCGAATTGAATGCTGTGCTTCAACTCAAGAACTTCCCGATGCACGTGGAGTTCCGCATCGACAAAAACACGGGACATGCCATCCCGATTGAGGTTAACCCGCTGCGTTTTGCCGGCATGTGCCTCAACGACCTGACACACCACACATGCCATTTGCTGCCTGTTCAGGCCTATTTCGAAGGCACGCACCCCGACTACGCCGCCATGTGGAACGGCATCGAGAACGACGTGTTCAGTTTCATCGTCTTGGACAAGCCCTACGACACCAACCGCGCCCTCGACTTCGAGCGCATCAAGCGTCACTTCCACAGCGTGCTTGAGACCCGCGACATACAGAACCCTGCCATGAGCCTTTGGGGATTCCTTTTCACGAAGACCACGCCCGAACACAAGGAGGAATTGAACGAGATTCTGTTTTCCTCTTTGGAAGAGTTTATGGTTTGATTTTTGAAAAAGGTGTCGGCATAATGCAGTAGGCTCTCTTTTTTGGGCAGAAAACCAATTTTTCAACTTGGTTCCAACTTTTCCTGCTGTTGCATTCGCGCCAGTGCATTTGGCGGTTGTTGGCGATTGTCGTGCGGTTGAGACATTGTCGTTAAGTCGGCAGGAGTTGCACTGCGCCCCACAGCCTGCCAGATATCTGCCGCCCCTCCGGGGTTGGGACCGCCGGGATGCTGCCGTAGGTAGTCTCCCCCTAAAATACCTTTATACAACTGGAATTCAGTGAAATAATTCCATAAAAAAGTTGTATGTATCTGCAACATTTTGTACCTT
>JBGYWU010000256.1:0-7268 GCA_041842265.1 Candidatus Limimorpha sp. | reverse complement strand
GTCAGTGTCTTGCACAACGAATCAGAAGGATTCATCATCAATTTCGATCGGGAAGGACTTGAATCGATTCCGGTGTCGAAGACCTATTCGTCAAAGGTATTGGAGGCTTTCAACAAAAAATAACCATAATGCCTCGCTGTCTGGCGAGGCATTATTAACTGCGGTCGTTTTCAAATTATTCTCAAAACAGTGGACTTCGACGGGAGGTTTCCCTGTCCCGACACCGATCGGTTCCCTGCCTGTTTAGCAATTCATGCCACCACAGCAGTGGATGACCTGTCCCGTAACATAGGCAGAGAGGTCGGAGGCAAGGAAAAGAGCCACGTTGGCCACATCTTCCGGCGTTCCTCCGCGCCGCAACGGAATCTGACTCTCCCACGCCTTACGGACATCCTCGGGCAGTGCGTCAGTCATGGCAGTAACAATGAAGCCGGGAGCGATGGCGTTGTGGCGAATGCCGCGCAAACCCATCTCCTTAGCCGCGCTCTTGGTGAAGCCAATGATACCGGCCTTTGAGGCAGAGTAGTTGCACTGGTTGGCATTACCCGAAACACCCACTACCGAACTCATGTTGATGACACTGCCTCCGGCTTGCTTCCACATGACGGGCTGAACAGCCTTGGTGAAATTGAACACCGATTTGAGGTTCACGCTGATAACAGCATCCCACTGTTCCTCTGTCATACGCTTGAGGGCGGTGTCCTTAGTGATACCCGCATTGTTGACGAGGATGTCGATACGGCCAAAGTCCTTGACAATATCCTCAACAACTTGGTGCGTTTCTGCAAAGTTTGCGGCGTTGGAAGCGTATGCCTTGGCTTTAATGCCCAAAGTTTGCAGTTCCTTTTCTGTTCCCATTACGACATCGCTCAAGGCGATATCGGTGAAAGCAATATTGCAGCCTTCTTGCGCAAAACGCATGGCGATGGCCTTGCCAATGCCACGACCGGCTCCCGTAATCAGAGCCACTTTATTGTCTAAAAGTCCCATTCAATGTTTAGATTTAAAGATTTATGATTCAATGTTTTTCGTTATTGACTCGGGATTTCTGGACATGAAGTCATAGACACCTGTCCCACTGTCCCATGTCCATAGTACTATTTGATGTATCGTTCAATCAGTTCGTACACATCGCCAACAGTCTTGACCTTTTCGGTGTCGGCCTCGGCGAATTTCAGGTTAAATTCGCGTTCCAAGATCATGGAGAGTTCTACGAAATCCAACGAGTCGGCGCCCAAATCGTTGAAAAGGTTCTTCTCTGGCGTAACATCACCCTCGCTAACCCTCAGCTTGGTAGCGATAAGTGCCCGCGCCTTATCTTGAATCGTTGCCATATTTATCAAATCTCAGATTTCAAATTCGTACTCATTGATTATTTCTAGTGTCGGGCAGCAAAGCAAAGGACAATTCGCCCTTGACGCACATCTTGCCGCCCACGCTAAGTACGGCTGTACAAATGTAAATGTTGGCACGGTGATAAGTCAATGTGGCTTCCACCTCGACAGTGTCGCCCGGCTTCACACTGTTCTTGAAACGCACCTTGTCGATGCCCGTATAAAAGGTCAACTTACCGATAAGGTCGTCTTTCATCAGCATGGCGCAACTTTGGGCCATGATTTCGCAAAGGATGACACCCGGAACAACAGGTTCGCCTGGGAAATGGCCTTGCAGGAAAAACTCCTCGCCAGTCACACGATACTTGGAATGGCACACATGGTTCTCATCGAGTACCATCTCATCGACCAGGAGCATCGGCTCACGGTGCGGGAGATACTGTTTGATTTCGTCTCTTGTCATAGTAATGTTGAATTGTTGTTAGATAAGCGTTTCGTCGTTGTTTGAGGTGGGATTTCGAAACACGCTCAGCGTAACTTTTTTGATCCCAGTCTTGTTATTTCACTTTTCGGATGGCCAAACATCCATTATGTCCACCGAATCCCAATGAATTGGAGATAGCGATGTCTAAATCGGCTTTGACGGCTACGTTGGGTGTATAATTGAGGTCACATTCCGGATCAGGTTCGTCCAAACCAATGGTGGGTGGGATAATTCCATTATTCAATGCCATTACACTAATAATCAGTTCGATAGCACCTGCCGCACCGAGGGCATGACCCATCTCCGACTTGGTGGAGCTGATATAAGCCTTGCGGGCTTCTTCTTCACCCATTGCAATCTTGATGGCCAAGGTCTCGCCACTGTCGTTCATGGGAGTGCCTGTGCCGTGGGCATTGATATAGATACGTTCGCCAGCCTTGAACTGAGCTTCTTCCAGTGCTTGCTTGATGGCCATGCTTTGTGTGGTGCCATCTGGGCGTGGAGCCGTGCTGTGGTAGGCATCGCACGAGTTGCCGTATCCGCAAACCTCAGCATAGATCTTCGCGCCGCGTTGCTTGGCGTGTTCGTATTCCTCAAGGAGAACGATACCCGAACCTTCTGCGATGACAAAACCGCCCCTGTTCTTATTGAAGGGCAGGGATGCGCGGAGCGGGTCTTCCGATTTCGTCAGGGCCTTGGCGTTGGCGAACCCTCCGATTGAGACTGGGTTGATGCCCGCCTCAGATCCGCCACTAATGATGGCGTCGGCATAGCCGTGCTTGATGGCGCGATAGGCTTCGCCGATAGAGTGGGTACCCGTGGCGCAAGCCGTCACTATGGGTACGCAAGGGCCTTGGGCATTGTAGCGGATGGCCACACTGCCCGAAGCCATGTTGGCAATCATGGTCGGAATCATAAGGGGTGAAATCCAACGCGCACCCTCCTCCCTAAACGTAGTAACCCCATTCATGATGGTGTCAAAGCCACCGATACCGGAACCGACATACACACCCAAGCGTGCGGGGTCCATCTGCATGTCTTCGTTGTCCTTCATGGCTTGATAGGCGGCGGCTAGTGTGTATACCGTAAAACGGTCATTGCGCTTAACAAAGGCTTTTTCAACACCCATAGCCTCCGGGTTGAAGTCCTTCAACTCAGCGGCAATTTTCACTGGGAGGTCGGTAGTATCGAACGACTTGATGAAATCAATGCCGCAATAGCCTTTTACCAGATTATCCCAAATGGAGGCCAGGTCGTTTCCAACCGGCGAAACGGCACCCATGCCTGTTATAACTACTCTTCTATTGTTCATATTTCGAATTGGTTTGTTATCCTTCATTATTTTGATAGAGACAGCGAAATTACCCATCTCTCTGTTTTGTTGTCATCACATATCCCATTCCCACAAGCAGGCGCCTGACACGAATCCTGCGCCAAAGGCACTCATGACAATCTTGTCGCCTTTGCGGATCTTGCCTTCTTTCAGCATTTCATCCAAGAGAATCGGGATACTGGCCGAAGAGGTGTTGCCGTATTTCGCAATGTTGGTCGGGAACTTTTCTTCGGGACCCCCAATAATGTTGCGAATACCATCGATGATGCGTTTGTTGGCTTGGTGCAGCAAAAAATAGTTGACGTCCGAGGCCAGCACTCCCTGACGTTGCAAAACGGCATCAATGTCGACCACCGACTTTGACACAGCCGTGCGGAACAATTCTTTGCCTTTCATCACCAGGGGTTGTCCTTTGACATAATTCTTCTCAAAAGGAGTCTTCTCCATGCCGCGTTCGTAGTACAACACGTCGCGGTCAGAGATCATGGTAAGATGTACGTCTTTAAATGCCCTGCCCTCGGTCAACACCACCGCGCCAGCGCCGTCGCCGAAAAGCACGCTGGAGTCTCTTTCCTCCCAATTGCAGTATTTGGTGGGTTCCTCAGCGCAAAGGATGAGGATGTTTTTGGCGCGACCGGCTTTCATCATGCCTTCAGCAAGCATCAGAGCGTAGATGAAACCGGCGCAGGCCACATTGATGTCGAGACCGGCACAAGTGAGACCTATTCGCTTCTGCACAATGCAACTTAACCCGGGAGTAACATGACGGTTGGCCACATTCGAGACCAGGAAGAAATCGATTTGGTAGGGACGAAGCCCTGAGGCTTGAATGGCCCTATTGGCAGCCTCAACGGACAAGTCATACAAGTCTTCATCAGATAAAATACGACGGGACTGAATGCCCGTTCGGGTAGTAATCCAAGCATCGTTGGTGTCCAAAAAGGCGGCCAAATCGTCGTTAGTCACCGTAAGGCTCGGAAGTGCGCTTCCTGTTCCAATAATTTTCATTTCATTGTCGATTAGATAAAACTCGTTTTCATTTTGAAAAACGCCACAAAAGTACGCCAACCTTTCAGTGCCATGCTAAAAATGTGTCCAAAACAAAGGTTTTGGGACAAAAATCGGCAAATTGTGACGAAAATCCCAGTTTTTTGTGGTGAAAAAGCTGAAATCGGACAAAAAGAGACATGCACAGATTTGGTTCTGTGGTGAATATGACGTTTGTTACATCCCGCCAATACCCAAGCCAGACCCCTGGGGAGCACCTTGCGAACCATCGGTTCCTTGACGGGCCCGCTGCTCCAATTCCATCTTGCCGAAACGGAAAGTGAGACCGACGGAAATGCTGCGGCTGTTGTACTTGAAATTGGAAGAGGATTGCACATCAGGGCTGCTGTTCGACTGCCCGAAGCTATTCCAGTTGAAGATGTCGTTCGCGTTGACATACACCGACATCTTGCGGTCGAAAAAGTCGGCACGCAAACCCGCGTTGATGGCGTATCGGGCATGACGCTCGCTGAACAGGGACTGTGTCGGGGAACTGTAATAGCCCGAGGCCGTCAGCTCCAGTTTGTTCCAGAGCTTGGCCCACATGTTCAGGCGAAAACTGTACGACCACTTGTCATATTCGTAGGGTTTCCCTTTATACTCCGTCCAGATATAAGAGTCATAAAGGTTGGCATAGAAACGCAGGTTGAAGAAACCACTCGGACGGTACATCATGTTGTATTCCAAGCCAGCCGTATAACTGCGCCCCACATTGACAGGATAGGAATAGTTCACAACACGCCCATAAAGCCAGTGATATTGAGAAAGTTGTATCATATTCACCTCATTTGTCTTGCCGCGATAATAGGCCGAAAGACCGACAGAGCCGAAGTTGTTCCAATATTTGGTCCAACCCGCTTCGATGGCATTGGTATAGATACGCTCCAAGTCGAGATTGCCCTTGCTGTAGTTGTCTTCGTCGTACATGGGGAACTCGCTCAATTGCTCTGCCTCGGGGGCTGCGATACGGCGGGTATAACTCAGGCTGAGGTTGTGCATTGACGTGGTGCGATACGAGAGGTGCAGCGATGGCCGCAAGCTGAAGAAGGATTTGGTGAAGTCATAATTGGTGGTATCCTCAGGGAAGGTATAAGGATATTCACCGCTCACTAACTCGCTGCAAAAACGGATACCGGGTTTTACGGTAAAGCCACCGAACTTGTGCTGCAAGGTGAAAAACAGCTCATTGTTCAGATTGGTGAACTTGGCGTCATAAGAACGGTAAACATCGCTCACCCATTCGCCGTTGGCAATCGTGTCGGTTACAAGATACCGCTTTTCAGGGTCGTAGCCCGAATTCAAACCCACCGAAATCTCGCCGTTTTCGGAATAAGGACGGTTGTAAACGATTTCGGCCTCCGCGCCCATAGAACCGTATTCGCCGTACTGTTTCTTCACTCGGGTGTATTCCGTAGGCAAACTGAATTGCCTACTGACCTCACCGCCATTGCTGCCACCCCAACCCATACCGTTGACACTGACGGATAGGTTGTGGCCCTTGTTGTCGAACTTGTGCTGATAGTACACGCCGCCATTGGCAAAATAGCTACGGTTGAAGGCACTGATGTTTTCCGTAATGGAAGTGATGATGGTGTCGCCCAGAAATGTTTCCCTAATCAAGGAAGTGCTGTTGGTATTGTTGTACCAATTCGGCCATCCGCTGAGCCAAATATTCAAGCTATTAGCCGTATCTATCTCATAATCAATACTAAAGAAACCACCCGTATTGAAACCCTTGTTGCTGTATTTGCCCGAAGCAATTTCGTGGCTGGCAAGGAGGCCATTTTCGGTGAACAAGGATTGTTCCACACTTCTGTTGCCCTTCCAATGGGAATAGCCACCGTTGATGTAGGCATTGACCGTCAACTTCTCATTCGACCAAACGTATGACGCCCAAGGCCCTATGTATGGATTTGTGGAGGCATTCACGCCGAAACTGAAGAACTCGTTTTTCTGCACCTTGGCATTGGTTACGATGTTGATGATACCGTCGGCTTTGGAACCGTAGCGCGCCGAGGGGTTGGTGATGACCTCCACGCGGTCGATACTGTTGGCCGGTAGTTGCTGGATATAGGTTTTCAAGTTCTCACTGCTCATGTGGGATGGCTTGTCGTTGATCCACACCTCCACGCTCGAAGTGCCGCGCAGGCTGATGTTGCCTTCCACATCGACCTGCACCCCGGGCGCATTCTGTAAGGCATCCGACAGCGTACCCGTCTGAATACTGGGGTCTTCTGCCACATTATACATGGTTTTCTCCCCTTCCACCGCAAAAAGCGGGCGTTTCTCCGCAACAACCGCCTCGTTAAGTTGGATGGAACCTTCCTTGAGTTTCAATTGGCCAAGGTCTTGGTTGCCTTTCACCGTCATCATCTGCTCAAAGGTCTGGAAACCAATGGCTGACACAGCCAAGCGATAGTCGCCATTGGGAGCCAAAAGTTCAAAACGGCCTTTGTCGTCGGAAGCCGCACCGCTCACGAAGACACTGTCGGCCTGACGGAACAAGCCCACATTGACAAAAGGAATGACCTTGCTGTTGGCTTCCTCGACGATGGTTCCTGTAATCTTGTTCTGCGTCAAGGCAGGCACAATGAAGCACCCGATAAGTGCAAAAAGCAAAAAAATGCGCTTGTTCACATTGCCAAGGCGTTGGTAAAGTTGATTTTTAGGAGTTTTTGGCATGGATGATGGTGATGAAACTGAATTGTTGCAGTTTGAATCAATAATTGAAATGTTTTCCATGATAGATTATTTTTGTTTCGGTGTATTGGTTTAATAGAACACTGCAAAAGTACGACTTTTTTGGATATGTCAAGAAAAAAATGAGATTTTTTGGATTTTTTTTGTTTGTAGAGACGGAGCGTGCTCCGTCTCCAACAATAAACCAACCCGAATTTGAGACGGTGCGTGCACCGTCTCTACTGCCTGATTATACGTTCGCAGAAGGCTTTCACTTCGTCTTTTGTCCAGTTGTTCATTACGAAAAACATCCCCAAGGAAATCTCTCCCGTAATCATCCATTCCTGATAAACTACTCCATCGAGGCACAAGGCTGCACGACACTTTGTTT
>JBGYWU010000255.1:0-9026 GCA_041842265.1 Candidatus Limimorpha sp. | reverse complement strand
ACAATCTTCGTCTCATTGAAAAGCGGGTTGTCGCGGACGTTCATGGCACGCTTGATGTATGCCGGCATTAGGGCAGAGATCCAGCCATGACAGTGGATGACATCGGGCGACCAGTTGAGTTTCTTCACCGTTTCGATAACGCCACGGGTAAAGAAGACACAACGGTAGTCGTTGTCTTCGCAAAACACACCCTTTTCGTCATACATCATGTATTTGTTCTTGGTGAAGAAGTCGTCGTTGTCAATAAAATAAATCTGCATCCTCGCCTTCTGGATGGAGGCCACCTTGATAATCAGAGGATGGTCCGTATCGTTGATGATGAGGTTCATGCCCGAAAGGCGGATTACCTCATGGAGCTGGTTGCGACGCTCGTTGATGACACCGTAACGGGGCATGAAAATCCTGATTTCTTTTCCGCTTTCCTGTGTGGCTTGGGGCAGGTAACGACCAATGAGACTCATCGGGGTTTCCGGCAAATATGGAGCAATCTCCTGATGGACAAATAGTACTCTTGTCTTGCTAGTCATGGGTATGGGATTACTAAGAAACTACAAAATTACGCATTTTTTTTTGAATAACGAAAAAAAAAAGCAATTTTATTGATTATTAACATCTTGGTATATTCATCAACCTTTCCTAACTGGGGTCAATAGGGGGCATGCCAGAATCACAAGGCTTCGTGCAAACAATTGGCCAAATTGAACAATCATTTCGACAAGGTTAATAAAACAATCAATAATAATCACTACCTTTGCCAAATCAAACCGCGACCCGACATGGAATACGAACACTTTGAAAATCAGGAGCATGAATGGGATTCGAACCTCAAAGTTACCGAAGGCGTAGAAGGACCCGTTCAGGTTAACCCTAAAGCTTTGGAGCGTGTGAGGCGCAATCATCAGCAACTTATGCCCTTGGAGGGGTATGTTGAGGGCATCCTTAACGGCGACCGTGTAGCGCTTAGCAAGGCCATCACGCTGGTGGAGAGTGCCTTGCCCAAACATCAGGATTTGGCGCAGCAGATTATTGCGGCCTGCCTGCCCTACGCGGGCAAAGCCCTGCGTTTGGGCATCACGGGCGTACCAGGCGCGGGCAAAAGCACCTTCATCGAAGCTTTGGGCGTGCATCTTTGCAATAAGGGACAACGACTTGCGGTTTTGGCCATCGATCCTTCCAGTCAACGCTCAAAAGGCAGTATCTTGGGCGACAAGACCCGCATGGAGTCCCTTTCGGTACATCCCAATGCCTACATCCGTCCTTCGGCCTCGGCAGGCACTTTGGGTGGTGTGGCGAGGAAGACAAGAGAAACGATAATTCTTTGTGAAGCGGCCGGTTATGATACAATTTTCGTGGAGACCGTGGGCGTTGGCCAGTCCGAAACGGCAGTGCATTCCATGGTCGACTTCTTCCTCTTGATTCTCATCAGTGGTGCCGGAGACGAGTTGCAAGGCATCAAACGAGGCATCATGGAGATGGCTGATGGCATTGCTGTGAACAAGGCCGACGGCGACAATGTGATGCGTGCCAACCGCGCCGCTGCCGAATGCAGAAACGCGCTGCACCTTTTTCCCTTGCCCGAGTCGGGACAAGAGCCCAAGGTGATGACCTGCTCTGCCCTGACGGGCTTCAATATCGAAGAGGTGTGGAAGATGGTCGCAGAACACGTGCAGGCCATTCGCGACAACGGCTTCCTTTACAGGAAACGCGCCCAGCAGGATGTACAGATGATGTTCGACACCATGGATACCGCCTTGAAGAACGATTTCTACCAAAACCCGTTGGTCGCCGACTTGCTGCCGCTCGTTGAAGGCGATGTGCGAAGCCAAAGGATGAGCGCTTACATCGGGGCGCAAAAACTATTGGATGCATATTTCAATATGCTGAAACGGGAATAATCCGGACAATAGCACACGGATGAAAGCATTTTTCAAGCATTCCCATGGTCGAATCCTCAAGTGAAGAGGTAGGGAAGGCTCCGATTTGGATAGGTGTTGCAGACACCAGAGCCGCCGGCTGCATCGCTGCCGCTGGCGGAGATTTCCATGTAAAACACACAGTGCTGGTTGCAACCGTTGGCCTAGCTTAAATCCACAATCTTCGGCGTAGCCTGTTGGCATGGGACACAGGTAGTGAAAAAGAAGTCGATAAGCACGGCTTGGCCGCCGTCAAGAATGTCGAAAAGGCGGATTTCGTTGCCATGGATGTCTGTAGCTGTAAAGTCAACAGTTTGGTTGAGAGGGTACTGCGCTTACAAAACTAAACCAATGGGCATCGCAAGGAAAAGGGTAAATATTTCATAAAAAAATGAATAGGTTTGAAGACAATAATATAAACAAATTATTTGAAAATCAGTTATTTAATTGTCACGAAAGTCCTTTTTCTTTTCATATTTCAGGTCCCTCAATGCCTGTGCCTTCACGTTGATGGTGAAATTCCAACTTTTGTAACTGCCGATGGGAATCCAGTTGAAACGCATTTCCCAGCAGTGCAAGTCGCGGTAAACACTGAGGTTGGTGTATGTGATGTTGTTGTTGATAAAGTCCCATCCGGTGGTGAAAGTTACCTTCCAATTGGGAGTAATGCTGATGTCGCCGTTGAGTCCTATTGTGTGTACATGGGTGTTGGTGGCTATGCCCATGAAAGCAGCGTAGGCAATTGAGGTTGTATAAGTTAGGTTGTAACTGATTGAGAGCGACCATGGTGTAGTCCAGTCGATGTAGGCATTGGGATTGCCTAAGATTTCACCCAGCTCGTCAGGGTCGAAATTGCTTGACTTTCTCGCGTTATCGTTGATTTCGTCTCTCAGTTCCTGGCTTCCTTTTTTCCCTTGCAGTTTCTTGAGGTCGTTTTGGTTGAAGCTGTAATTCAAACTAAACCTCCACGATGAGCCAGTCTTTCGGAACAGCCGTCCGTTGTCGATGAACTCAAAACGATTGATGCGGTGGCCTAAGGAGTCGGCTGCGTAGGGATCCCATGAGCTACTGTAGTTGATTCCTAGTTTCTTTATCAAGGTGGTGCGCCCACTGACCGATATTGGAGAAAAATTGACCGAGTCTTTCGTCACATCGTAATTGCCCGAGATACTTAATGATTCCAGAATTGGGACTTTCTTCGTTCCGGTAATCGTGTCGGAGTTTGACGGCACCTTGATTTCCAGGTTGTTATTAAAACTATATGTCAATAACCCTTGTTGGGTTTGTGACGGCGTGCCGTATAGCGCATTGCCGAACTTATTGTAAACCTGCTCTTTGCCGTTTCCGTCAACATAATAACCGTAAACGCCCCATTTGGGGTCGCCAAAGTTGGGGCGGTAGGTGATGCCGATGGTAGGCGTAAAGACATGGCGTATGGCTCGGATGGGCCCTCGGGCGAAGTTCACCATACCATAGACTTTGGTGGTGATGTTGCTGCTCGCGCTGAAGTCCACCAAGTTGCGGAAGCCATGGATGGTGTCGGATTGCAGGTGTCCTGTCGAGTCGCTATCATTGATCCATTGGCGTTCTATGCGTCTGAAATACATGTAATCATTGAGTGTCAATGAGTTGGTCCATGAGAAATGCTTGAGCAGTTTGATGGTGGCATTGATGGGCGTTCTGTGTGACATGCCCATTTGTACATGGTCGCGGAACATCACACTGGCCCAGCTCCTGAAATCGTCTCGGATACCGTGGAAAAGCACCGTGTCCACATCGTTGATGTAAGCCTTTCCGTTCATCATGTAGCTCATGCTCAGGCTATGGTACCAGCGTTTCTTGCCCGCCTTGCCAACATTTTTCAGAGGATAAAATGTGTTGACCGACAGTGTGAGCTCGGGCAGCGAGGCAGTTACCTGGCGCGTTAGCGTATTCTGGCTGTGGCTGGCGTTGAGGGTAAGGTACACTTTTCCCGCAAAATTGGTCTGATAGGCAATGCTCGACCTGAAGGTGTTGCTCAGCTGGTCGGTGGTGGTGGTGGCGTTGTATTTGTTGAAGTTGGAACTCACAATGTTCACATTGGCCGAAAAGTTGCGCCTAGGATGCGCCTTGGAATCCTGCCTGTGGGCCCATTGTATCTTGAAATCGGTGCTTTCCATATAGTCGGCAGCACCTTTAGAGCCTATCTTGTTGACGGCGAACCCCGAAGCCATCGATCCGTTGTATCTGTAACGTTTGTTGTAGCGGAATGTTGGCTTAATGCCCCAAGAACCACGGGTGTAGATGTCGCCCAAAACTTGCAGGTCGTAATTGTCGCTGATGGCCCAATAATATCCGCCGTTTTCGAGGTAAAAGCCTCGGTTGGCCGATTCGCCGTAGGTGGGAATGATGAGTCCCGATTTTTTGCCTTTCGTGTTGGGAATCATGGCAAAAGGCAAAGCCAGGGGCAGTGGGACATCAGAAACGGTCATGTAGATTGGCCCCGTAACGATTTTGTTGTTGGGGATGACCTTGGCTTTGGTGAACTTGAACTGGTAGTGGGGGTGTTCCTTGAGGTCGCAGGTTGTGTAACCGCCCGAGCGGATGTTGATCGAGTTGTCGTCCATGCGCTTGATGTGCTCACCGTGCAAGTAGCCCCCACTTTCCTCAGTCCACACTTTGGTGATGATGCCTTTCTTCGTCTTGAAGTTGTACCGCATCTCCATGGCCTCGAAGGTTGACTCACCTTGCGTGAAGACAGGCCGCCCTTTGACCTTACCCAAAGAATCAACGACACCCCGTGCCGTGCAGGTACTGGTCTCCAAGTCGAATTCCAAATAATCGGCCTTGAGCGTGATATCATCGTATTTGGCTTCGGCTTGACCGTAATAGTAGATTTTCTTATTGTTCATGTCGCGATACGACGAATCGGCAGCCGAGCAAATCACCTTCGTCTCAATAGCCGACCCCGACCGTTTAGGCTCGGCACGATGATGTAATTCTCGTGTTAGCGTATCGCGGTGCAATGTATCAACTTGCAGGCTGTCGGTGAGGAATGATAAAGAATCGGGGAAAGCAATGCTGTCAACAAGGACGGGCAAGGAATCAACCAT
Organism: Candidatus Limimorpha sp.; assembly: GCA_041842265.1. Taxonomy (GTDB): domain Bacteria; phylum Bacteroidota; class Bacteroidia; order Bacteroidales; family F082; genus Limimorpha. The sequence goes on along the minus strand of JBGYWU010000255.1, from coordinate 4,021 downwards.
AGGTTGCGCAATGCTGTCGGGTTGGATGCCATCCAAAACCAACGTTATCGTATCGACAACGCGCTCGGCAACAACGGCAGCACTATCGGCAGCAACAGGCTCAAAATTGTATCTATCTTTCTCGTTATAAGACAATTGTTTACATCCGTTGAACAAAACAATCATGGCCGCAAAAATGAATAGAGCCACCAGAGGAAAATATTTCTTATGTGAGGTGCGTTTTGTCAACGTGAAAACGATTACTTTTGTGCATTGAAATCCGCTGCAAAGATAGTTTTTCTTTGCGCATAATTAAATGAACTCAAATGATAGAACGAAAGATTTTGCGATTTGGTGTTTTTTTCCTGATACTTCTGCTGCCTCTGTGCGCCTTGGCACAAAAAGGCGAAAAGATACAAACCATCGTCATTGACGCTGGTCACGGCGGCAAGGACACGGGTGCCTTGGGCAAGGTGACCACCGAAAAAGCCCTCAACTTAGCCGTTGCGCTCAAATTTGGCAACTATATCAAAGAGAACCTGCCCGACGTGAAAGTCATCTACACGCGCAGCACCGACAAGTTTGTTGAGCTGAGCGAGCGTGCCGCCATAGCCAACCGCAACAATGCAGATGTGTTTATTTCCATTCATTGCAATTCCACCGAAATAGCCAACTCGGCCTCTGGCGCGGAAACTTTCGTCATGGGTGAATCGAAAAATGAGAAAAACCTTGCCGTGGCAAAAAAAAGAAAATGCGGCCATCTTGCTTGAAGACAACACCGATGCCTACAACAACTTCGACCCTAACAGCACCGAAGCCTACATCCTTTTCTCGCTCTCGCAAAGCCTCTATCAAAATCAAAGCCTCGACTTGGCGGGCAAGGTGCAAAAACAATTTGCCAGCAAAGGTCGCCACGACCGCGGCGTGCAACAGGCTGGGTTCCTTGTGCTGTGGAAGACCTCCATGCCGAGCATACTGGTGGAGTTGGGTTTCATCAACAACACTAAGGAGGAGCAGTTTCTCAACTCCGAGATGGGACAGAGCAAGATGGCTTTGGCACTTTATCGCGCCTTTGAAGACTACAAGCGTGAGTTCGAATCGGAGAACCACACTTCCGCCCAAACTATTGACAGCGAAAAGCCTGCCAACGGCACCAACAGCGACACCTATTTCACGGTTCAGTTTGCCAGCCGCGACAAGAAAGTGGCCTCCACCAACAAGGCCTTCAGCGGTGTGAAGGAGGTCGATGTCTATGAATACAACGGCGCCTTCCGATATGTTTCAGGCCGATTCACCAGCAAGGACGCCGCCACCAAACGACAGGCCGAAATACGCGCTTTGGGCTATAAGGACGCTTTCGTCGTTGCCTTCATCAACGGTGAGCGCGGCACCATCAAGCAGGCCGAGGAGGCATTGAGGAAATGATTACGAATATCGGGCTGACCTGGTAGCGCCGTCATACTATGGCAGCCCCTTGATTATGGCTGCCGCAATGTGACAGCCCTACATTGTTTCTTTGTGTGAAAAACAAAGCGTTTAATGGCGTTTTCTCTTAGAAGCCATGTTTTAGGGGCTTGATTAAGAGTTGGAATAGAAACCTTAACGGTAGCGAATATTCATCTGTTTTTCCAGTTCTCCGCTGTGAGTTTGGCAAAATGTTCAGTGCGAAATTCGTTCAGCAACGGGACAGGCTTGTTGTGCTCCGTGTGGCTGTAAGTAAAACCGCATTTTTCTTGAACTCGCCTTGATTTTTCATTGCCGTCATAATAACCGCACCAAACCGCATTCATCCGTAAATTTTCAAAAGCATGGCGGAGCATTTCATTGACGGCTTCGGGAATCATGCCCTGTCCCCAAAACGGTTCGCCTATCCAAAAGCCCATTTCACATTCACCTTCAACCATTTTTGCACTGTGGATTTGGCTTCTTGAAGTCAATAATCCAATGCTTCCAACTGCTTTGCCTGTCTCTTTCAGCACAACAGCGTATGTTTCGGGAGCCGAAAGCACGGATTTTATTATTTCGCGACTGTCCTCAACGCTCGTGTGTGTTGGCCAACCCGCAACGGGACCCACATTCGGATTTCGGGCATACTCGTAGAGTACTTCGGCATCGCTTTCCTGCCATGCCCGCAAAATCAGGCGTTCTGTTTCTAATTGCATCTCTCTTAACGCTATTGTCAACCCCCAACTTTCTGCTTGGTGATATTGTTGCGCTATCTCCGCTTTACCACTAACATATTGATGGCGATTACTCCACCACCACTAAATAATAGTTTTTCTTGCCCTTCTGCACAAGGATGTATTTCCCATCGATGAGGTCGGCGGCGGTCATCACCTTGTCCAAAGTGACTTTTCCCTTATTGACACTCACGCCGTTGGCCTGGGTCATTTTGCGGGCTTCGCCCTTAGAGGGGAAAATCCGGGTGTTGACGGCCATGAAATCGACAATCGGAATGCCGGCTTCGAGGTCGGCGAGGGCAAGGTATTCCTGCGGCACGCCGTCGAAGATGTCCAGGAAGGTCTGTTCATCAAGTTTTTCCAAACCTTCTTTGGTCGACTTGCCGAAGAGGATGTTGGAGGCTTCGATGGCGGCATCAAGGGCTTCCTGCGAATGCACCATCAGAGTAACCTCCTCGGCCAAACGCTTTTGCAATACGCGCAATCCGGGGTCTTTCTTGTGCTCTTCCACGAGCGCATCGATGGCTTCTTTCTCCAAAGAAGTGAAAATTTTGATGTAGCGCTCAGCGTCCTCGTCGCTGACATTGAGCCAGAATTGGTAGAACTTGTATGGCGTTGTGCGTTTCGGGTCGAGCCAGATGTTGCCCGTCTCGGTCTTGCCGAATTTCTTGCCGTCGGCCTTGGTGATGAGCGGGCAAGTCAGGGCGAAGGCCTCGTTTTCAAAGCCCAAGGTGCGTCGAATCAGCTCCGTTCCCGTGGTGATGTTGCCCCATTGGTCGTTTCCGCCCAATTGCAATTTGCAGTTCTTATGTTGGTAGAGCCAGAGAAAGTCGTAGCCTTGCAGGAGCTGGTAGGTGAACTCGGTGAAGCTCAGACCGTCGCGGGCGGTACCGTTGAGCCGTTGCTGCACACTGTCTTTGGCCATCATGTAGTTTACGGTGATGTGCTTGCCCACCTCACGGGCGAAGTCGAGGAAGGTGAAGTCCTTCATCCAGTCGTAGTTGTTCACCATCTCGGCGGCGTTAGGCTCCTTCGAATCGAAATCGAGGAACCTGGCCACCTGAGCCTTGATGCACTCTTGGTTGCGGCGCAAAGTCTCTTCGTTGAGCAGGTTACGCTCTTGACTCTTGCCCGAGGGGTCACCAATCATGCCGGTGGCGCCTCCCACAAGGATGATGGGCTTGTGGCCGCAGTGTTGCAAGTGGCGGAGCATCATGATTCCGCACAGATGTCCGATATGCAGCGAGTCGGCGGTCGGGTCGGTGCCCAGATAGGCCGTCACCATCTCTTTCTGTAACAGCTCTTCCGTTCCCGGCATTATTTGTGCCAGCATTCCGCGCCAGCGGAGTTCTTCAACAAAATTCTTCATCGTTAGGATTTCTTTTGGGCGCAAAATTAAACAAATAATTCGTACTCCGCCCACCTTCCTCGCTTTTCTTCAACACACCTTTCTTCACCAAGTCCTTGATGTCGTTGAGTGCTGTGTCGGTCGAACATTTCGCAATTTTCGCCCATTTGCCTGTTCCAGTTTGACGAATAATCCGTCAAACAGCATATTATTCACTTTTTTCTGCCATCATTTCGACTGTGCTTTCCAACCTAGCGAGAACCTGGCACTTTTCCTGCTGTCGGGATACCAAGGCGGAAAGCGATGGACGAGCGCACCTGCTCCAAGTTGAGCATCTCGACTTCGTTTTCCGACGACTTCACGATTTCCATCATGAGATTGGGGAGTTGGGCATCGTCCTGTATGGAAAACCCGACTGCCGACAATTCACCAAGCACTCTTCCTTGTCGCTTCCTAACCTCCTCCGCCAACTTGTGCAACACCGCCGAAGCGTCATATCTAAATTTCCACCATT
>JBGYWU010000254.1:0-4627 GCA_041842265.1 Candidatus Limimorpha sp. | reverse complement strand
GTCTTCCAGCCGCATTTGTTCAGCCGCACCCGCGATTTCATGGACGAATTCGCCTCTGTTTTGACCTTGGCCGACGATCTCATCCTGTTGGACATCTATCCCGCCCGAGAGTTGCCCATCGAAGGCACCACCTCTGAAACCCTATTGGAGAAGGTGCCGATGACCGACAAGCGTATCTGTTCGAGGTCTGAACTCCTCAGCTTGATTGACGGCAAGAAGCCTGAATTGCTCATCACCATGGGTGCCGGCGACATTGACCGTTTTGTTGAACCTCTTGAAGAACTGATAATGACATGGTAAAGAAGATGCTAAGCATATTGTTGTGGGCTGTCACACCCGCCGCGCTCGTGGTTTTGTTTGTCTTCGCACGCGAGAACTACCTTAGGACACCTTTGAAATCGGTCCAACTGATTACCGAGGCCGATACGGGTTTCGTCAGGAAGACGGCACTTTACGATGAGATTGGGCGGATTTGCGACAAGTCGAATGTTGGCACAGTCAACATGCTTGCCATCCGGGAAGTGATGGATAGTAATTCGTGGATTGAGAGCAGTGCCGCTTACATTGACCTTGAGGGCAGGCTCAACATCAGCTTCAAGGAATACGAGCCCTGGTTCAGGGTGTTTGGCGAGAAAGGTGGATCCGTTTATGTTACCCGCAATGGTGTTGTCATCCCTACAAGCCGTAGTTATACGCCTTACGTGCTGGTTGCCAGCGGCAATTTTGAGTTGAGAAGCAACTCGTATCGGCTCAACGACACGATCAACAGTGACAAGAACCTGATCGATGCCCTGCATTGGCGCCAAGCCATTGAGGAGAATGACTTCGTGAACCATTGCATCGGGCAATTGTATTGCAACAAAAGGAACCAGTTTGAGCTCACCGTGAAGGGCTTTGGCGGCAGGGTGATTGTGGGCGACACCTGCGATGCTGCCGACAAGCTGAAGCGTTTGGAGACTTTCATCAAACAACGGATTGGCAGTCCCGAAACCAAGACCTTGGAAAGTATCAATCTGAATTATAAAAACCAAATAGTCTGTACAAAATAATAATGCTATGAGTGAAGGAAGAATCATCGTCGGATTAGACATTGGCACCACCAAAGTAGCCTGTATTGTGGGCCAAAAGTCCGATAAGGGAAAAATTGAAATCTTGGGGTACGGCAAGACCATATCTACAGGCGTGCGAAGGGGTGTGGTCACCAACATCTTCGACACCGTAGAAGCCATCAAGACGGCTGTAAAGCAAGCCTCTGAACAGTCGGGAGTGGAGATCAACCGTGTCAGCGTGGGCATCGCTGGTCAACACATCAAGAGTTTGCAGCACCGTGGCGTGTTGATGCGTGACAACCATGAGATTGAAATCTCTGAGGGTGAGCTTGAGCGGCTGCGCAACGACACTTTTAAAATCAACATGACGCCAGGGGAGGAAATCATTGACGTCATCCGTCAAGACACCTACATCGACGGCGAGTTGGCCAGCAACCCAGTGGGTATGTTGGGTAGCAAGATTGAGGCCAACTTCCATGTTATCATCGGACAGACCACGGCAGCCAAAAACATCGTCAAGTGTATCCAAAGCGCGGGATTGGACATGGACTACATGATCCTTGAGCCCATCGCTTCCGCTCAGGCTGTTCTCGACGAGGAGGAGAAAGACGCAGGGGTGATTCTCATCGACATTGGTGGCGGCACTACTGACATCGCAGTCTTCAAAGACAAGAAGTTACAGCACACTGCGGTGATTCCGTTTGGTGGCAACATCATTACGGAAGACATCTGCTCGGGCTGTTCCATCATCAAACATTATGCCGAAGAAGTGAAAGTGAAGTTCGGTTCGGCTTTGGCCAGCGAAAACCGTGACGACGAGGTGGTTTCCATCCCGGGCATCCGTGGCAGGGAACCCAAGGAAATCTCGTTCAAGAACTTGGCACACATCATCCAGGCCCGCTTGGAAGAAATTTTCGAATTGGTCAACTACGAAATCCTAAAGGGCAAGGCCGACAACCAGCTCATCGCCGGCATTGTGCTGACGGGAGGCGGTGCCATGATGCGCCACATACAGCAGCTTGCCGAGTTCAAGACGGGTTTGGAGGTGCGTATCGGCTATCCCAACGAGCACCTCAACCAGACGACGATGAAGGAAATGTCGAGTCCATTGTATTCGACCGGTATCGGCATCGTCATCGAGACCATCGCCAGAATGGAGCACGACGCGTATCTGAAATCTTTGAAAGCTTCTGAGAAAGCACGTCCCGAGGCCATGACAAAGGATGAAATTGTCGTTGAAAACCCTGAAATGCCGGGAAACGAAGGCGAAAAGGAAGAATGCGACGACAAAAAGAAAAAGAAAAAAGGCATCGATTACAAAAAAATCGTAGCCAGGTTCACTGAATTTTTAACACCCGACAATATCGAATAACCCTCTAACACCAAAAGACCATGGTACAAGATAATATAACAAATCCCAACGCCCAGGACGAGTTGTTTAAGCCCGTTGACGTGGAGAAACCCAACTATATCAAAGTCATCGGCGTTGGTGGCGGCGGCGGAAATGCTGTCAGCCACATGATGGAAGAAGGCATTCAAGGTGTCGACTTCGTTCTTTGCAATACTGACCATCAGGCCCTGCTGAAAAGCCCGGTGAAGACCACTGTCCACCTTGGCAAGCGCGACTTGGGCGCCGGCAACGACCCCGAAATCGGGCGCGAAGCCGCCGAGATGAGCCGCGACGAGATTGAAGCCCTTTTGGACGAGCAAACCAAAATGCTGTTCGTTACCGCAGGTATGGGAGGCGGTACGGGCACGGGTGCCGCTCCCGTTGTGGCCAAGTTGGCCAAAGACAAAGGCATACTCACCGTGGGAATCGTTACCATGCCGATGGAACGCGAAGGCCGCCGCCGCAAGCTGCAGGCCATGGCGGGCATCGATGAACTCAAGAAATGTGTAGACACTCTCATTCTCATCAGCACCGACAAACTGCGCGACCAATACGGCAACATGAAGCTCTCCGAGGCCTTCAAGAAGGCCGACGACGTGTTGGCCACCGCAGCCCGCGGCATTGCCGAAATCATCACTGTGCCCGGCTATGTGAATGTTGACTTCGAGGATGTGAAGACCGTCATGAAAAACAGCGGCAAGGCCATCATGGGTTCAGGCGTGGCCGAAGGCGAGAACCGTGCCGAGAAGGCCATCAAGGATGCCATCCATTCGCCCCTGCTCAACGACTCGAACATCGAGGGCGCAAAGAACATTCTGCTTTATATCACCTCGGGCACCAACGAAGTCTCGCTCGACGAAGTTGACGAGATTCTGGAGATTGCCCAAAATGCTTGCGGCAACAACTCCGATGTCATCTGGGGTAACGGCACCGATGAAAGCCTCGGCGATGCCCTCTGTGTTACTTTGATTGCCACAGGTTTCAACCATGATGCCAAGCCTTACAGCGCGGTGCTGGCCGAAAAGCAAACTCCCGCCGATGGCCCTGTCCAATCCAAAAAGGTATATGACCTGAGGGGTCGGGTGATGGACGAAACACCCCAAACCTCAACCCAACCTGCACATTTGGCTGTGGGCTCGATTGCCGCTACTGAAGTTGAAACGGCGGCACCAAAGGAAGAACAACCTGAGGCCATGCGCGAGGAAAAGACTGTGTATCCCTTGTTTGTGCCGGAAGGGTCTAAAACCGAGGAGACCGTAGAAGAGGTTGCGCCTGTCGCCGAGGAGGCCGATGACGGGCCGCTCTTTGAGCCCGCTGTCGACCCTATGCCCGACATCCCGATTCATGAGACACCTCAGACCGTCCGTTACGATGACGAGCGTCCTGTGGTCAAGGTGTTTGACAACCCCTTCCGCTCGGGCGGCAGCAGCGACGATGAGGGTTTTGAGATTACCTCACGCATTATTACCAAAGAAGAGACACAGTCAAGGACCGAACATGAGATTGCTGTGATGGAGGCCAAGAAAGCCAAGGAGGCCGACCCGAAAGAACAGTTGAAGAAGCAGCGTTTGCGCGCCTTGAGCATGAACTTCAGGACCGCCCGTGGCTTGGAGGAACTGGAGAACCAACCCGCCTACCTGCGCCGCAATGTGGAAATCAGCCACGACGATGAAGGTATGTCGGAATATTCCGCTTCCCAAAACGGTATCAGTGGGGAGAACTCTTTCCTTTACAAGAATGTAGATTGATCAGGCTCGATTGGTTTTTTGGCATTGTCATTGCAGACTATTGGTTTTTTTTCGTAATGCTTCCTCACTTCGCCATTGCGCACCCCAAAACAGGGTAAGCAAAGGCAGTTGCAAGGTTGTTATTTTTGTTACCATTCCAAAATTTTGGGGATTTGAAGTTTTTTTTCAGGAAAAACTTGACAAGTTGTTTTTTTTTATATATCTTTGCCCCAAAATCGTGACACCATGCGCCCCCACCGTCTCATAGCACTCCCCGTTCAAGGTTTTCAGCAAGAACCGAAAACGGAGTGCTTTCATTTTGCGGGGTCAAACTTCGCTAAGTATTGCATGTCGCCCAAGTCTCCCTTATCCCTTGGGATTTGGCAATTTGGAAAAAACAAATTCATCTGAGCTTCACCTCGCCATTGGCAATGCTGCCTTGGCGGGGTGATTCCCAACCC
>JBGYWU010000253.1:0-3108 GCA_041842265.1 Candidatus Limimorpha sp. | reverse complement strand
TCATGAATCTTTGGCAATCCGTTCGGGAAAGTGTAGGGCTCCTTGAAAATATCATGGGCAAACGGTAACTCCACGAAATCCAGCTCAGGAAACACCTTTTTCATTTGAGGCTCAATGTACTGCCTAAATCCATAATTGTCGTCAATATGGAGGAAGCCTCCGGCCATCAGGTAGTTCCTCAGGTTTTGCGCCTCAGCGGCATCGAAGACCACGTTTCCGTGACCGGTCATGTAAATATAGGGATAGTTGAACAAATCCGGGCTGGACGGCTCCACCGTGGGAACATTCGGATTGATGTCCGTTCCAATCTCCTCGTTGCAGAAACGCACCAAATTCGGCAAGGAAGTCGGATTTCCATACCAGTCCCCTCCTCCACGGTATTTCACCAAGGCGATGTTGAGTTGCTGTGTCCAAGCCGCAAGCGGAACAAACAACAATATGGCAAACAACAGTTTTTTCATTTCATTTGATTGATAAGTTGAATGGTATGGCAGGCAACGAGCGCGGCGGTCTCAGTACGAAGGCGGGCCTGGCCAAGGCTGCACGGCACAAAACCGTTTTCTTTCGCCAACATGACTTCCTCGGAACTAAAATCGCCTTCGGGACCAATCAGCACAAAAGCGTTCTCACCTTGATGGTACAAGTCGCAGAGACAGTCTTTCACATCGTCGTCAATCCAAGCAATAAATTTTTGGCCGTCAAATGGTTGCTTCACCAGTTTGTCAAATGGGACCAAATCCTCCACTTTCGGCAGCCGCGACTTGATACTTTGCTTCATTGCCGCCACCATCACCTTCTGAAACCGTTCTACGTTGGCGGCACGGCGTTCGGAATGAAAGGAAGTGAACAGCCGCACCATGTCGATACCGATTTCAGTGGCTTTCTCCAAAAACCATTCCGTGCGCTCGTTGAGCTTGGTCGGAGCAATGGCGATTTCGAGATTGAAACCCCAATGGTCATACCCTTTGCGCTTGTTGTTCAGGTTGACGGAGGCACGCTTGGGCAACGCCTCCACCAACTCGCCATCGAAGAGAAAACCTTCGCCGTTGGTGACACAGAAACGCTCGCCCTCGGTCATGCGCAGCACCTTGACACAGTGCTTCGACTCGTCTTCGGGGAGGGCCATCAGGCCCTCTTGGGCATTGGGCATGTAGAAAACGTTCATTCTTATTGTTTTGTGGATGCACGCGAAGTGTCCTTACATACGATTCTGCATTCCGATACCCAACAGCTCCGATGCATTGCGAAGGAGAGCGGCCACCATGTCGCACACCTGCAGGCGGAACATACGGCGGTCGGCATCGGGCTCCTTCAGGATACTGCACTCTTGATAGAACTGGTTGAACTCCTTGGCGAGGTCGAAGATGAAATTGGCGACCATCGCAGGGCTACGGTTTTCTGACGCTTGATTCAAGATCATCGGCCATCCGTACATCATCACGATGATTTCTTTTTCCTTGAGCTGCAAATCTGTGACTTTCACTTCACTTTCCAGCTTGATACCTTGTTCCTCTGCCTTGCGCAGCAGTGAGCAGATACGGGCGTGGGTGTATTGCACGAACGGCCCAGTATTGCCGTTGAAATCGATGGACTCCTCGGGATTGAAGAGAATGGTCTTCTTTGGGTCAACCTTTAGGATGAAATACTTTAAAGCGCCCAAGCCGATGGTATGATACAGCTTGTCGGCATCTTCCGGAGAAAGGTCCTTGGCCTTGCCAAGCCCTTCGGAAACGGCCTTGGCCGTGGCCACCATCTCGTCCATGAGGTCGTCGGCATCGACTACCGTGCCTTCGCGTGATTTCATTTTGCCATGAGGCAACTCGACCATTCCGTAGGATAAGTGCTCAATGTCGTTGCCCCATTCACGGCCCAAACGAACTAACACGCGCTTCAGCACATCAAAGTGGTAAATCTGCTCATTTCCAACGACATAGATTAGCTTTTCGGGGTCATATTCCTTAACACGCAACTGTGCGGTGCCGAGGTCTTGGGTCATATACACCGAGGTACCGTCGCGGCGGAGCAGGAGTTTCTCATCCAAGCCCTCATCACGCAAATCGCACCATACGGAGTTGTCATCGCGGCAATAAAGTGCGCCCTTATCCAGACCTTCCTGCACCAGTTCCTTACCCAACAGATAGGTTTCAGACTCGTAGTATATCTTCTCAAAGGCCACGCCCAAACGCTTGTAGGTGATGTCGAAACCGTCGTACACCCATCGGTTCATTGTCTCCCATAGATTGCGTACCTCGGGGTCGTTGGCCTCCCATTTGCGCAGCATTTGTCTGGCTTCCTGCATCAGCACGGATTCGGATTCGGCCTTGGCCTTGGCTTCTTCCTGCTCTTTCTCGTTCATGGCGGCGAAATCGGAAGGAAGCAAAGTCGCCAGTTCCTCTTTATACTTCTTGTCGAACAGCACATAGAAATCGCCGATGAGATGGTCGCCCTTCTTGCCCGTCGATTCGGGAGTGCAGCCGTCGCCCCATTTCTGCCATGCCAACATGCTTTTGCAGATATGAATGCCACGGTCATTGACCAGATTGACACGCACCACATTTTTGCCGTTGGCTTTCATGATTTCGGAAACGCTCCAGCCGAGGAGGTTGTTCCGGATATGGCCCAAATGCAAGGGTTTGTTCGTGTTTGGAGAGGAATACTCAACAACTACGGTCTTTCCTGTGACAGGCTTACGGCCAAACGCAGCATTTCTGTGGTTCTCCTTGAAAAAATCCAGCCAAAACTTGTCGGAAATCAAGAGGTTAAGAAAACCTTTCACCACATTGAACTTGGCGATCATCTCCGACTCCCTAATCATTTCTGTCCCCATTTCGTTGGCCAACTGTTCGGGATTGCGTCCCGCCAGCTTTCCGAACGGGAACACCACGATGGTCATGTCGCCCTCAAACTCGGGGCGCGTTTTCTGGAAATTCACCTGTTGTACAGGCAGTTCCTGTCCGTATAGAATTTTGAATGACTTTATGAATAACTGTCTTAATACTTGTTCCAACATTGTTATTAAAGTTAATTTTGGCACAAAATTAGGAAAAATTTGGGATTCAAAGCCCAAATGAGGAATATTATCAATCCTTCATCAATTTCGATTGAATA
>JBGYWU010000252.1:0-24169 GCA_041842265.1 Candidatus Limimorpha sp. | reverse complement strand
GTGGAAATCACATCGCAAACCGACTTGTTTCTCAGTCAGTTTCATAGCCAAACCATCGGTGTTACGGGCACGAAAGGCAAAAGCACGACCACAAGTTTGATTTTTCATCTGCTGAAGTCTTCGGGGCGCGATGCGATCCTGACGGGCAACATCGGCATTCCCTGCTTCGATGTGATGGAAGAAATCGGGCAGGATTCCATCGTAGTGTATGAGTTGTCCGCCCACCAGTTGGAGTATGTTCACAACAGTCCCCACGTGGGCGTACTGCTCAACGTGTTTGAGGAGCACCTGGACCATTTCGGGACGATGCAGCGTTATAAGGAGGCCAAGCTCAACATCTTGCGCTTCATGGGTGACGACGACACGGCCGTCATCCACGATTCCTTGCTGAACGACGCACTGGAACTGTTTGTCAATAACAAGGTTTTTTCACTGTTCGACTTCGATGACAGGATTGACCGCATGGCCTTGCCCCTGAAAGGCGAACATAACTATCTCAATGTCAAGGCTGCTTTGTTGGCCTGTGATACCTACGGCGTGGATTGTCGGGAATTCATCCCGTATCTATATACTTTCAAGCCGCTGGAGCACCGTTTGGAGCCTGTCGGCACCTTCGGCGGCGTAACTTTTGTCAACGACAGCATCTCCACCATTCCGCAAGCGGCCATTTCGGCTTGTGAAGCCTTGGGGCATGTTGATTTCATGTTGCTCGGCGGCTTAGACCGCGGTATCGACTACCAACCCCTGGCGGACTATCTGAAAGCATATCCAGTGCCGCATTTGCTGTTTACAGGTCGAGCTGGGGAGCGGATAAAGGCATTATTATGCAAGACCCCTGAGTTTGCGCTTGACGAGTACGACAATAGTGTTGAAGAGCCGACTATGTATTATTATTCCACCTTAGAAGAAGCCTTTGCCTTCATTGCCGCCCACGCCAAACCGGGTGATATCTGCCTGTTGTCGCCAGCAGCTTCCAGCTACGACCAATACAAGAACTTCGAGGAGCGGGGTGCAAAATTCAAGCATTTGGCACAACAATTTGGAAAATAAGGAAAACCCGAATGGAGATTTCCAATTGGGTTTATTTTGCTTGGTAAAAGCGTTGCATCCAACATCATTGCATGAATTCATGCTAATCTTAATTCAGCTTAATTCTTATTGACTTTCACTTTCTTAGGGGCTACGCCCGATGAGTTGGTGCCGGTGGGTTTGGGCTTGGTGGTAGTGGTGCCACTTGTGTTCATTTTGTAGCCGGCGGCCTCTGCCATCTCCTTAATGCGGGAGGCACGCTTGCTGCTTTCAGGGTGTGTGGAGAACATTTGGGCAACCGCACTTTGTGTGCCGCTGTTGCTGTTGAGGCTGATGAGCACATTCAATGCTTTGTACATGGCAAAGGGGTCTACACCATTGGTTATACAGAATTGGAATGCAGCTTCGTCAGCTTCATATTCCTGCTTGCGCGAGTAGGCACTGGAAGCGAGCTGCTGGCCAAGGTCGCCAAGGAATCCGGTGGCGAGGCTACCTGCCGTTTGATTAAAGGCGCCGATGCCGTAGCGGGCAGCCACAATGAGATAGGCGGTGCGGTAGGCATCGCGAACGTCCTTGTTCTTCAGGTGCCCCAGTTCATGGCCGATGACGGCGAAGAGTTCATCGTCATCCATGGCGTCCATAAGGCCGCTGTAAACACGCACGCTGCCGTCACCACTGGCGAAAGCGTTGACAGTTGTCGACTGATACACCTTATAATTAATCCCCAAGCCGTCAATGTTGTGGAATTTTGCCATGATACGCTTAAGGCGCTGCATATAGCTGTTGTCGGCAGGCAAGACGGTGTTTTTACTGTCGGCTTCAGCCATATACTGGCTGCATAACTGTGTCACCTGAGAATCGCTGATTGAGAGGGCTTGAACCGCGGCAGCACCCGCATTGACGGCAGCATTGGAATCCACAATCCTAAAGGTCGAGCAGTTGGTCATCAGCATTATTGACAAGGTTCCGATAAGCAGAAATTTCTTCATATTGAATAGATTTTATGTTTGAATTCTGTTTTTCTACTGCAAAAATAGTGCATAAATGTAAAGTTTTTCAAAAAAAAAACGATTTTTTTATTGCATTTTCTGAAAATATTGTAATTTTGCCTATCAAAACGACACAATCATAGAAACAAAAGAATTTGAATTTATGGGTTTTGCGCAGGATGCAAAGCCACAGCTCCATGCGAGATGTAACAAAAACATCATGAAACAAAACAAAATCAAAATGTCAATAAACACAGTAAAAGCCAGCTTGTTAATGGTGCTGTTTTGCTTTTGCAGCCATGCTTCATTGGCACAACATGCCGGCTTTTGGAAAGGCAAACTGAATCTTGGCGTGCAGCAGTTGGAATTGGGCTTCAACGTTCTGGTCGATAATGAGGCATTTTTGGCAACATTGGATGTGCCAGCACAAGGTGCTTACGGTGTTCCCGTCAATGAAGTGGCCGTTTTTGGAGACAGCATAAGATTGGGAATGTCCTCATTAAACGCCTTATACAAAGGAAAGCTTCGTTTCGACACCATTGAGGGCACATTCACGCAGCAGGGCATGACGCTCCCTTTGATACTGGTGCGCAGTGAAAAGGAGAGTAAGCAAACTCGATCTCAAGACCCCAAGGAACCATTTGGCTATCATATTGAGGAAGTGAGGTTTACCAATGAAAGGCATGGTGTCGAGTTGGCGGGCACATTTACGGTTCCAAATGGTGATGGGCCGTTTCCTGCAGTGGTGTTGGTGTCGGGCAGCGGAGCACAAGACCGCAACGAGGAGGTGTTCAACCACCGCCCGTTTTGGGTTATTGCAGACTATTTGACACGGAATGGCATTGCGGTGTTGCGCTACGATGACTGTGGCGTGGGAGGTTCGGGTGGCGACCCTGCTTCGGCAACAACACTCGATTTCTCTTTTGATGCAGAGGCTGCCTTTGATTTTCTGGGCGGCAGGGCAGAGGTGGATACATCAAAAATCGGCATCTTAGGGCATAGCGAGGGAGGGTTGATTAATTTCATGGTGGCGGCACGCCGTCCTGATGTGGCTTTCGTGATTAGTCTGGCGGGACCTGCAGTGCCTGGAATAGAGGTGTTAAGGGCACAGCAAGAAGCCGTCTTCCGCGCTCAGGGATTGCCAGAAGAGGCCATTGCCATGAGAGAAGCGATGAATGACAGGCTATTTGCCGTCATCGCCGAATCCAATAATAGAGAGGAGGCCGACAGCCTGTTGCGGAATCGAGCTAAAGAGTGGGGCTACAATGAGGAACAAGTCGATCAAGCCATATCGCAACTAACCATGCCATGGATGTATTTTTTCCTCAAATACGACCCCACAGAAGCCATAGTGAAAACCAATTGTCCGGCGCTGCTGCTGAATGGCTCAAAGGACTTGCAAGTGCTGGCAAGCCAGAATTTTCCGGCCTATGAAAACAGCATTGCCAAGTATGGCAAGACCAATCTGACACTTCGGGAATTGCCTGGTTTGAACCATCTGTTCCAGCATTGTCAAACAGGTGCTCCTGATGAATACTTCACAATTGATGAGACGATTTCGCCGGAAGTGTTGGAGATGGTTGTGGAGTTCGTCAAGAGAGTAGGGGAATAAACCATCCCAAACAGAGGGCGCATCGCAGTAAATACAGAAACTCAATTTCCCAAATTCAACCGATGGTTTTCCTGCGGAAAACGGCAAATTTTTGGATGATTGAGCTATCAATCCCTATTCACCAAACCTACATTCCCAACTCCTAAGCTGTCAATCGCAAAACATGGGAACTTGAGGGGGAAAACAACAATAAAAACTCCCAAACGGATGACGGCCGATTGGGAATGTTTTCTTTCTGTAGCCCATAGCGGAATCGAACCGCTGTTTTAAGTGTGAGAAACTTACGACCTAACCGCTAGTCGAATGGGCCAAAAAAAGGTTCTTTTTTGCGGAACCTTGGTGTGAACTAGGCGGGAGTCGAACCCACAACCGCCTGATCCGTAGTCAGGGACTCTATCCAATTGAGCTACTAGTCCAATCGTTTTGACACCGCAAAAGTACGGCTTTTTTCATTCATGGCAATAAAAAAAATGATATTATTTTTTTATTTTTCTGCAATTCTTTGGTTGATAGTTGGATATGATTTCCAAATCCATGTTGATATGGCCCTTTTTTTGTTTTCTTTCCGTTCGTTTTCGTTTTTTTCCTACCTTTGCCCATTCAACTTCAAACCAATATGTCATGAGATTATTACTAATCAGCAATTCGACCAATTTCGGAGAGAATTATTTGGCTTGGGCAACGACCCAAATTGAGCTTTTCTGCTTGCAGAACCATATTAACAAGGAGAGCCGCATCGTCTTCATTCCTTTTGCGGGGGTCAATATTGGAGGGATGGTCTATCCCGAGAGCTATGCCGCATACGAAGCTAAGGTGGGCCACGTTTTCTGCACCAAGTTCGGTTTGGAGAACTTTGCTTCGGTGCATCAATTCGACGACAAGTTGAAGGCCGTGAAGGAGGCCGACTGCATCGTGGTGGGCGGCGGCAACACTTTCCATTTGGTTGCCGAGTTGCATCGTTATGGCTTGATGGAGGCCATCCGCGAGCGTGCTCTTGCCGGAGTGCCTTACATGGGTTGGAGCGCAGGCAGCAATGTCGCTTGTCCGACACTGTGCACCACCAACGACATGCCAATTGTGCAACCCGCTTCGTTCAACTGTCTCAATTTGGTACCTTTCCAGATCAATCCTCATTACCTTGACCCGCATCCCGAAATTGATAAGATGATCAAGCATGGTGGTGAGACACGTCAAGACCGTATTTACGAATACCTTTCCGTCAATCAACACATTACAGTTGTTGGGCTGCGCGAGGCCTCGGCACTTTGGGTGACAGACAACAAAATGACGCTTAAAGGAGGCAAAAAGATGATAGTGATGCGTTATGGCAAGGAGTCGGTGGAGATTGAACCGAATTCCGATGTCAGTTTTCTTTTGGAAAGACACCAGGTTTAATTTGGTGGCTCAAAGATTTTGCGGTCTTCGAAGACGACAAGGCTACGGTCAAGGTGGATGACTTTTCGTCCGCCTTTGTCGCCTTTGATCAGGTATATGTTGGCCCCTTCACCAAGGATGTCGCGAAAGGCTTTGCGGATCCGGGAGAGGTTGGCGTTCAAGGTGGATCCGATGAAGTCGGTGAGATTGTCGATGGCCCGCATGAGCAACCCCTCATCATTGTATGTGGAAATGCGGCGATACATGCTGTATAACTCTGATTTGTGGTCGTTCAAGTAGTTGAGAGAGACTCCGTTTTCATGGAGAAGGAAAAAAATGTATAGCACTTTGCACAATGCTGGCATTTTCACTTCGGTGTTGTTGAGATCGGTGAGGAAGATGTCTCCCTTATTATTGATGAATAGGCGGCTGATTTTTTGCAATCCATTGTATTTCAAAAGAATGTCAATGATGATTTTGTGAAACCCAGTATAGTTCAGCTCGTCCTTGTGCACCGTTTCGGTCTTGAGGGTCAGCTTTCGGATGAGGTTTTCTTCTTTGGGGCTGCCAACGGGTACGTTGATTTTCATGATGTTGACATTGAGTTCGACAAGTCGTTGCAGTGTCTGCAATGGATCAGTGCCGGTCTCTATAATGAGAAAATCCTGGTAGGCGCCTGGTCTCTTATTGTCGATTTTGAGGAAGAATGATGGTCGGGTGATTTTCAAACCATTGCTATTAAGATAGTTGAGGAAAATTTCTTTTGACAGGAAGACACTGTCGAGTTTTGGAAGGCGCACATCAAGGAGGTCGAGTTGGCATTCGGAAAGGGTAGGCTCGATGTAGCTGAGTGTGTTTCGGAATGTCCTTTTCTTGCTTTTGAGTTCAGCGATGGCTTTCGGAAGGTAAAAGAAATCGCGACGTGATTGGAGGAGAAGGCTGCAGATGGCTCCATAGTTGCGCTTGATGTTTGCGTTGACTTTGGTGTCATAATAAGGTTCAACATAAAGTACGGCGTTGCGCGTGTCGAAACTGAGATTCGGTATGGAGACAAAACTAGCATTGAGCCCTTGAGTATCAGGTAATTCTATTCCAATGGAAAGCAGCAGGGCAGTGATGAGCAGCGATTCGCTTGGGTCAAGAGAGTCATCAGAGAGTGAAAGGCATTGAAAGACACGAAGAAGGGCGTTCTTCTCTTGACGTCCAAGGCTTTTTAGGATGTTGACAGCGTCAGAGAGACTGATGTTGGTCGCTTTCTTTCTGCTGGTGAGTGTGATGTTAAGAATAGCATAAACATGTTGTAGGAAGTCGATTTCACCTTGGTTGACGATGCCGTCACATTGTACAAGATCGGAAAGAGCCTTGGCCAATGCGGTTTTATGCGATTCGTTGAATTTCATCTTGTTGTCGTATTATTCTTTGGGTTGTAACCTTGCAACTTCTTCTCAGTTTGATAGGAGGTTGTATTTTTGCCGCGTTTTTTTCAATGCAAAAGTAGCAAATTTTGACGAAAAGAAGATGGCAAAAGACTATAAGAATGGACTGACCCAAGAAGAAGTGGAAGAAAGTCGGGCGTTGCATGGTGACAATGTTTTGACTCCGCCTGAGAAAGAGTCTCTGTGGAAACAGTTTATGGAAAAGTTTTCCGACCCTATCATAAGGATATTGTTGATCGCATTGCTGTTATCGGTAGCGGTTTCTTTGTATCAGATTTTCACCGACAATGCAGGTTTGACGGCACTGTTGGAGCCTTTAGGTATATTTGTCGCGGTGATGCTGGCGACGACTGTGGGATTTTTCTTTGAGTTAAGCGCCAACAAGAAATTCGACATCTTGAACCAGACGGAAGACGAGACAATGGTAACGGTGTATCGGGATGGGCTTGTGCAGCGTGTCGAGCGTAAGGAGGTGGTGGTGGGCGATACGGTGGTGCTCAATGCGGGCGATGAGGTTCCTGCCGATGGCATGCTGATGGAGGCTGTGGCTATGCGGGTCAATGAGTCGGACCTGACAGGCGAGCCATCATGCAGCAAAACCACAAATCAGGCTGAGTTCAAGCCTGATGCCACATATCCATCCAACTATGTCTGTCGGGGCTGCTCAGTGATGGAAGGCCATGGCATTTTTGTGGTAGAGAAGGTGGGCGACGAAACGGAATGGGGTAAAGTGTATCATGGTGCGCAAATCGACAACAAGGTGAAAACACCCCTCAATGAGCAACTTAACAAGCTGAGCCACGGCATTACCATTGCCAGTTATGTCATCGCAGGACTGATAGTTGGGCTTCGCATGTTGATGTATTTCGTCTATCGCGATGATCTGCCTTTCGATTGGATGAATTTTGCCCGTTATCTGCTCAACACCCTGATGATTGCCGTCACCTTGATTGTGGTGGCTGTGCCAGAAGGGTTGCCGATGAGTGTTACATTGACCTTGGCTTTGAGTATGCGCAGAATGCTGGAAACCAACAACTTGGTTCGAAAAATGCATGCCTGCGAGACTATGGGTGCCGCCACGGTGATATGTTCTGACAAGACGGGCACACTCACCAAAAACCGCATGAGTTTGGGAGACTGCTTCATTTATGGACTGAGGAATGGCCAACTCGACAATTCTGAAGTGGGGCAATTGATGGCAGAGGGGATTGCGGTCAACTCGACGGCTTTCTTGGATTACAGTGACAAGCAAAAGGTCAAGGTCGTCGGCAACCCTACCGAGGGTGCCCTGCTTCTTTGGCTTTTTGACAATAATGTCGACTTTAACAGAATGCGCGATAACACAAAGATTGTCAAGCAACTGCCCTTTACAACGAAGTACAAGTACATGGCGACGGTAGTCAATACCCCGTTCTCGGGCGAGTATGTGTTGTATGTAAAAGGCGCACCTGAGATTGTGTTGAAACGATGTGCTACGGTCAGAAAACTTGATGGAGAGGCTGCTGTTGTTTGGGTGAAACAGGAAGTCGAAGCTAAACTTTTGGAATACCAGAACAAGGCGATGCGAACCTTGGGCTTCGCCTATAAATATATTACCGAGGAAGAAGTTGTTGAGGTGTTTGAGAATGGGAAGTTGCAGGTGGAGGACCTTTGTTTCCTCGGCATCGTGGGAATCATAGATCCCATCCGCGATGATGTGGCAGACTCTGTGAAAGATTGTCTCAACGCCGGTATCGACATCAAGATCGTGACAGGCGACACCCAGGGAACGGCTCAGGAGATAGGTCGGCAAGTGGGACTTTGGAAAGAGGATGATAACCCTGAAACACAGATGATTACAGGAAAGCAGTTTAATCTGATGACCGATGATGAACTTAAAGACCGAATAGGTGGTCTGAAGATCATGTCGCGGGCACGGCCTTCCGACAAGGAACGCCTTGTGCGCTTGTTGCAGGAGCAGGGTGAGGTTGTGGCCGTAACAGGTGACGGCACCAATGACGCGCCCGCCTTGAACCGCGCCCAGATTGGCTTATCGATGGGGGACGGTACCTCGGTGGCCAAGGAAGCCAGCGACATCACCATCCTCGACAACTCGTTTAAGAGTATTGCCCGCGCGGTGATGTGGGGACGTTCGCTCTATCTCAACATTCAGCGGTTTATTCTGTTCCAAATGACCATCAATTTGGCGGCTTGCCTTATAGTTTTGTTGGGTGCGGTGACGGGCACCTCTTCACCGCTCACCGTAACACAAATGTTGTGGATCAACCTCATCATGGATACATTTGCAGCCATGGCTTTGGCCTCACTGCCGCCCGACCATAGCGTATTGAAAGAGAAACCCCGTTCGCGCAATGCCTTCATCATCACCAAGGACATGGGCATACGTATCCTTGGCGTGGGATTGCTGTTTGTGGTGGTGCTGTTCGGATTCGTCCAGTATTTCATGCACTGCCAGGTTGACTCGCTGTCAGCCTTCTCCTTCCGTGACTATTTTTACAATTACTTCAATTTCAATCATGTAAGCGAAGGCCTTTCGCCAAAAGAGCTGTCTTTGCTATTCACTATCTTTGTCTTTATGCAGTTCTGGAACATCTTCAACGCCAAGGCCTATCCTACAAGTCAGTCGGCCTTGAAGGGACTGCTCGACAAGGATGTGCTCCGCGGCTTTGTGTTTACCTTATTAATAATTGCCCTCGGACAAGTGCTGATTGTCAGCTTTGGCGGCGAGATGTTCAATGTGGTGCCTTTGCCATTGGGCGACTGGCTGCGAGTCATCGGGTTTACTTCTGTCATTTTGTGGCTATGTGAGCTGGAACGTTGGGTGAAAAAAATGAAATCTGCCAAAATCAAAGGCAAGTCTTGATTTTGTGAAGAAAAAGTTCGTATTTTTGCCACTCCAATTCAAAAAGAACTATTTGATGAATAAGCATTTGACTGTTATTGTTTTGTCTTTTGTTATGGGGCTGTTTTTTACTTCATGCAACCAACCGAAGTTGGAAGGGACTTGGGTTGAGCCCGCAGCCGAGGGCAGCCTACTTGGCGAGGTGGGATTCACTTTGCTTGAGAATGGCGAGATGCTTTCTGTCAATACTGGATTCAGGGAGTATAAGTCATGGGAAAAGATTGGTAAAAAACTGATTATCAAAGGAATGATAAACGGATCATCTCCCCATGAGTTTGTTGATACCCTGGAAATCATTTCCATTGATGACCAAAGCCTCGTTTTGGGTCAGGACGGCTATTCGGTTGCCTATCAGAGAAAATGAATTCCAAATACATTTCATTGGGCGGCAGAGCAATCCACCTTGAATTGCTTTGCGTTCGATGAATTTGAATAATACATTTAGAAATTTATAAATATCTAATAATGAAAAAAATAGCAGTTATCGCTTTCGGCGGAAACGCCCTATTGAGAGGAGGGCAAAAAGGAACCTATAAGGAACAAATGGAGAATGTTACAGAGACATGCCGTTCTTTGCTCCCTTTCCTCAAAAACGATTACAATCTGGTCATTGGTCACGGCAACGGTCCCCAAGTGGGCAACGTCATGTTGCAGCATGAGGCGGGACACCATCAATTTGGCGTGCCTGGCATGCCTATCGACTTCTGTGTGGCTGAAACACAAGGTTTGATCGGCTTCATGATAGAGATGGGTATGGGCAAAGTGTTTGCCAAGGAAGGCTTGAAGCGCAAAGTGCTCACATTGGTGACACAGGTGGTTGTAGACAAGAACGACCCAATGTTCCAAAACCCCACCAAACCAGTTGGGCCATATTACAGCAAGGAAGAAGCTGAGAAGTATGCACAAGAAACGGGCGCCGTCTACAAGGAAGACCCCAAAGGTCGTGGTTGGCGTAAGGTTGTGGCTTCTCCGAAACCTATCGCCATCCAAAATGTTGATCTCGTAAAGCAACTCGCCGAGCAGGGCAATATCGTCATCACCGTTGGCGGAGGAGGCATTCCTGTTGTGGAAAAGGCTGACGGTAGTTTGGGCGGTGTTGAGGCTGTTATCGACAAGGATCTCGCATCAGCCATGACCGCCGTCAACATTGGTGCCGACGAGTTCTATATCCTCACCGATGTACCGAAAGTGTACATCAACTTCCGCAAGGAAAATGAAAAGGCCCTCGACACCATCACTGTGGCCGAGGCCAAACAGTATTTGGAGGAAGGACATTTCACAGAAGGCAGCATGGCTCCCAAGGTGCGTGCCGCTATTCTGTTTGTTGAAGCCACTGGCCACGAGGCTATCATTACCGAAGCCACCAAACTCGGTGACCCGACCTGCGGCACCAGAATCATTGCCTAAGACAATCAGGTCTTGGACTTGTTCAACTGCGGAGCTCAGGCTTCGCAGTTTTTTATGTGTATGCCACACTCCAGGCATAACGCTTCTTTCGATTAAGGTAGGTCTCCAAGCGGTAGCCATCGCCGTTGAGAACACAGTGCAAGTCAATCGTGATGCCGGTTCCGCGCAGTTTCACAACGGCTTCTTTTTTGGTCCAGAATTGGGTGAAGGTCTCGATGGGGTTGGAGGAGGTGAGGATCCATTCGGCTTCAGCCGCATTCATCGTCTTGTTAACGAGGGCTTTGCTGTTGTTGCGGAAACTTTCAATGTCGATGCCGACAGGAGAGGAGTCGACCACTACAGCGATGCCGTTTTGGCAGTGGCTGATGTTGAAGCATACGTGGGGATAGTATAGCAAAAAGGGCTTGCCATGCTCGTTGTATTTCATTTTCAAATTATTGATTCCCAACGGTTTCAATAGTTCTTCCAACATAAGCCACGATTTTAGGCAGCAGTATTGACCGAAAAGGCGCTTGTAGCGCAAGGCTTCGTTGCGCCGTTGCTCGTTCACCAAAGGCAGCAGGCGCCGCACCTCGGCTTCGGTAGCCTGAGTCATATCATCGAAAATGGAGACCATGGGGTTTCTGTGATGCAAAAATAGCCTTTCTTGATGAAATAGAGCCAAAAAATTTCATTGACAAAATCACGTCGTTTGTTCAAAAAATATCCCATCGTTTGGATATTGTCTTGTTTTGATTGAAAAATGGCATACTTTCGCAATATTTTTTCAGTGGATATGGAAAAGAATTCAACCAATAAGACCGTTCAGGCCTTTCCCGACATACCGCCACGTACATTCGACCTCTTGCCGAGGTTCGTCGAGAAGTTTGGGAAAAAAAAAGTCATGTTCGCCAGCAAGGTGGACGGGGAATGGAAGAAATGCATAAGCCGTGATTTTGTGAAGATGACGGACACCATCAGCCAGGGGCTGATTGGTTTAGGCGTAGGCAAAGGAGACCGCGTGGCTCTGATTTCAAACAACTGTACGCAATGGAATATGGTGGACTTCGCCGTGCAGCAGATTGGCGCCATTTTGGTGCCTATCTATCCGACGGTGCGTGAGTCTGATTTCGAGTATATCCTCAACCATTCCGAACCTAAGATTGTCTTTGTTGAAGGTTCGCACCTGCACAATAAGGTAAAGGAAATTCTCAAAGCCCTGCCAAAACCTCCCCAAGAGTTCGCTTTCAACCCGGTTGAAGGATTGATGTCTTTGCGTGGCTTGATGGTTTCGGTCAAAATCGACAAGAAGAGCCTTGCCGCATTGCAAGCCTGCAAAGATGCGGTTGACCCGGAAGAAGTGGCCACCATCATTTACACCTCCGGTACCCTTGGAAATCCGAAAGGTGTCATGCTGACACACTGCAACTTGATGAGTTGCGTCGCATACTACGGTCCGCATTATCCCGTGCCGAGCACGCACAAGGTGGTGAGTTTTCTGCCCTTGTCGCATATCTACGAGCGTTCGGTACTCTACACACACTTGTATCTCGGCAACTCCACATATTATGTGGAGAATTTCGGCACCATCATGCGCGACATCGCCGATGTCAAGCCCGAACATTTCACCACAGTACCCCGCGTTGTCGAAAAAGTATATAACGCCATTATGCGCAAGGGGGACAAACTAAAGGGCGTGAAGAAACGCATCTTCCATTGGGCCTTCCAATTGGCGGAGCGATATAATGATATCGGCCACAAGAACGGGCGGGCATACAGGTTCAAGTTGTACATTGCCAACAGATTGGTATTCAAAGACGTACGAAAAATTTTTGGCGGTCGTCTGGAATTTATCATCTCCGGTGGTGCGGCCCTACAGCCCCGTTTGGTACACCTTTTTGCCGCCATGAATATCCCGATTGTTGAAGGCTATGGCCTGACAGAAACGTCGCCCGTGATTAGCACCAACAGCCTGGCTTTAGGCATCATCAAGGCGGGAACGGTTGGCGTGCCTTGTGGGAGTGTGCATATTAAAGTCGCCTATGAGACAGGTGAGATTCTCGTGAAAGGCTCACCAGTGATGAAGGGCTATTACAAAGACCCTGAGCAAACCAAGATTGCCATCGACGAGGAAGGTTATTTCCATACGGGCGACATCGGCGAGTTTGACGAGGACGGCCTGTTGAGAATCACGGGCCGCATGAAGGAAATCTTCAAGGACTCAATGGGCAAGTACATTTCACCCGCCTTGATTGAAAACCGTTTTTCCGAATCGCCATTCATTAACGGCATCATGGTGGTGGGAGAGAACCAGAAGTTTGCTGCAGCCCTGATTGTGCCCAACTTTGAACATTTGAAGAATTGGTGCGAGGAAAACCACATCCAATACACCACAAACACCGAAATGGTGAGGCTAAAACCTGTTATCGACCGTTTCCGCAAAGAAGTCGACAGCTACAACAAATTCTTCGGCGACTTTGAGAAGGTGAAACGTTTTGAACTGATCGACCGCGAGTGGACCATCGACGAAGGCGAGATGACTCCCAGCCTTAAAATCCGTCGCAAGGTAGTCGCCCAACATTTCCAAGATTTGATTGATAGGATGTACGCAGAATAGGTTTTTTCGTAATTTTGCGGCAAATCTGCTTGCGCGATTATGGGAAATCTTCCTGCCCTATTCTCAGATCTTGCCCTGATTCTCGTTACAGCGGGAATCACCACAGTGATTTTCAAGTGGTTGAAACAGCCTGTCGTGTTGGGTTACATCATCGCGGGCTTCTTGATCGGACCCATTTTCGATTGGTTTCCCGTCATCAACGATTATAAGAGTGTGGAAACATGGAGCGAAATCGGCATGGTGTTCATGCTGTTCGGCATCGGTTTGGAATTCAGTTTCAAGAAGTTGAGGAAAGTGGGGGGGACGGTTGTCGTTACTGCACTCACCGAGTTGATAACCATGTGTGTGGTGGGTTTCCTGCTTGGAAAACTGCTGGGCTGGACGCAGATGGACAGTCTGTTTCTTGGTGTCATGTTGTCAATTTCGTCTACTACTATTATTGCTAAAGCCTTCGACGACATGAAGTTGCACCGTGAGAAGTTCAGCAGCAATGTTATTGGCGAGTTGGTGGTCGAAGATCTTGAAGCCGTGTTATTGATGGTGATTTTGTCCACCCTGGCAGTAAGCAAGAGTTTTGATGGCATGCAGTTGGTATCCAGCATGCTCAAATTGGGCTTCTTCCTGTTGATATGGTTTATTGGCGGTATTTTCATTGTGCCAACTGTGTTGAGATGGGCTCGGAGGCTCATGTCGGAAGAGACACTGACCGTATTCTCGGTGGGTTTGTGCTTTATGATGGTTGTATTGGCCAACATCGCAGGTTTTTCTTCGGCTTTGGGGGCCTTTGTTATGGGTTCCATTTTAGCTGAAACCCTTGAGGCTGAGGTGATCCATAAGGTTACCACACCTATTAAGAACTTGTTCGGAGCAGTGTTTTTTGTCTCGGTGGGCATGATGGTCAACCCACAGATTTTGGTCGACTATTGGTGGCAAATCTTGATGGTAACTTTGGTGCTGCTTTTTTTCAAGCCTTTGAGCAACGTAGTGGGCCGTCTGATTTCAGGCTTGGGCTTGAAACAGGCCATGCAAGGCGGATTGTGTTTCAGCCAAATCGGTGAGTTTTCGTTCATCATCGCGACTTTGGGCGTGAGTTATGGTGTCATTGATGATTTTCTGTATCCCATCATCGTGTCGGTGTCCATCATCACCACTTTTGTCACGCCTTATGCCATCAAGGCTGCGGTGCCTGGCTACAATTTGGTGACG
Organism: Candidatus Limimorpha sp.; assembly: GCA_041842265.1. Taxonomy (GTDB): domain Bacteria; phylum Bacteroidota; class Bacteroidia; order Bacteroidales; family F082; genus Limimorpha. The sequence goes on along the minus strand of JBGYWU010000252.1, from coordinate 9,618 downwards.
AAGTACTTCCCACGTAAATGGGTCGACAGCATGGAAAGCATCAACTTCGGAATCAAGGTGAAGAGCGGAAAGAAAGTTGGTTTGAGGAGCTTCATAGCAAGGCAGTCCAAGAATATCGTCATCTATCTGGTTATCATCATTGCCTTGGTGCTGGTTTGCTTTTTTCTTGGATCGTTTGTGATTAAGCATGTTTCACAGCCTTGGAGTTCGGCGATTTGTACGGCCATTTCTCTGGTTCTTATTTCCCCTTTCCTTTGGGCGATGGGATTCAAGCATACATTGGTCAAAACGACACATAAGTTGATGGATGCCAATCGTTTCAACAAAATTGTGATTCTCGTCACCTTCTTACTGCGGATTGTGATTGTTTGGGTCATTTCCTATATTGTTTTACGGCATTTCCTGAATGGGTCGTTTTGGTCAACTCTCGGTTTTGGGGCAACTTGGTTCCAATGGATCAATATTGGTTTTGCCTTGGCTTTCGCGGTATTGCTGAAAGTGTTGAGTCCGGTGATGAAGTTCTACAAACGCATAGAAGAACGCTTTATGGACAATCTCAACAAACGTCAGTCGATGCAGGTGTTTATGATTCCAGAAATTTTGCAAGAGAACTGCCGGTTGCAAAAAATGACGTTGAGCCCCGACAGCGTATATTCGGGCCAATTCATCAAAGATACCGACTTCCGGGACAATTACAACGTGAGCGTAGTTTGCGTGGAGCGTGGCAAACAGGTGGTTGAATTGCCCAAGTCCGCTTTCCAGCTGTTTCCATACGACAAGATTACTTTTGTGGGACATGAGAACCATCTGCGCGTGCTTCTGTCAAAGATTGAGGTATTTGATGATCAGCTGATTAGGGAACATGAAGAAGGTGAGGTGGATTTGTACAAAGTGAAGGTGGAGCACAACAGCCCCTTCGTTGGCGTGGCTTTGATGGATTCTGGCTTGGCCGAGAATTTTGATACCATGATTATCGCCATCGAACGCGATGGGCATTTTATCTTGAACCCATCAGCTCGGATTACCTTCCAAGCCAATGATTTGGTGTGGTTTGTGGCGCAAAAGGACAAGGCTGAAGTGCTGATGAATTATAATCCTGCCTAAGATGATCGTGTGTATTGCCGAAAAACCGAGTGTCGCACGCGACATTGCAAAGGTGCTTGGAGCCAACACCTCCCACGAAGGATATCTGGAAGGCAACGGCTATCAGGTTACATGGACTTTCGGCCATCTATGTACCTTGAAGGAACCTCACGACTACACTGAACAATGGAAGGCATGGGCATTGAGCAGACTTCCCATGATTCCGCCTCGTTTCGGCATCAAACTGATTGCCGACAAAGGCGTTGAAAAGCAATTCAAGACCATTGAATCATTGTTCCAGAAAGCCGACGAAATCGTGAACTGCGGCGATGCCGGACAGGAAGGAGAACTCATCCAGCGTTGGGTGATGCAGAAGGCCGCAGTGCGTTGTCCCGTGAAGCGATTGTGGATTTCCTCCTTGACCGAAGAATCCATCAAAGAAGGATTCAAGACCTTGAAGGACCAAGCTGATTACCAATCACTCTACGAGGCGGGTCTGTCGCGTGCCATCGGCGACTGGCTCTTGGGCATGAATGCCACGAGACTCTATACCTTGAAATACGGCCAGAACCGACAAGTGCTGTCCATTGGCAGGGTGCAAACACCTACTTTGGCACTGATTGTCAACCGATACCATGAAATCACCAACTTCAAACCGGAAGCCTATTGGGTGCTTTCAACCATTTATCGCGACACCACTTTCACCGCCACCAAAGGCAAATACGGTTCCGTAGAGGAAGGGCGGAAAGATTTACAAAGCATTGAGGGAAAAGAATTTACGGTAACCGATGTTTCCACAAAAAAAGGCACGGAGGCTCCGCCGAGGCTGTATGACCTGACCTCCTTACAAGTGGAGTGCAACAAACGTTATGGCTTCTCCGCCGACCAAACATTGCAGACCATACAGAGTCTCTACGAGAAAAAATACACCACCTATCCCCGCGTTGACACCACCTATCTGAGTGACGACATCTATCCGAAATGCCCCGATATTCTGGCGAAACTGACCAATTATGCCAAATATTCGGCACCCTTGGTCGGGAAAAAACTGCCCAAAAGTAAGAAAGTCTTTGACAACAGCAAGGTTACCGACCACCATGCCATCATCCCTACGGGCTTGGTGCCGCAGGAGCTATCGTTTGCCGAGGAGAAGGTTTACGATGAGGTGTGCCGCCATTTCATTGCCGTGTTTTATCCTGATTGTCAGTTTGCTACGACAACCGTTCTGGGCAAGGTGGAAGATGTCGAATTCAAGACCTCAGGCAAGCAAATCCTTGTACCTGGTTGGCACGAAGTCATCAAACCGGTGAAGCAGGATGAGGAGAAAAAGGAAGGGCAGGAGGACGAGGAAAAAACCTTGCCCATCTTCGAAAAGGGCGAACACGGTTCGCACCAACCGCAGCTGGCCGAGAAGTGGACTTCGCCGCCAAAGCCATACACTGAGGCGACATTGCTCCGTGCCATGGAGACTGCAGGCAAATTGGTTGACGACGAGTCGCTGCGAGAGGTGATGAAGGAGAACGGCATTGGGCGACCATCGACACGGGCAGCCATCATCGAGACGCTGTTCAAGCGCAACTACATCAGGAAGGTTCGTAAGAGTCTTGAACCAACTCCCACGGGCATAGAACTCATCGGGCTCATCCATGAGGATTTGCTGAAAAGCGCCGAATTGACCGGCCAGTGGGAAAAGAAACTGCGAGAGATAGAGCAGCATAGATATGAAGCCCGGCTGTTTCTTGATGAGCTGAAACAGCTGGTCACCGAAATCGTCAATACAGTGATAATTGACAACAGCAACCGACGGGTGGCGGCAGCGGCGTTGGAAGAGAAGCCGAAGAAGGCAGCGCCAAAGAAATCACCAACATCAAGGCCCAAGACAGTTGCAGAAAGCAATGATTCCAGCCGGTGTGCTTCCCCTCATGGGAACGACCTGCTTTCCGAATCTGATCATGATGCTATGCTTGGGCAGCCTTGTCCGCTCTGTGGAAATGGGCGTATTGTCAAAGGCAAGACGGCTTATGGCTGTTCCGATTGGCGAAATGGCTGCGCATGGAGAAAGCCGTTCTGACGCGCTTTTCCCTTTTCATCTTATATTGTAATTGCATTGATGCACAATGGGTCGAAAAAGTCAAGGCTGCCATTGTCGGAATTGCAAGCATCCGACCAAGTTCATGGAAATCTGGCCATGGAAACAAACACCATGCTCCTAACTGATTTGCAGAGTCTTCCTGCAGATTTCAATCTCTTCAGGGTCGCCTGTGTACTTGCCCAGGTCATCGCTGAGCTTGACCACCTTCTTCCAGTTGCGCTTTTCAGTAATTTTGGCTGCCGTGAGTTTCACCACAATATTCATCGGTGCGACGTTGTCGATGTCGCAGGTGAGGTGGGTGCCGATACCAAAAGAGTCTAGCATACGGCCGTTGACGGCGTGATGTATGGATATGGCATCGTCCACGTTCAGGCCATTGCTGAAAATGATGGACTTTTGCGCTGGGTCAATGCCAAGTTCCTTGTATTTCTCGATAATCTCTTCCAGAGCCTCAATGTTGTCGCCACTGTCGACACGCAGACCGTCGAACAACTTGGCGTGTAATTGCGTGAAATTCTGGAAGAAAGCCTTGCGTGTGTATGTATCGTAAAGAAATATTCCCAAACTGCCGGCATACACCTCCTGCCAATAATCCATGGCAAGGTAGTTGGCTTCCGTGTAGCCGTATAGCGAGCAGGTCTCTATGAATTGATGGCTCATGGTTCCAATTGGGGTGAGACCGTATTTCTTGGCCATCAACACGTTGGAGGTACCCACAAAATAGGTCTTGGTGAACTGTTTTTGCGCTTCAACGAAGCTGCGAATTACCATGTCCTGATGATTAAAGGAGAAACGGCGACGTGTTCCGAAATCGCTGAATTTCACGCCATTGCTAATGAGACGAGTGGCCTTGTCGTATGACTTTTGGTATTCCTTTTCGGCATCGTAGTGCTCAAACTCGCCCATGAGCTCATGCATCAGCTCGGAGATGGTCGCGAGGATAGGCATCTCCCAGAATACGGTGCGCCAAAGTAGACCAGTCACGGAGATGTGCAGATGGCCTTCTTCGTCCTGAGTCGTTTCAACTTCGGACGGCTGTAGGGAAAAACCCTTCAAGAAGGTAAAAAACCATTTTGGAAAATAATAGCATTTCCGGGTCATGAACTCAATGTCGTCGTCATCGATACGAAGGTTTTCCAATGCCAAAAATTGCTCTTGTAATTTTTCGGCGAAACCTTTGGGATAGACCGTGTTGTTGCGGTCGACAAAAGTGTATTGGCCCAAGGCGCGGGGAAACTTCCGCAGGTAGGCATAGCACACGCTGAAGGTGTAGAGGTCGTTGTCTAACAGGCTGTTGATGATTTGTTTCATGGTATTGTTTATGGCTTTCATCCTGTCAATGTGGGCAGAAAGCAGAGTGCTTGTGATTGTTTATGATTTACAATTTGCTTATAATACTTCTAACTTTATCCGAGATATATTTCACAGAATTGGTGGTGTTTTCAAGCACCTGGACCAAATCCTTTCGTTTGATGATCTCAGTGAGGCTGTATCCGTTATTGAACAATTTGTTGATGTAGTTGCCGTAAAGCGTGTCACTGTCGTGCTCCAAAGTTTTGATCTCTTGGCAGAGACGGGCGATTTCTTTGCTTTTTTTTGACATCTCAGGCAGGTTGCGAATGATGGCACCAAGGTTTTCGGTGGCAAACACGATATTTTCGGCCATGGTAGTGAGGTCTTCGTCGACGGCAAGGAAACGTCGTGTGAGGATGATGTTGGCCGAATCGTCAATGTGGTCGAGTAGGGTGTCCATCATTTCGGCCAGCTCGTGAACGTCTTCGCGTTCGAAGGGGGTGAGTACTGTGCTGGACAGCTGAGAAAAGAAGTCGTGCAAGACTTCGTCTCCTCCGGTTTCGCAGGCTTTGATTTCTTTTTTGAGGTTCTCCAGACGGTCGATGTCGGTCTCGGTAAGCATCTCGTTGAGAAGCTTCGATGCCTTTTCTATGTATTCCGACTGCTTTAGGTAGAGCGGGTAGAACTTCTTTTCCTTGGGGACGAAAAACTGGAAAAAACTGTTGATGCTCATGTCGGTCAGACGGGTAAGAGGTGGAACAATAGGTTGAGAAAGCCACTAATGATTAAAGGCACCGGGATGGTGAGTACCCACGATAGGACGATGCGCTTGGCGGTGACCCATTTCACCGACTTAATGCCATCGGTGAGACCCGCGCCGATGACACCGCCGGTAATGGTGTGCGTGGTGCTGACGGGGATGCCCAAAAACGAGGTGGCGATCAGGGTGGTGGCGCCCGCAAATTCAGCGGAGAAACCTTTGATGGGTGTAATCTTGGCCAGGCCGCCGCCCATGGTTTTGATGACGTTCTTGCCTCCGATCAAGATACCGAGTGACATGATGATATAGCAGCTGACGGCCAAAGTGTCGGGGATGTGAAAGGGTCGTTCATGGCCCGGGATCAAATCTTGGCTCCTGTCGTAGAAAATGCTTATGAAGTCCTGTGTTTCGGGCGAGACATTCGCCGTGGTGAACACACTGGCCATCAGCACGGCGATGATACCCATGGTTTTGGGAGCGTCGTTTGAACCGTGGCCAATACTGAACACTGCGGTTGAGAATTTTTGGAGCACCTTGAAAAGCTTATCGAATCGCTTTCGCGGGTAGTTCTTGAAAGTCTTCAGCAAGAAGCATTCAAGGAAGAAGCCCAAGAACAGACCGATTAAAGGAGAGAGGACGATGAATGCTATGGTAACGATTATGGGTTTCATGTGCAAAACGCCGCTCCCGTTGACAAACCAGGCTGCACCTATGATGCCGCCGATGAGGGCATGGGAGGTGGAAATGGGCATGCCGCTTTTGGTGCAAACTGCGACCCAAAAAGCCGCACCCAGCAACGCAGACAAAATCAGATAGGGGTCGATGATGTCTTGATCGGCGAAGTTGCCCATGGTGTTGCCAACAGCGAACTCCTGCTTGAAAATCCATCGGATCATGATGAAAGCCGTGAACTCCCAGAATGAAGCCCAAAGGATGGCTTGCATCGGGGTCATTACCTTGGTGGCGATGATGGGCGAGATGGCGTTTGCCGCATCATTCATCCCATTAAGGAAGGTGAAAACGAAAGCAAGGACGATGGATAGGATGATGGCTATGGTCAGGATGTTCATCACGCTTCTTTTAGGATTAGGCTTTTCAAGGTACTGGTCACTTCCTTGGCACGGTCAGTGGTGTCTTCTACCGCCTGGGCTATCTCCTTGTATTTCAACAGCTCAATCTCATCATGCTCGTTGCTGAACAAGTAGGAGATGTAGTCGCCGTAGATGTCATCGACGAGGTGCTCGATTTGGGTCACGCGCTGGCTTAGATCGCTGATCTGCTGATGGTTCTTTCTGAGGTCGCCAAGCCGGCTGAAGATTTCCATCATGATGCCGGCATCCTCGTGGATGTTGTCGACAATCTCTTTGATTTGATTGTCGATTCTCTTGGGGTTGTACATCAGAATAGTTTTTGCTGAATGGTTGATGAAGTCAAGGAACTTGTCCATCTCCATGGCTAAAGCGTGCATGTCTTCGCGGTCGAATGGAGTAACAAAGGCTTCGTTGAGTTCGATATAGAACTCACGCAGCAGCTCGTCTCCGGTGGTTTCCTGTTTCTTGATCATGCGGGTGAGCAGCTTACGCTCCTCATGGTCGTTGCTCTTGACAAGTTCCTTGAGGTATTTTGCGGCAATCTGTGCTGTTTCAGCCTGTTTGGAGTAAGTGGGGAAGAAGTGTTTTTCGCGGCTGCTTCCTCTAGTGAAAAGGTTGTTCAGTGCCATTGTTGAAATGGGGGTTCAGATTCAGGGTACAAAGGTAAGAAAAAACAAAACGAATTAGAGAAAAAATACACTTATTTTGCGCGGTTCGGCCAAAACAATAATGGATAGGCCGTCCAAAATGGCGTTGTTAAGAGGATACTCCACAGAGGTGGAACAGCACACGGGCACCCACGTTGCCGTCCCAGTCGCCGCCATCGGGTGCGGGCGAGACCTCACAGAGGTCAAAGCCGATGATGTCCTTCCCGGCTTCTCGGATGCGGTTGAGCAGATACATCAGTTCCTCATACTCCAGACCACCTGGCACGGGCGTGCCCGTGTTGGGGCAAAGTTTTGGGTCGAGGGCATCGATGTCGATGGAGAGATAAACTTTTTCGGGCAAGGCGGCAATCATCCCGTCCACAATGTCCTTCCATTTGTCGCCCTCAAAGAGGCGGCGGCGGCAGTCGCGGTCAAAAAACACCTTGATACGATCGGGTTGGCTCTCGGCCAAGGCCTTCTCTTGATGGCAGTAGTCGCGGATCCCGACTTGGACGAGTTTTTTCACATTGCTGAATTTCAGTGTGTTGTAGAAGATGGAGGCATGTGAGTATTTGAAGCCCTCGAAGGCCTCGCGCAGGTCGCAGTGGGCGTCGGCATGGAGTATGCCGTATTCCACACCTTGTTTGCTTAAGTATTGGTGATAGGCGAGGGGGCAGCTGTGGTCGCCGCCCAACAGTCCGACCACTTTGCCTTGGGCTTTCCAATAGGCAATGCGTTCTTGCAACCAGGCATTTTTCTTTTCCGTGGCGGATTCGATACGTTTGTATAGCTCGGCGTATTTCTCAGGTTCTTCTTCGATGCTACCTTCATACAAGGCGTTGATGACGGCTTCGCTTATCGGTGCTAGTTCATCGTGGAGCTCGCGCAATTCCTTTGGGAACTCGTCCATCCAGATACCTTTTTGCCAAAGTTCCGGGTAGTCGTGATGGCAGAGGTCAACCTGCAAGGAGGCTTCCATGATAGCGGAAGGCCCGTTGGCCGTTCCCCTGTTATAGCTGGTTGTGAGTTCCCATTCCACGGGTATGATGATGATTTGAGCTTCTTCGGCAGTGTAAGGCAGGCCGTAGATGCCCGAATCGGCGACGGCTGCGGCATTGGGGTCAAAGGTGTTTTGCATGGCAAGATAATTTTGCGGACAAAATTACGAAAAAAGCCCCAATCCAATCTCGGGCTTGACGATTATCTCTTTACCACTGCCTTGATGGGGTTGATCAGCCTGTCCATGACGCTCATGTCATCGGTGATGATTTCGGCAACACCAGTCATTTCTGGGCGATATGGAATATGCGTGCCGTATTGAGTTACAAGACTATCAGGCAGATTTACTTCCAATACATAGACATTTCCCTTTGCCTCATCATGATAGGGCAACATCGATATGCTGGATAAAGTCACCTGAATAATGCCGAACTCCATATGCGGATAATCATCAAGTTTAATATCCACCTTTTGGCCTTCCTTCACTTTCCCAGCCCCACGTTGGGAAAGATACAACTTGCCGAAATAGGACGATGCCCCGTCGGGAACCACGGTCATCATCGTTTCACCTGCCGTAATATTTTGGTTCTTTTGCCAATACTTTGTGATGGCCACCACTCCATTTGTCGGACTGACAAGCAGATAGTTTTTCTCCCATTGCGTAATCTGTGCTTCCAATTGATCTCGGGCGACACGGAGACGCATATAATAGCCATGCTTCTGTTCTGCTCGGCCTTGTTCCAACTCTGTCACCGCTTGTCCAGTCTGTAACAGGCTAAGCCTCAAATTGTCTGCTTCACTCAACAGGCTTTGGTGCGACATCTGCTGCTGCATGTATGATTTCTGGCTTTCTTGGAAAGCCACCTTGGCGATGCCCTTTTCAGAATAAAGGATGGAGTCTATCCTAAACCTGTCATGCGCAATGGCAAGTTGTTCAGTACTGATATGCAACCTTTCCTGCTGGTTCTGCTGGTTTTCCTCCATAACCTTGATTTGTTCCTTGTTGGAAGCAATCAGAATGCCGGCATAGTCTTTTTCAAGGAAAAACTGATAGTCGTTTGCGGCTTGGACAAAACCCAGATAACTCTCCTGTATGCTGCCAAGATGCAAATCTTGGCCTATATGCCAAGCCGAATCCCGCTTTGCGGCTGCCAACTGGTTTTTCAGCAACACCACATCCCCATAATCAGCAGCGTTCTCAATCAAAGCCAACGGGCTTCCCTCACCGACAGGCATCCCGTCTTCCACAAAAACGGTGTCTATCCTTCCCGAACTACGGGCTTTCACTTGTGCCGGAAGGTTATTGGCGTTGATGGTGATATCGGCCGTAAGGATTTCCGGATATTTCACGAAATGGCTGCCTAAAAGGAGCAGCGCAACCACCGTCACAATCACGGCAATTCCACTGCGTACCAACCATCCTGGAGGTCTTCCCATGATCTCCTGCACGGGTTCACTATGAAGCTCCAGGCCTTTTGCTTTGTCGTTGTCCTTACCTTTCTCCATACTTATCCTCCCAGTTCCAGTTGGTTTTTCACCAATTCGTAATACTCGCCCCGTTTTGCGGTCAGCGTCTCATGAGTGCCGGTCTCCGTTATCCTGCCGTGGTTGAGCACCACAATCTGGTCAGCATTTTTCACCGTGCTCAGCCGG
>JBGYWU010000251.1:0-9702 GCA_041842265.1 Candidatus Limimorpha sp. | reverse complement strand
CTATCCATTTTTAAACAGCTTCTAAAATTCAAAATTTTTGAGACGACAAAGATACGGAATTTATGCAATCAATTTTTCAAAACCTTAACAGTCTTTCCATCCGCCAGTCTGAGGAGATATGCTCCTTTGGGTAGTTTCGAAATATCAATCAGGTTGGTTCCGAATCGAAGTTGGGTTTCCATAACTTGTTGTCCAATAGTGTTGTATAGGACTACGCTTCCTCGCGTTTGGCTTTTTATCGTCAAGGATGAAGTGACAATGGTCGGGTAGACGAGGAAATGGCTCCCGTTCTCGTCGATGCTTTCTGTAGTTTCCACTACAACAGGACCAGCCTGAACCGACTCTCCTTCGGGATAAACCGCTGAAAGGGTGTAGCGATGAGTGCCCGCAGGAATGCCATAATCGTTGTAAGTCAGTTCGGTGGCGGTAGCCAATAGGGCATCGTCACGGTAAAGTTTGTAGCTCGTCGGAGTGCCTTCGATGGGCAAATTCCAAGTCAAACGAACATTGTCGTTGCCGAAGACCTCGGCGGCAAAGTCGGTAGGCGGATAAAGGATGGCGGTTTCTGCATATTTCATGCAGGAGGCAAAACCTTGAAGCCCGTCGTCGGAATATGCCACATAGAGGGTTCCATTGTCGGCAATGATGCAAGGGTCGTCCATGGCACCTTCTGAGACAAGGCTTGGTCCTACATAACTCCATTCGTCCTCGTATTGCAAGACACTCAAATAGTTCGACTGTCCATCGTTGATGAACGCTACCGTGAACTTACTTTCGTTGAAACAAGCGTTGAGCTCCGATACGGCGCCTTCGGCAAGGTTGTCGCCAAGGCTCTCGAAATTGTTGCCGTTGAAACGGACGGCTCTGAGTTGGTATGAAGGAAAGGCGCAATAGGCAAGGTAAGGCATGTCGTTTTCATCGAGTGCAAGGCTTTGATAGAAATAAATGTTGTCGATGCCGCTACCCACAGTAACCCATTCTCCATTTTCGAATTTTCTGACTTTTAAGAGGTTGCTGGCCATGTAATCGGCATAGGCAATATAAGGTGTGTTGTCGCTGTCGAAGGCCAAGTCCTGATGGCAGGCATACTCCGCATCTGGTACATAAACGCCCGTACCGCTCAGAGGCACCCAACTATCGTTCTCCAATTTGAAGACGACTCCCTTGTAGCCTTGTGACACGTCACGGGCGACGAGATAAGGCAAGTCGTTGTTGTCGAGGATGATATGTGTCTCAACGCTGCTAAAGGCACTGCCGATGGTCATCCATTGGCTTCCGTCCCATTTAAAGGCATGTCCGGCATCTCCTTGGTCGGAGTAGGCCACATAGACGTCACCGTTGGAGGAAACGTCCATGCCTCCAGCCGATACCGAACAAGAGGTGTTGATGCTGCCCATCTGCTCCCAAGCATCGGTGCCTGCGGCGTTTTTGTATAATACGGGTGTGTTGCTTTGGTTTCCAAAAACATAGAGATTGCCGTCGTTATCCCTATCTATGCCGAAAACCTGAAATGAATTTTGCGAGAATCCACGTGGCCCAACATATTCCCAGCTGCCGCTGAGAGGCTCGTCGACAACGATAGTGAAATCTTGTGACGGGCTGTAGAGGCAGTCAGACAATTCCAGACGCACTTCGTAACTTCCTGGCTGGTCTGGCGTTCCATAAAGACAGGCAGATTTTCCGTCATATTGTTCCAAATGGAGCCAACTCGGTCCTTGTAATACTCTGATGGTGACGTAATCGCTTGGGTCGGGGTCGTGGAAATAGACATTATAGAGGTAGTTCAAATTGGCGTATGCTTCGGTCTTGGCAGTTGAGGTGAACAAGGGCGCAGCCGTCTCGTCGCCGTTGAGGTATGGGCTTTTGACGGCGTTTTCGATGGTGCCGTCAGGAGCGATAAGCAAGCCGATGACGCGCACATAGTTGTAATCGTAGGACTCATCCAAGGTGCAAGAAAACTCGTAATTAGCAGATTGTGATGCTTGCATTGATGAAGGGAATGAGTTGGGAACACCATTATAATCGCAAAGCAGTTGACGCCCTACATGATCGTATGCCATACGCTCTGCGGGGATGGGGTTAGGCGTGTTTTCGAAACCGCCCATGGGACCGTTGCCGCCTCCACTGTAGGAGTTAGTTTGGTTGTAAGAAGGTGCTGGTCCCGTCACGCCGTCTTCAATAAGAATGGCGGCGAAACGATAGTCGCCACTCATGTTTTCCAAGGCCATCGCTCCGACGTCGGCAGTCAGTTGGCGTGTCTCAGGATCGTAGTCGCAGGTGATTCCCATGTAGACTTTTGACGGTATCTGGCTTTCCTGTTCCACCTTGTCAAACCAGTTTTGGGTTTCTAGGCCCAAATAGTGGCGGCCGATGTTGGCGGAAGGCGCGCCAAGCAAGCCAGAAGCCTGATAATAGGCTTCGTTGGCCATCGGATCGCTGCAATGGATGGCGATGAAGATGACATTGTCGTGGGTTTGACAGAGCGAATCGCCGTAATAGATGCCTCTCGGACACCATTGGCACCATGTGCCGGTCAGTTCCTCGACGAGGACGTACTTTTGTGCAAAGCCGATGCTGATGGAGAACATCAGCATTAGGGTAAAGAGTAGTTTTTTCATATTGATCGGTTTTATTGGTTGCAAAAATAATACAAAGTTTTCAAAAGCAATATGGTTTTTGATAGCTGAGTTTTCTTTGGGCACAAAAAGACTGCCCGATAGGCGACATCGGGCAGTCAAAAAATATAAAACAATGAAAAAATAACTTCTTATACTTTTTTCTGCTGCGGCTCCCAACCTTCCGTGGCACTGCTTGTATTTCTTGCCACTTCCGCAGGGGCGGGGGTCGTTACGGCCTACTTTCACCTCTTTGCGGATGGGCTGGGTGATTAGTAATATAATGTCCACGAATGCCTCTAAAACCATCTTCATGAACACATTTTTATATCAAAATCTGTCCACAAAACTATAAATGCAACATTTCGTGGACGCTTTTTTGTTTATTTTGTGTCCATGAAACAAAGAAATGTATATCTGTGCAGCACCAGAACCCACCAAGCCTCTCAACGGTGCTCAAATGTGCGGGTCGTTTTTTTTTAATCTTATGCTGAACCATAAAACAATGTTGAACTAAAATCCGCCATTTTTGGCAAATTTTAGTCGAAAACAATTGGCTAATTGAAAATACTTTTTACCTTTGCATTCCAAAAAGTAGCCAAAAGTGGCAAAAAATTGGAAAAAGTGTGAAAAACATCATTGTTAGAAGGGACAAATACATTGATATCCTCGTGGGTTCCATGCATAATGGACTGGTGAAGGTTGTGACAGGAATACGACGCTGCGGAAAGTCATTCCTTCTGAATGAGCTTTTTCGTGCAAAGCTGTTGGAAATGGGAATAAAGGAAGAGAATATGCTTTTCCTCAAAATGGAAGACTGGAGGAACCGATCTCTCTTTGACCCGGACCTTTTGCTCGACAAGATTGAAAGCTTTGCAAGCAACAACAGTCTAATGCACTATGTTGTCATTGATGAGGTGCAGACGGTGGAACATTTCCCGGAAGTGTTGAACACTCTTCTTCTAATTGATAATATCGACCTGTATGTAACAGGAAGTAATTCACGCTTCCTCTCCACCGACATTGCAACAGAATTCCGCGGTCGAAGCTGTGAAATTCACCTTGCACCGTTTTCTTTTGCCGAATACTTTAGCGTTTTTGAAGGCACCCTGCAAGAGGCTTGGGACGAATACTCGTTGTTCGGAGGGATGCCCAGCCTGCTTAAAATGGAAACAGAAGAGAAGAAATCCGCTTTTCTGCGCCAGTTGTTCAACACGGTATATTTGCGCGACATCATGGAACGCAACCGCATAGAGAACGTACCGGAAATAAAGGAACTGATACGTGTGCTGGCTTCCTGTGTGGGGTCGCTCACCAATGTCAACAACCTGACAAACGCATTCGCCAGCAAGAAAAAACTGTCCATTACCAACAAGACTGTGGCTTCGTACATCAGGTATTTTGAGGAGTCGTTTATTGTAGAACAGGCTATGCGCTACGATATCCGAGGCAAACAGTATATCGGTGTACAGTCAAAATACTATTTTCAGGACATCGGTCTTCGCAATGCGTTGTTGTCGTTCCGACAATTGGACAGAGGCCATGTGATGGAAAACGTAATATACAACGAACTGCGGCAGCACGGTTTTTTGGTGGATGTCGGCGATGTGGAAACCCGCACCATCAAAGGGACAAGGACACATCTTGAGGTCGATTTCATAGCTAACAAAGGGCCACGTCGATACTATATCCAATCGGCTTACCAACTACAGGATGTCAAAAAAGAGGAGCAAGAAAAACACTCTCTTTCGTTAATCAACGATTCCTTCAAAAAAATACTTATCGTGTCGGGACACTATCCACCAATGTTCGACGGGCAAGGGATTCTGACAATAGGGCTTTTCCAATTTTTGGCAAGCCCCAATATCATTGAAGAGGTGTAAATACTTATATAGAATGGACGCTTACTCAGCAGCCTCCAATTTCCCGTGGCACTGCTTGTATTTCTTGCCGCTACCGCAGGGGCAGGGGTCGTTACGGCCTACTTTCACCTCTTTGCGGATGGGCTGGGTGACGGTCCGCTGCTGCGTGTCGCTGTGCGACTGCGCCAGCAGGTCCTGACGTTGCTCGCGAATCTTTGAGCGGTCGATGCCCTGGGCACGTGACTCGCGCACATTGCTTGGGTCTTGTGTCGGGATGTCGGCGCGCATCAGGAAGGAGATGACGTCCTCGTTGATTTTCTCCAACATGGCCTTGAACAGGTTGAACGACTCCAACTTGTAGATGACCAAGGGGTCTTTCTGTTCGTACGTGGCGTTTTGCACCGATTCCTTCAGGTCGTCGAGCTCGCGGAGGTGCTCCTTCCAGGCGTTGTCGATGAGGCCGAGGGAAATGCTCTTTTCAATGCAGAGGTTTACTTCGCGGACACCGTTCTCAACAGCTTTCTTCAAGTTGACGATGACGTTCATGCCGCGTTTGCCGTCGGTAATCGGGATGGCGATATTCTCGAAATGAGTCTGGTTCTCATACACGTTTTTGATGACGGGCAGGGTCTTATCGCCGATGATGCGTGCTTTTTCGCGGTAGCGCTCTAAGGCTGTGTCAAAGAGCTTCTCAGACAGTTCGTTGGTCTTTGTCCTGTTGAACTCTTCTTCGTCGAAAGGCGGCTCAATGCCCATGGTTGAGAGCAACTCCATCTTTAAGCCTTCAAAATCCTTGGCGGACTGGTACTCGTCAATCAATTTCTCGCCAAAGTCATACATCATGTTGTTGATGTCGATGGAGAGACGCTCGCCGAACAGGGCGTGACGGCGTTTCTTGTAGATGACCTCACGTTGCGAGTTCATCACGTCATCGTATTCGAGCAGGTGCTTACGCACGCCGAAGTGGTTCTCCTCAACTTTTTTCTGCGCCTTCTCAATCTGCTTTGTAATCATGGAGTGCTGGATGACTTCACCTTCCTTCAAGCCCATGCGGTCCATGATGCCTGCTATGCGCTCCGATCCGAACATGCGCATCAGGTTGTCCTCAAGGGAAACATAGAACAGCGAACTGCCCGGGTCGCCTTGACGACCGGAACGACCGCGCAACTGACGGTCAACGCGTCGCGACTCATGACGTTCGGTTCCGATGATGGCCAAGCCTCCTGCTTCTTTCACTCCGGGCCCAAGCTTGATGTCGGTGCCACGTCCAGCCATGTTGGTGGCTATGGTCACAGTGCCAGCCTGACCAGCTTCCTTGACGATTTGTGCTTCCTTGAAGTGCAGTTTGGCGTTCAACACGTTGTGCGGGATGTTCTTACGGGTCAGCATGCGGCTGAGCAATTCTGAAATTTCCACCGAGGTGGTGCCTACTAACACGGGACGCCTGGCTTCCACCAATTGCTGGATTTCCTCGATGACGGCGTTGTATTTCTCGCGCTTCGTCTTGTAGATCATGTCTTCTTGGTCGATACGGGCGATGGGGCGGTTGGTCGGGATCACCACGACGTCAAGTTTGTAGATGTCCCAGAACTCACCGGCCTCCGTCTCGGCGGTACCGGTCATACCGGCCAGTTTGTGGTACATGCGGAAATAATTCTGCAAGGTGATGGTGGCGTATGTTTGGGTGGCTGCTTCCACCTTTACGTTTTCCTTGGCTTCCACGGCTTGGTGCAGTCCGTCGCTCCAGCGGCGGCCTTCCATGATACGCCCTGTCTGCTCATCCACAATCTTGATCTTGTTGTCCATGATGACGTAGTCCACGTCCTTTTCGAACAAGGTATAGGCTTTCAGCAGCTGACGGACGGTGTGCAAGCGCTCCGACTTTTCGGCGAAGTTGCGCATCAGTTCGGCCTTGCGAAGCACCTTTTCGTCGTTGCTGAGAGTGGAATGTTCCAATTCGGCGATTTCGCTGCCTACATCAGGCAAGACGAAGAAGTCGGGCGTGTTGTAGGCTTCGGTCAGTGTGTCGATGCCTTTTTCGGTCAGGTCAACGGTGTTCAGTTTCTCGTCGATGACAAAATAAAGTTCATCATCGATGATGTGCATGTTCTCGTTACGGTTCTGCATGTAGAAGCCTTCGGTCTTCTGCATCAGGGCCTTCATGCCTTCCTCGCTGAGGAATTTGATGAGGGCGTTATTCTTGGGCAAGCCTCGGTAGGCGCGGAAGAGTTGGTCTGCGCCATGTTTCTTTTCTTCCTCAGTAGCATTGGGGTCGGTGAGCAGCCTCTTGGCCTCGGCCAAAATGGTGGTCACATAACGCTTCTGGGTTTCAAACAGTTTAATGACGTCAGGTTTCAGTTGGTCAAACTCCTGCTGGTCGCCGCGCGGCGTGGGACCGCTGATGATCAAAGGCGTACGGGCATCGTCGATCAACACCGAGTCGACCTCATCGACGATGGCGTAGTGGTGTTTGCGTTGCACCAACTCTTCGGGGTTGCCTGTCATGTTGTCACGCAGGTAGTCGAAACCGAACTCGTTGTTGGTGCCGTAGGTGATGTCGCAGTTGTAGGCTCGGCGACGTGCGGCCGAGTTGGGTTCGTGCTTGTCGATGCAGTCCACAGTGAGGCCGAGGAACTCATACATCGCGCCCATCCACTCGGAGTCACGTTTGGCCAGGTAGTCGTTCACGGTGACTACATGCACGCCCTTGCCCGCCAAGGCGTTGAGGTAGACGGGCAGCGTGGCCACGAGGGTCTTACCCTCACCAGTGGCCATCTCGGCGATTTTGCCTTGGTGCAGCACGATACCACCGATGATCTGGCAGTCGTAGTGGACCATGTCCCAGGTAACCATGTTGCCGCCGGCCATCCAGCTGTTCTTGTAGTAGGCCTTGTCACCTTCGATGGCGACGTGCTCGTATTTGGCGGCCAGTTCGCGGTCGAGGTCGGTGGCGGTCACTTCCACGGTCTCATGCTCGCAGAAGTATTTGGCCGCGGCTTTCACTACGGAGAACGCCTCGGGAAGGATGTCGTTCAGCGCCTCCTCGATGAGGTCGAGTTCTTGTTTCTCGAGCTTGTCGATTTGGCTGTAGAGTTTTTCCTTCTCGTCGGGGTCCATGTCAGGGTCGGCCTCGGCCTTGGCTTTCAGCGTGGCGATTTCGGCCACCACAGCGGCGGTCTTGTTCTTGATGTATTCCTTGAATTCTTGAGTCTTATGCCTCAGGCTGTCGATGTCGAGTTTCACGATTTCCTCGTATGCCTTGAGGGTCTTTTGGAGTATCGGTTCGAGGGCCTTGTTGTCGCGTGAGGCCTTGTCGCCGAAGAGTTTCTTTAGAAATCCCATATTCCGTTGTTTAATATTCAATTTATGATTTAGAATTGCTGTTGTGCAAAATTTGTGCAAAGGTACGGAATTTTGATGTATGGTCGGAAAAATGCGCCAAAAAGTCGGAAAACTTCGGACTGAAACACTTCCATATTATGGTTAACAGTTTTTTCTGTATTTACACCGTCTCAACCGAAACCATTTTGCGATTCTTGCAGTTTTTTTTTTGAAAAGTGTAGTTTTTGCGCTCAAAATTCTATTGAAAAGTGCATATTTGAAGCCTACGGTGGAGTTTTGACTGATTATGTAATGATCAGCCATAAGTTGGAAAAAAATTGAGTTATGGCTGATTATAGAGGTGGTCGTTCATGTTACAACAGCGGGGTCATATAAAGAGGAAGAAAAACGATTCCGTTTTCCACTTTCACGTCGGAAGTATGCAGCACATACGGTGTCATTGTCTGTTCGACGAATTTGACACGGAATTTTTCCAAGGAGGCAGTGGTGTAACGCTTGGTCGATTTCACCTCAATCGGGCAGATGTTGTGTTGGTTAGTGAGTTGAGGCTTAGGGATCATGAAGTCAATTTCCATGCGGTTTTCGGCCACTTTCCGGTCTGGATTGGAATAGAAATACAGCTTGTGCCCTGCAACCCGCAGCATTTGCGCCACCAAATTCTCCACCAACATTCCTTTGTTAATTTCCAGCTTATTGAGCATCAATTTTCTATACAACTGCTCCTTAGCGATAATTCGCTCGTCAAAGGCATGAGAAATAAGCAGACCCGTATCACCAAGATAGCATTTCAACGTGGTTCGTTTGCGGTTGAGTCTCAACCCAATATTGGGAGCTGTGGTATTGTAGCATAAATTGACCACACATGCATCGTCAAGCCAGAAGAAAGCATCCTCATAATCCCGCATCCTCGCTCCCGACCGCAAAGCCGAGAGTCGGAATTTCTTCCCGTGTTGTTGCAGTTGGGCCGGGATTTCATCAAAAATGCTCGTCACTCTTGTTTCCGCTTTGGTGGCGTATTTCCCGATGTCATTGCGATAGAGTCTCAAAATGCCCCTCTTGATTTCGTCCACTGCATCAAAGTCCTTGGTGTCGATGTAGGTTTGCACGGCTTGGGGCATCCCTCCTACAATCATATACTGACGCAAATAGTCCATCACTTTGCGGTGCAACGAGCCCAATGGCTCAAGCCGCTCGAATTGCCGCCTGACAAAGTCCATGGTCATGTCGTCGCCCAATGCCCACAGAAATTCCTCGAAATCCATGGGAAACATTTCAATCCGCTGCTCCTCGGAAGGAATCACAATATCGGTCACGTTCTTCTTGATCGAAATCAGCGACCCAGTCTCAATAAAGTCGAATCGGCCATCTTGCACAAGGTATTTGATGGCAGCCCTTGCCTTGGGATATTGTTGCACCTCGTCGAAAATGATGAGCGTTTCCCGTGGGTAAAGTTTCACGCTGAAATATAGGGAAAGGCGAATGAAAAACTCATCTCGGTTCGACAAATAATGTTCAAAGATATTCAGCAATTCCTCGTCCATGTCATTGAAATCCAAGAGGATGTACGACTTGTATTCGTTTTTTCCAAAGGCTTCAACGATATAGCTTTTGCCGATGCGCCGTGCACCTTCAAGCAACAAGGCCGTTTTGCCTTGTTTCTCGTTCTTCCATTTCAGCAGTTCCTGATAGATTTTTCTTTTCATGATTTTCAGCGATTTGCACCTTTTCAAGGGATAATTATAGCCATTCCATACACCTTTTCAAGTGATAATTGGTTGCAAAGAAACAAAAAAAAAAAAAACAAAAACAAGAAGTTTTTTTTGTGCTGCATGGGCAAATTTTGGTTTTCTCACGTAGAAATCGAAGATTCGATGGAATCAATG
>JBGYWU010000250.1:0-8333 GCA_041842265.1 Candidatus Limimorpha sp. | reverse complement strand
GCGGGTGATGTAGTTGTTGATCATCGCGCGCCACTGCTCCCGGGTTTTCTTCGAGTGTTGCGCATAGCCATAGCCCGGCAGGTCGACAAGATACCAGGCATCGTTGACGATGAAATGGTTGATGGCCACCGTCTTGCCTGGCACCGATGAGGTCTTGGCCAGGCTACGGCGTTGCACCAGCATGTTGATCAGCGACGATTTGCCAACATTCGACCGGCCGATGAAGGCGTATTCGGGGATGTTGTCGTTGGGCAAGAACTCGAAACGGGTGTTGCTCATCAGGAAATCGGCCTTGTTAATTTGCATAGAACGGCATTTTTAAGTGTTCAGGAATCTCATTCTTGTCATATATCAGATGGCGCTTCACCTTTTCCTCAAACATATCGCTGATGGTAATCAGGATCCCCGTTTCCTCCACTTTGCCGAAGCTGGGGTTGAGGGCCGTGCCGAAGGAACGCAAAGTGGGCGACAGGTTCATGTAGGCATTCACCAAAGGAGGTACAGCCGCACCGCGCTCGCGCACCTGCTTCACCAGGATTTTATAGTCGTCGCGATAAGTGTTGCCGTCAAAAATCGACTCCAACCATTTGTGGTTGGTGAGGATGGGCAGATCCAAACCAGGGCGTACCATTATTAAATGGTCCTTGTCGGGAAAATGTTTCTGGAAGAAAAACAGGATCATGTCGCGCGAAGTCCTTTCAAGGTGGGGATACATTGTCACCTTCCCGAAATAATATTTTGCCTTGGGATAGATATCAACCAGCGACGCCAAGCCGTCCCAAAGGTTATCAAGCGAATACATCCCTTTTGAAAGGCTCTTTGAGGGCTGGTAGTTGGGCTGCACGAAAGAACGGCCCAGTTCGATGGTGTCGGGCAGAAAGTCTCGCACAAATCTTTCGGAATAGAGGAACAGCTCGTTCGTAGGCGTGTTCACCTGACCCTCCCCATCGACGGGCAGCCCATCGCAAAGCAGGAAACGGTAGCCGCCCATGATGGCTTTGTCAACGGGATTCCACACGATGAGTTGGTGGAAGTAGTTTTCCTCGCGGGTGTCGAACTCGTCGATGTCGCAATCGAGACCCGTACCGCCGCCCGAGTCGCGGAAGCTGATTTCGCGCAGGCGTCCGATTTCGCGCATGATGTTGGGCGAATCGTGGGCGGAGAGGATATAGATCTCGTTTCCTGCGTTGTTTGTCTTGCGGAAAAACTTGTCTTGGGTCAGCTCTTCCATGATGGCCTCAACCGGTACTGGGGCAATAATAGCTTTCGTCATATTGTGTATTCTTTTTGAGGGTCAAAAATCTGGTCGGTGTTTTGAGCCAACTGATACGAGAAGGCACGCAGTTTTTCGGCCCACTGCGTATCGGTGAAACGTTGGTCGAAACTCTGGTAAGGGATGGGTTTGCCGAAGCTGATGGTCAGTTGCTTGTTTCGTTGCTTGAAGAATTCGTCGATGAGGAAGGCCATCTCGATGTTTGCCTTGATACCCAAGCGTTTGCGCCATAGGGCGAGGTTGTAGAAGAAGTTTGAGTTTCGTACTTGAATGTGGACGGGAACGATGTCGCGCTGATGGGTACGAGACTTGGTGACGAAGGTCTTCTTCCAGTCGAAGTCCATAATCTTGCCGCCTTTGGTCTTGCGTGAGCAGAGGCCGAAGGGGAAATAGCAGAGCGTGGCGGCGCCGGCGAACGTCTCGTTGAAGAGCCTGAGGCTTTCCTCGCGGCTGGCGGTCGCGTTGCCTACCTTGCTTACGGGGATGAAAATCGGTTGCAGGTTCTTCACGAACATCAGGAAGTCGTTGACGGGGGTGAGCGTCTCGCCCCGATGTTTGCCCACCGCCCCGATGAGCGCGATGCCGTCGAGTCCGCCCAAGGGATGGTTGGAGGCCACCAGGATGCGTTCGTTCGCCATGAGGTTGTCGACTCCTTTCAATACCACATTGAGGTTGAAATCGTCAACCAAAGCATTGATGAAGTCAAGGCCTTTCTTGTCGGCATGCTTGTCCATGATCTCGTTGAGGTCGCCTTCGTGCAGCAGGCGCTGAATGCGACGAAACAGCCAATCGGGCATGTGTTTCATCAGCTTGGGCACTTTGGCCGTGAAGATTTTTCTGAGGTCAATATGCTTGTATTGTTCCGTTTCCATTGTCGAACTATCAGCGGACAATCGGCAAAAATAGTAAAAAGAACAATGAGAACCGCAGTTTTGTCGAAAATCGTCCCCCAAAAGCCTGCTCACAGCTTTTCATCAACAGTCGGGGCCCCTGTCGAATAGGCAATTAACAGGATGTGAACAGGGTTATTAACATAAACTGTTGAAAACTATTTTCGAAATTTGGTGTCGAAAAGTGTCAAAAAATGGGAGAAAGTGTATATCTTTGCGGCTGAAATATGGATGACAAACGGAAATGAGTTACTTGGTAGGACATTATAACTGCAAAATGGATGCGAAGGGTCGCCTCTTGGTGCCCAGCGAGTTCAAGGAACAGTTGGGGAATCAGGTGGAGGAAGGTTTTGTCCTTCGCCCTGGTCTTCATGCCACCTGCCTAGAGCTTTACACGAGGAAGGACTGGGATGAGGTGCAAGGCCAGTTGCGTGCCGCATTCAGCCAATTCAAGGCGAAGCAGGAGGCCGTGCTGCGCAAATACAATGCGGGCGCCCGTTTCGTGAAACTTGACGCTAGCGGTAGGTTGCAGATTCCCAAAGACCTTATCGAAAAAGGAGCGCTCGTGAAAGAACTTGTCATTACCTCGGTCACTACAAAGATGGAAATTTGGGACAAGGAACTCTACGAGCAATCCATCAATGAGCTTGACGAAGAGGAATTTTTCAACTTGCTTGGAGAAAACATCATATAGAGGAGGGTGTCATGTATCATAATCCAGTCATGTTGAACGAATGCATTTGGGGGTTGAACATCAATCCCGAAGGCATATACGCCGACGTTACCTTTGGCGGCGGCGGGCATTCGCGTGCCATCCTCCAGAAACTCACTACAGGCCATCTCTATGCCTTCGACCAGGACGAGGATGCCGAGGCCAATGCTTTCGGCGATGAGCGTTTCACCTTCATCCCTCAAAACTTCAAGTACTTAAAGAATTTCATCCAACTCTATCAGGGCGGTCAGAAGATTGACGGTATCATCGCCGACTTGGGCGTTTCGTCGCACCAGTTCGACACCCCTGAGAAGGGCTTCTCCACGCGTTTCGACGGGCCATTGGATATGCGCATGAGCCAAATGACTCCCAACGATGCCGCAGCCGTGGTCAACACCTACGGACATGCCGACCTGACGCGCATCCTGCGGCTTTATGGCGAAATGCCCCATCCGCAGCTCATCGCTTCCGACATCGTCATGGCGCGCGACACCGCGCCCATTGAAACCACAGACCAACTGAAAGTCGCAGTGCAACACCATCTGCCGAGAGGTAAGGAAAACAAGGTGTTGGCCCAGCTCTTCCAGGCGCTTCGTATTGAGGTGAACCAGGAACTTGAGGCTCTTTGCGCCTTCCTCGCGCAGTGTCCCGATGTGCTGAAGCCTGGCGGTCGTCTGGTAGTGATATCCTACCATTCGTTGGAAGACCGTCTGGTGAAAAATTTTATGAAGACCGGAAACGCCGAGGGCAAGGAGGAGAAGGATTTTTATGGCAATTTACTAACGCCATACTGCGTCATCACACGCAAGCCCATCGTTCCCGACGATGAGGAAACGGAAAGCAACAGCAGAGCTCGCAGCGCTAAGCTCAGAATCGCAGAAAGGAAATAACGACATGGGAGAAATGAATTGGGACAAGAAAAAAAAGAAGGGTAGCATGAGGGTGATGTCGGTTTTGGGCGGCACCTTCCTCGTGAGGGAGAATTTTACAAAGCAGTTCTTCTTCCTCGCGTATGTTACCATTTTGTTGATGGCGATCATCACCAACACTTATGTCGCGGAGGAGAGAAACCGTGAGCTGATACGAGTCACCAAGCGACTCAACGATTTGCAGGTGGAATACATACAAGTGAAGTCAGCCATCATGGAGGCTTCCAAACAGTCGGTATTGGCCAAGCGGCTTGAAGGCACGGGTTTGAAGGAAGCTACCGAGCCTTTGCGCCGAATCGATATGAACAATGAACCCGAAAAGCGGATGAAGCCATGAAGATCGACCCGAAAACCGATACGCTTTGGAAGACTTACTTGGTTTATTTCCTCGTCCTTCTCTTCGGCATCGCCATTGTTGTGAAGATCGTCGTGGTGCAGGCCAAAGACAACGAGGAATTGGAAAAACTAGCCGAGCAGCGCGAGTACAGGGTCGAAACTTTGGAAGCATCGAGGGGCAATATCTTTTCTTCCGATGGACAACTGATGGCCACCACGATCCCGCTCTACGATGTCTATTTCGATTACAAGGCCGTTGACTCCGCATTCTTGGCCAACAACATTGATTCGCTGTGTAGGCAGATGGCGGGCCTTTTGCCCAAGCGCAACGTTGCGCAGTGGAAGGATTTCTTTGCCCAAGGCATGGCAAAGAAGAACCGTCACTATAAGATTGCGCTCAACATCACCCAGACCGAGCTGCGCCAGATGCAGCAATTCGTCATTTTCAACCGAGGCATCTACAAAGGCGGCATCATCGTTGAAAAGAAAGTCAGGCGCGAGCATCCCTATAAAGACCTGGCCAGCCTTATGCTCGGAATGGCCAACGAGAATAAAGGCTACTTCTTTGGCCTTGAAGGTGCCTACAATGACTATTTGAGAGGGCAGGACGGAAGGCAACTGGTGCGCCGAATCCATCATGGCGGCTGGCTTCCGGTTGACAGCGACGACAATGCCGATGCCCAAAACGGCAACGACATTGTTACTACTTTTGACATCCAACTACAAGACATCGTGGAGAATGCGCTTAACAACACGTTGACCACCAACAAGGCCGAACAGGGGTGTGCCATTCTCATGGACGTGGAAACGGGTCATGTCAAGGCTTTGGCCAATCTGAGCCTTAACCATGAGACGGGACGGTACGAGGAATTGTACAATGTGGCTTTGGCTGAGCGCTATGAGCCGGGGTCGGTGTTCAAAATTGCTTCGATGGTTGTGCTGTTCAACAACAATGAGAATGTTAATCTTACCGACAAAGTGAATATCGGCACAGGCCCCATTAAATTCTCGAACCGCACGATGAGAGACGACCACAGCTTTGCCCAAGGCGGCATTTGCACGGTGCAGGAAGTCATCGAGCAGTCGTCGAACAAGGGTACTGCGGTGCTCATCAGCAAGTATTTCGCCGCACATCCCGAAAAGTACGTCAACGGATTGTACGCCTTGGGATTGAACAAGAAAATAGGCACGGGCATTATGGGTGAAGCCCAACCGGTCATCAAACACCCCGACGATAAGACTAGAGATGGCCGAAAACTTTGGTCGAACGTCTCGTTGCCTTGGATGTCGATAGGCTATGAGGTGAACGTCACCCCGCTGCAACTGCTGACACTTTACAATGCCATCGCCAACGGAGGCCGCATGATGAAACCGCAGTTTGTAACTGAGATCCGTCGCGGCGAGCTGACTCTGGAAAGATTTGAGCCCGTCGTGATCAATGAGCGTATTGCATCGCCCGAGTCTATCAGGAAGATACAGGACATGATGGAGGGGGTAGTTATTCGAGGCACGGCCAAGCGCCAGTTTGCCGGCTGCGTAGTCGGCGTGGCGGGCAAGACCGGCACGGCACAGTATCATGACAAAGTTCAAGGCTATGCTTACCATGAGCCTGGCATTGGACGCAAGCTTTACAACACGACTTTCGTGGGATATTTCCCCACCGACAAGCCACGCTACAGTTGCATCATCATGGTGAGCCGCGCTCGAGGCGCCAAATGGGCAGCCGGAAGCGTGTCGGTGCCTGGTTTCAGGGAAATTGCCGAAAAGGTATATGCCACGCGCATTGGGGTTATGAAAGAAGATGGCCTGGCGATGCAAGACCGACAAGCCAAAACGCCCGTCATCGTACGCCATGAAAAGGAATCGTATTATCTCAATGGTACCGCCAAGAAGTTCAACGACTATACCATAAATACTGACTGGGTGACCGTGGAAAGCAATGAGAACGGAGAGATTTCCCTGCGCGAAGCCCGACTCGCCAACAATGTCGTGCCCAATGTGGTCGGCATGGACATCACAGATGCCGTCTATATCCTTGAGAACATGGGCATTGTTACCGAATTCGTTGGTCAAGGTGTCGTCAAAGAACAATCGCTTCATGCAGGCGATACCCTCAAAGGCAACAGCACTATGCACTTAACACTTGGGAAATGATGAAGATCAAAAACATATTGGCGAATTGCAATCTTTTGGAGATTGTGGGCGATAAAGACATTGATGTTGTCGGCATCGCCTTCGACTCCAGAAAAGTGGAGCCAAATACCCTGTTTTTTGCCGTCAGAGGCACTAGAGTTGACGGTCACGACTACATCGAAGAAGCCATCAGGAAAGGAGCTTCTGTGATCGTTTGCGAGGAATTGCCCCATAAGCTGTTGACGGAGGTGACCTACGTGAAAGTCGACAACTCGGCTTATGTAATGGGTGTTGGTGCCTCCAACTTCTTCGGCAACCCATCGGAGAAGCTGAAGTTGGTGGGCGTGACAGGCACCAACGGCAAAACCTCCATAGTCACTTTGTTATATTGGCTCTTTACTGATGCGGGTTACAGCTGCGGCTTGCTTTCGACGATAGAAAACATAGTCAACCGCGATGTCGTCCCATCCACTCACACCACGCCCGACCCTATCGCGCTGAACACCTTGTTGCAGCGAATGGTCGACAAGGGCTGTGAATACACCTTCATGGAAGTGAGCTCGCACAGCGTGGCGCAAGACCGTATTGCAGGCCTAAGGTTCGCCGGTGGTATTTTCACCAACCTGACCCACGACCACCTCGACTATCACAAGACCATGGCCAACTACCGCAATGCCAAGAAGAAATTCTTCGACATGTTGCCGCAGAGTGCCTTCGCTTTGACCAACCTCGACGACAAGAATGGGGAGTACATGCTGCAAAATACGCAAGCCCGCAAACTGAGCTATGCCTTGAAGCACGACGCCGACTTCAAAGGTGTCATTATGGAAAGCCATTTCGAAGGTATGCTGCTCAAAGTGAACGGCAGGGAGATGTTTACCCAACTTGTCGGCGGCTTCAACGCGAGCAACCTTTTGGCCATCTATGGTGCGGCTACAGCCTTAGGCTTCAACAAGGATGAGTTGTTGGTCGACCTCAGTAAACTGCGTGGTGCCAACGGACGTTTCGACATGGTACATTCTGAACAAGGCATCGTTGGCATCGTCGACTACGCCCACACGCCCGATGCTTTGGAGAATGTGCTCAGCACCATCAACGAGGTGCGTGGCCACAAAGAGACACTCATCACTGTGGTGGGCTGTGGCGGCAACCGCGACACCACCAAGCGTCCTGAGATGGCTGCCGTCGCCGTGAGACTCAGCGACCGTGTCATTCTCACCAGCGACAACCCGCGCAACGAAGATCCCGACGAGATTATCCGTCAGATGAAAGCAGGTGTGGCTGAAGAAGATCAATGCAAGATGTTGAGTATCACCAACCGTCGTGAGGCCATACGCACCGCTGTGGCCTTGGCAAAACGGGGCGACATCATCCTCTTGGCAGGCAAGGGCCATGAGAGTTACCAGGAAATCAACGGAGCAAAGAACCATTTTGACGACAAGGAAGTCCTGTCGGAGGCATTGAAGGAGGCATAAGCCATGTTGTACTATCTGTTCAATTATCTGGATCAACACGATTTCCCGGGCGCGGGCGTGTTCAACTATGTTACCTTCCGTGCCGCCATTGCGGTCATTCTTTCGCTCGTGTTGGCCGTATGGTTTGGCAATTGGTTCATCAGGATGTTGAAACGCAAGAAAATCACCGAGACTCAGCGCGATGCTTCCATTGACCCATACAACACCAAGAAAGTGGGCGTGCCCACCATGGGAGGTGTCATCATCATTACCGCCATCTTGGCTCCCGTGTTCTTGGTTTGCAAGCTCCACAGTATCTATACCATCCTGATGATTGCCACCACCTTGATTCTTGGCTTGTTGGGTTTTGCCGATGATTATGTGAAAACCTTCAAAAGCAAGAAAGATGGACTGAAGCCGTCGGTAAAGCTGGGCGGACAGATTCTGCTTGGTCTTATCGTCGGCATAACCTTGCGTTTCAGCTCGGCGGTGCAAATCAATGAGACGGTGGAGGTGAGGATAGAAGACAACAAGGAAGTGGTTGTTAAAAGTCCTGATGTGAAATCGACCCGAACGACCATACCTTTTGTGAAAAGCCACAACCTC
>JBGYWU010000249.1:0-14357 GCA_041842265.1 Candidatus Limimorpha sp. | reverse complement strand
GTGTGGGAATCAGCCAAGCTATCGTAGGAGGAAATTCTTCTATTTGGGACAACGATGTGAACTCAACTTGTGAAGGCTATGGTGTCAGTTGGGTAATGCGAAGATTAATGACTATTTATCAATTGATAATCAAAAACATCCAAATAACCCTTTGGCGTTTTTAACCATTGTTTTCGTCTTCCGTATGGTGCAAATCCCTGACTTTCAAATAACTTTTTGCTCGTGGTGTTCGGTTCGTCGATGGAGCAATACACCTGATGCAGCATGAGGTCTTGGAAAAGGTAGTCTATGCATAAAGCAAGCGCTGCCTTGGCAATGCCCCGTTGACGAAATGCCTTGTCAATGAGAATGCCCAATCCCGCCCGTTGATTGATGCCGTCGTAGTCGAAAATGTCGATGCAGCCGACGGATTCTTTGTTTTCGCTCAGGTCAATCATCAGACGTAGTTGATTTTGGCTGATCAAATCATTGTTGCTCAACAAGAATTGCTCGACCTGAAAACGGGTAAAAGGTACGTGTGTCCCACTGACCCGCCAGATGTCGCGGTCGTTTTCCCACTGATAGATTTGTTCGGCATCCTCAGGCTCGGCGCATCGGAGCGTTATCGTTTCGTTTTTGATGAACATATCCTTTTGTTTGTTGAAAATACTACTTGTTGGATTTGGGCTGGCACATAATTTGATTGCCTTCTGTGCGCCGATATTTTTGACAAAAATACACTTTTCAGTGCAATAAAGGTTGAAAAAAAGCATTAATGAGACTAAAACACAGAAAAAGAAACTAAAAATTGAGATAAGATGAGAAAAGTGAGAATGATTTTGATGCTTGCCGGGCTGTTAGTGGCGGCATCATGTGGTAACCTGACCCAACAAAAGAACGAAAACGATACCCAGACTGAACAACAGCAAGAACCCATTTCGCAAATCGAGCAGGTTCAACAACTCCAAGTGCATCGTGCGGCCTTTGTGCCTACCGAAGGAACTCCCGACTTCGTTGATGCCGCCGAAAACAGTGTCGACGCAGTTGTGCATATCATGACCAAAGTGGTGAAACAGAGCAACACCTACGATGATTTCTTTGGAGCCTTGCTGGGCCAACTCTATGGTTATCCAGGGCAGATGCGCAACAATACCATGGTGGCTTATGGATCAGGCGTGGTGCTTACCCCGGACGGCTATATTGTTACTAACAACCACGTGGTGGAAGGTGCTGACGAGGTGGAGGTTACCTTTAATAATAAGGTGAAGAAAACCGCATCCATCATCGGTACTGACCCCACCACCGACTTGGCCCTTATCAAGGTGGAAGCCACCGACCTGCACTTCCTTCCCTTCGGCGACTCCGACAACGTCCGCATCGGCGAATGGGTGCTGGCTGTGGGTAATCCTTTCAACTTGACTTCTACCGTCACTGCTGGTATCGTCAGCGCCAAGGCTCGTAACCTCAGCATCTTGGGTGAAGGCACCTCGGTGGAATCTTTCATTCAGACTGATGCGGCTGTCAACCCTGGTAACAGTGGTGGCGCTCTGGTCAATACGAAAGGTGAGTTGGTCGGCGTCAACGCTGCTATCGCTTCGCATACGGGTTCCTACGAAGGCTATTCTTTCGCCATCCCGTCCAACATCGTCCGCAAAGTGGTGGATGACCTGCTGCTTTATGGCACCGCCCAACGTGGCTATCTCGGAGTACAGATTGCTGAACTGACCCAAGAATTAGCCGAGAAGGAGGGCTTGGAAAACATTGAAGGTGTGTATGTTGCAGATGTTACCGAAGGCGGTGCTGCCAAATTGGCAGGAATGCAATCTGGCGACGTTATTACAACCATCAGCGGCAAAAAGGTTAATTCCACTACCCAGCTTCGCGAAAACATCAGCCAATACCGTCCGGGCGACAAAGTAGATGTGGAAATTAACCGCCATGGTTCGCATCACCACTACACGTTGACACTCCTAAATGAAGCAGGCAACGTGGGCGTCGTCAAGAAAGGCGAGGCTTTCTATAACTCAGAGTTTGGTCTCATGCTTCAACCTGTCGACCAAAACGACATGGGCCGACTTAATATCAAGAATGGCTTGAAGATTGTAGAAATCCGTCAGGGACGTTTCATGAATTCGGGCGTGCCGGTGGACTTCGTCATCACCAAGGTGAATGGTTATTCTGTCAACGGCAAATCAGACCTTGAAAGCGCATTGAAGAGCACTCGTTCGCGCCGTACGACCATCGAAGGCGTCTTCCCCAATGGCATGACGGGGTCGTTCTACTACTAAAAAGAAGTGTGTATCACTTTTTTTCCTGAGAAACAAAGGTTTCGGTACGATTTTTGATATTTTTTACTTTTAGATTTGTGAGAAGCTGGTCTGCAACGGCTTCTCACAAAACCGAAAGATTATGCAAAATTACATGTGAGATTGGTATGAAGAGAGAAGATGTTAAAAACAACGATGTAAAACAATTATAAGATTACGAAGAAATGAGACAACTGAAAATTTCGAAGCAAATCACAAACCGCAATGCGGGTACTTTGGACAGGTATTTGGCAGACATCGCTAAGGAGAGCCTGCTTACTACTGATGAGGAGGTGGAACTGGCTCAACGCATCAAAGCGGGCGACCAGGCCGCCTTGGACAGACTTGTTAAGGCCAACTTACGCTTTGTCGTTTCGGTGGCCAAGCAGTATCAGAACCAAGGCCTCAGCCTGCAAGATCTGATAGACGAGGGCAACCTCGGTTTGGTAAAAGCCGCCCAACGTTTCGACGAAACCAGAGGTTTCAAGTTCATCTCGTATGCTGTGTGGTGGATTCGTCAGAGTATCCTGCAAGCCGTGGCTGAGCAGGCGCGTATCATCCGCTTGCCCATGAATCAAGTGGGCGCACTCAACATGATTAAGAAGGCCATTTCGTTCCTTGAGCAGCAGTTGCAACGCCGTCCTACCGTCAAAGAAATCGCTGACCTTGTCGGATTGTCCGAGGATAAGGTGGATCAACTTCTGAACATCAGCTCACGGACAGTATCGACAGATGCCCCGATCGACGAAGATGACGATACCACTTTCTTGGATGTCTTTGTTGCAGACGACGAGATGCAAACCGATGCCACGGTGGAGCGGGAGTCGACGAGCAACGCCATACGCAATTCGTTAGACATGCTCAATGATAATGAACGCACCATCATTTGCATGTACTTTGGCTTGGGGACTTCCCGCGAATACTCCCTTGAGGAGATTGCCATGAAGCTCAACATCTCTCGTGAGCGCACCCGCCAGATACGAGATCGCGCACTGAAACGTTTGAAGTTGGAACCCAACTCTCCGCTTTATCAAATGTTTATTAGTCAATGAAAAATAAGTCAAACATGGCCCTTTTGAAACACCATTGAATCCATACAACAAGTAATATTTTGGATTATTTCCCATGAAAAGCCTGTAAAATGTTTCGGAAATACATGGGCATCTCACTTTTTCTCTAACTTTGCACCATAATCACCAATAATTATCAATAGTATGAAATACGAACTCATCAAATTGCCTTATGAGGCAAACGCTCTGGAACCTGTCATCAGCAAAGAGACCATCGGCTTCCACCATGGCAAGCACCATCAGACCTATGTCAACAACCTGAACGCCCTTATCGAAGGCACGAAATATGAAGACATGCCATTGGAGGAAATCATCAGGACCTCTGACGGTGGCGTGTTCAACAACGCCGGCCAAATCCTGAACCACAATATGTATTTCTTGCAGTTCCGCGTTCCCAAGCAGGACAACAAACCTACTGGGAAAATTGGAGAGCTGATCGAGAAGCAGTTCGGCTCGTTCGACGCTTTCAAGGATGAATTTGCCAAGAAAGGTGCCACTTTGTTTGGCTCAGGCTGGGTGTGGCTTTCTGCCGATGCCGACAACAAACTCATCATCACGCAGGAGAACAATGCCGGCAACCCCGTCCGCAACGGCCTCAAGCCCCTACTGACTTTCGACGTGTGGGAACACGCCTATTACATCGACTACCAGAACCGCCGTCCCGACCATCTGGCTGCAATGTGGCAGATTGTCGACTGGGATGTGGTGAACAGCAGACTGTAAGAAAAATACTTTTTCTGAAACAAAAAGATTGCGGCAAGCACAGTCTTGCCACAATCTTTTTGTTTACTTGTAAATCACTTTCTGAATGCGAATTTCACTGTGCGCCGGGTGCTGATGCCATTGCATAAACCCAACTAAGAAGAAAGGCTAATGCAGCCAAATTGCTTAAGTCAAGGTCTACGTTTTTGCTATTGGCGGGCCGTGTCAGCGCCAAACGGCCGAAACGGTCGTAGACACTAACTAATGCGGTTGACCGTTTCTGTGGCATCGCCGCAAAGCGAGGTGCTGAATGGGTTGGGATAGATAGAGATATCCGTCGTGCTTTCGGCGACAGATGAAGCGTCAATAATGGTAGTTTTCCTTATTTTTGCGCACAAAATTTAAAAAGATGAAGAAAACCATCCTTACACTCAGTCTGTTGCTTTTTGCTTTTGCTGCGAAAGCACAATGGACACTGCAAACCTACGGCGAGTATGACTACACGCGTCCCCAAGGCTCGTCAGGATCATTGGCGCTGAAAGCCATTTATCAACTGCCGGAACGTATGACCTTCGGTTTAGGCTATCAAGGCGCTACTTCAAACCGTCATGCCCTGAATCTGCAATATCAAATCGACCTGCTCAAGGCGAAAAGCGGAACTTTGTATCTTGAAAACCGATATCTTTATCGGCTGTTCCCGAACTACGACCTGCAAGAGTTCAATGCCTTGCTCGATTTGGGTTGGCGCAACCGCCACTTCAATTTCCAGTTGGGTTTGACCAACCGTTATACGGCTCCTGTCCCGTTACGGCTGAACGGTGGCATGGAGACGGTCTTCGAACCATTGAATGTTACTTTCTGTGTGGAAGGCAATCTGTTCGAGCAAACGCATCTTTGGAATGTGGGTGCACGAGTTTCCAACTACCGTGATTTCGTCATCGAACGATTCACTTTGTTCTTCTACAGTGTGAATGGCTACTATGACCTTTGCAACGGACTGCGTCTCACAGCTGAAGCGGGATTGCATCCCTGTGGCGTGCTTAACCTGTCGTCGCAATATAACGGCTGGTTTAGTAGCGTTGGACTCATTTGGAAGCCCAAAAATTGATCATCATGAAAAAGCAACACCTTATCATATTTGCGGTCGCCCTGATTTTTGCCACGGGCTGCAACCGCTTGGACATTGCGGGTATGGTTGTCAACCGCAGCGACACAGAGGAGCGCGTAGCCGACTGGCTCGACTATAACGCTCAAAACGGCGAAACCATAATCGAGAACGTTCCGGATGAATATCGCGTTTATTCCTGCTCCGACTCGCATTATGCCGGGCGCGACAGCATTGAACCACAAGGCGAGAATGACCGCCTGTATCATTACGTCACCGCAGAACGCAACGA
The DNA here is from genome assembly GCA_041842265.1 of Candidatus Limimorpha sp. Taxonomy (GTDB): domain Bacteria; phylum Bacteroidota; class Bacteroidia; order Bacteroidales; family F082; genus Limimorpha. The sequence continues at coordinate 8,903 of JBGYWU010000249.1, read as the reverse complement.
CCCTAACGCCATTTTCAGCATCCATGCCGGCGACATGGTCAACGAAAGCGGTGAAAATGGATTCAAGATGGTTGAAGCGGCTATGCAATTCAATGCTGCCACTCAAGCCAAAAACGACCCATGTTTCCCCGTCATTGGCAATCACGACGTGTACTATGACTGTGCACCTTTCTATAAACAATATTTCCACACTTCGACCTACACCGTGACGGTGAAGACCGTCGGCGGTTTCAAAGACCTTTACATCTTCCTTGACTCGGGCAACGGCACCCACGGCAAACGCCAACTGGAATGGCTGGAAGAGAAACTCTCGCATCGCGAGGACTATCGTCATTGCATTGTCATCAGCCACAATTGGCTGTTCCGTACTTCGTACAACTACACCACCACGCCGGCCGCCAATCTGCCGCAAGATGAGCAGTATGCCTTCATGGATTTGATGGGTAACAACAATGTAGAGATGGTGCTGATGGGCCATTTCCACATGCGCGAACAACGCCAGTTTGGCGGTGTGCAATACCTGATGACCGACAACCTCAACGAAGGCAAAGTTACCCCAAGTTATCTGGTGCTGACGGTCGGGGAGAAGGTCGGATATGAGTATGAGGAGTTGAATGTGGAGTAGCCTAAGGGCAAAAAGGTCTCTACCATTTGCTCTGCAAAACACTGGAATACAATAAATTCAAATCTGGCTTACCGCAAATGTCTCTACACGGGACAGAGGCTTGTTAATTGCCCTATTTTTCGCTATACTTTTGCATGGTAAAACAATAAGAACGCCACGCAATGAAAGCAAGATTTTTATTTCTCATGGCCGCATTTGTGATGGGCAATGTGGCGGCCGTTGCCCAAGTTGAAATCCCTGAAATCAAGCCTAAGGATGACAGTCTCCAAATGGCGATAGACACTTTGTTGCTGGAAGGTGTTACCATTACGGCGGAACGGCCACTTTTTTCGGTTGAGGGCGAAAAGATGATATACCAAGTTGCCGACGACCCTACCGTGCAAGGTGGCGTGGCCTCCGATGCCTTGCAGAATGCGCCTGGCGTGAGTGTGGATGTGGAAGGCAACATTACCTTGCGTGGCATTTCCTCTGTGGAGATATGGATCAACGGCCAGCCTTCCAATCTTACCCAAGAAAACTTGAAAACTTACATTCAAACTTTACCTGCCAATGCTATCGACCGTATTGAGGTCGTCACCAACCCTTCGGCGCGTTATGCCACCGATGCCGATAGCGTTATCAATATTGTGATGAACGCCAAAATCAAACGGAACGAGTTCTTCTGTTTCGGTAGCAACATTTCCTCGCAACCCTACGTGATGCCTTGGGTCTCATATATTTGGAAAGATGACAAATGGACTGTGAACGCTTATACCAACACCTATTTGTATCATGGCAGGAGTGAGGCGCATTCCGAAAAGGCCTTGTATGGTGAGGATGCCGATGGCAACCCCATCTTGACCAGTCACATGACGAGCAGCTTGGACAACCATTATAATACCTATAGCCCAGGGCTCAACCTCAATCTCACTCACACACCAAACAAAATGAACACCTTCACATTTTATACCATGTTTTGGGATTCGTTCGGGACGACGGAGGTGCGGCAGGAGCGTGAACGCATTGAATATATCGAGCAATCTGGCGAATACAAATACTCCATCCTCAACAAATCTAGGCAAAACTACCTCTTTTTGCCTTTCGGATTGAACTATCAGCATAAGTTTGACGAGGAGGGACATAACCTCACTTTCCGCATGAATGGCAGTGTTAATCGCATGGCCTTACCCGTGGATTATCACAAGACTTACACTTTGCCAACCCCGTATGAAAGGGCATTTGTGATGGATTATGTCTCAACCAATATCCCTATTAGTGCTCGAGTGGAATATGATTTGCCTTATTCCAAAAACGGTGATTTTGGCATGGGTATCAATGCCGGTTGGGAGGGGAAAAACGAGCACAGCCATTTAGACAGCCTGTCCGATGGCGTGTATGTGCACGACTCGGTGATGTCGTACCGTTTTCGACAGGTCGATCACCATTTGGGTGCTTTTCTTCAATTGCAGCATCGTTTCGGCAACTTTACGGTGCAGCCTACCTTGAGTTTGAGGTATTATCGGACGGGCGTCACTTATCCAGATGCTCCGGATTATGACACAACAACGCGTTGTTTCTATCCTTTGCCATCGCTGCACCTTTCTTACCGTACAAAGTCAATGCACAACCTGAAATTGAGTTATTCCATGCGGGTGCAAAACCCTTATGCAGAACAACTTAGTTCTTTCATCAAATACGATGAGGAATCATACAGCACGGGCAATCCCAACCTGAAGCAAGTGTTCACCCACAATTTGGAGGCTGGTTGGACAAAATACTGGGACGACTTCGGTTCGGTTGGTTTAACGGGTTATTACAAATGTAAACAAAACGAAATCAACACTATAACCGAATCCGCTTATCAAGATTTCTATGGTAGAGTGGTCAATTATTTTTGGCCGGTCAATCTGGGGAAGTCATATAATGCCGGTGGCGAGTTCAATATGATGTACCGACCCAATGCCATGTTCAATTTGAGGTTTTATGCCAACCTCTTCGATTCTTTCATCGAAACCCGCTTTGGAAAAGACAATACCTTGGAACAGAACGAGATGCTTTGTTGCAGTTTTCGCCTGAACCTTTGGGCCAAACTTTGGAACCGCTTGGAATTGCACGTTTCGACCTATTATAATTCGCCGACACAGACATTGTTTTGGAAAAAAGGATCCAATTATGCCATCGACTGCGGTATGCATGCCGATTTCTTCGACCACAAACTATCGGTTTTCGTCAATGGATATGACCTGTTCGGTTTATTGAAGCAAGACACGTTCGTCAGCAGTCCATCCGTATGGGTCTCAGAAACTTCCAGATACAATTCGAGTTGCGTTTGTGCAGGATTCACGCTGCGTTTCGGGAATGTCGAACTGGAGGATGAGGCACAAAAAGGAGGAGAGGCGGCGGGACAATAATTGTAGAATTATCTCGTTGTTGAATTGTTGAATTGTTGTTCCAATGTTGAATTTGCTTTAGAAATCAAGATGTTGGTTTGCCTTTGTGCTGATATGTCTATTAGCAGCCTGCAATGTGAAGTCTGATTTGGACAACATGGAGCGGACGGTGATGGAGATTGAGGGCAAATTCAACAGGGGGGAAGATGTCTCGCAGGACACCTCTATCTTTCATGCGCGGCGTTACTATTACTTGTCTGACGATGACGAGATGAAGACCTTGTCGGTGCTTTACAGTGGATGCGTCTATTGGCAGCAGGAAAATTACGACTCAGCGATGAAAGCCCTTGACGAAGCTATCGCATTGGCCAGATCGAGCGAGAACATCAAACTGATGGAGAAGGTGCAAACGATCATTTCCGCCTTAAACGGAGATTTGGACCATAGCGAGAACATGATAACTCTGTTTTTGCGCCGCCGAAAGATGCTCTTCATTGCTACTTTGACTTTGGTTGCTTTGGTAGGCTTCATCTTTTTCCTTTTATATCGCACTGCACAGAAACGAGCTACAATCGCTGAAATGAACTTGGAGATTGCCAACTTGCAAAAGGAACACGATACGATGGTCGAAACCAACCGCGACAATCTTTTCCAAAAGGTAATGATGGTTTACAAGATTTTCTTGATTGGCGAGAACAAGGATATTGACAAGCCGTCCTTCCAAAAGCTGAAATCATGTGTCTGCGGACAAGCCGACTCTGCCTATGATGTTATCTTTGAAGAATACAACAAGGTTTATCCCGATGTGGTTCAACGCATCAAGAGTAACCAACCTGCTATGACCGATAGTGAATTCAAGGTCTGCATATTATCGATGATGCCATTTTCAGTGAAGGAAGTGGCTGACATTTTGGATGTATCATCCGCGATGATCGGTAAAGCACGCACCAGTATCCGCAAGAAGTTGGGTATGACCGAGGCCAGAGGGAACATTGAAGAGTTTGTTTTGGGGACGGCAGAAAAATAATCTTTCTCAAAGTGGCGAGATACTTTTGTATTAGCTACTTTTGCAGAGTAAAATGCATGTTCGACTATCATGAAAAAACACTATCAGAGAACCCTGTTGACCGTATGCTTCTGTTGGGCTTTTATCAGCAGTTTCGCCCAAGTGAAAGTGTATAAAGGAAATTCCTCCTACAGTAGCGACGTGATTTGCAATTTAAAGGACAATAAAGTGTATAAGGGTAATTCCTTGTACTCGTCTGATGTCCTTTGCCGAATTGACGACAACAAAGTGTATAAGGGCAATTCCTCCTACAGCAGTGATATCCTATTCACCATCAGGGATGGCAAAGTCTACCGAGGGTCGTCATCGTATTCTTCCGATGTGGTCTTCACGATCAGGGACGGCAAGCTCTACCAAGGCAATTCGGGTTATTCATCTGACGTTTTTGCCAACAAGCAAGGTCTCAAAGTGTATAAAAACAACTCCAGCTATTCTTCGGATGTTGAGTTCACCCTTTCCGATAATGTCACCATCGAGCAATTTGTGGCCATTTGGTATGCGGTGAAGTACTGTTGGTAATGGATCGCTAAAACAACAATCGCCCGCCGGAAGCATCCAGCGGGCGATTTTCTTTTACGGAAATATGAGGCTTATTTCTTCTCGGTAGGATAGGTCAATCCCATGTTGTACAGGATGAACGAATAGATGTCAGCCTGCTCTTCCAGGACCTTGGAGATGGGCTTGCCACCGCCGTGACCGGCCTTTGTGTCGATACGGATAATCTTGGGCTGGTCGCCAGTTTGGGCTGCCTGCAAGGCGGCTGCGTACTTGAACGAGTGGGCGGGCACCACACGGTCGTCATGGTCGGCAGTGGTGACCATGATGGCGGGATAGTGTACGTTCTCACCGCTTTGGATGGTGTGCAGCGGCGAGTAGGCATTCAAAGCCTTGAACATGGCTTCGTCATCCTCGCTGGTGCCGTAGTCGCTGGCCCAGTTCCAACCGATGGTGAAGAGGTGGTAGCGCAGCATGTCCATCACGCCGACTTGCGGCACGGCCACGGCAAAAAGGTCGGGGCGTTGGTTGACGACCGCTCCGACGAGCAAACCGCCATTCGACCCACCGTTCAGGGCCAAATATTTCGGCGAGGTGTATTTGTTATTGATGAGGTATTCGGCGCAGGCGATGCAGTCATCAAAGACGTTTTGCTTCTGCAACTTGGTGCCGGCGATGTGCCAGTCCTCTCCATATTCGTTGCCACCACGCAAGTTCATCTGGGCGTAAATGCCGCCGTTCTCGATGAAAGGCAGACGCGAAGTGCTGAAGCCAGGATTCAGCGTGATGTTGAAGCCACCATATCCGTAAAGCAGGGTGGGGTTGGTGCCATCCTTTTGCAAACCCTTCTTGTAAGTCAGGAACATGGGCACTTGGGTGCCATCCTTCGAGGTGACAAAGACTTGCTCGGTAACATAATCCTCCGACTTGAAGTCGATGGCGGGCGCACGGAACACAGTCGAGGTGTTGTCATCGATGTTGTACTGGTAAATCGTGGTCGGGAAGGCAAAAGAGGTGAAGGCGTAGAACACCTCAGGCTCCTCGTATTTGCTGCTGAAACCAACGGCACCGTAGGTCGGCAGGGCAATCTCGTGGAGTTGCTGGCCGTCCATGGTGTAGACATAGGCGTGGTTGGCGGCATCCTTGTCGTAGGTGACAATCATCTTGCCCTTGGCTAGGTTGATGCCTGAAATGACATTCTCGCTCTCAGGAATCACGTCCACCCAGTTCTCCATCTGGGGGGCCTTAGCCGACACCTTGCAGATACGGCCCTTGGGCGCATTGTAGTTGGTGAAGATATAAAGCACATCGTCAATCACATCGATGGGGCCGTACTGGTAGTCCATGTCGTCGGCGATTTGGACGAACTTGCCCTTCGGGTCTTGCATGTCGCGGATCCACAACGTGCTGCCTGCACCTTGACCGCTCTCGAAGAGGAACATGTAATGCTCATCTTCGGTGAGGTCCACTTGGTGGAAGTAGCGCGGTTGGGCAGGGTTAGAGTAGAAGAGCTCGTCCTTGTCCTGGGAGGAGCCGAGTTTATGATAGTAGATCTTGTGGTTTTCGTTCACGTTGCTGAACTCCTTGCCGGCTTCGGGGCGGTCGTAGGCGGCATAGAAGAAGCCGTCCTTGTACCACGAGGCACCGGTGAACTTGGCCCATTCGATGTGGTCGGAGAGGAGTTCGAGGGTGGCCATGTCCTTCACGTAGATTTCAACCCAGTCGGAGCCGCTGCGTTGGATGGTGTAGGCCATGTATTTGCCGTCGTTGGAGAAGCTGATGCCGCCCAACGAGACGGTGCCGTCGTCGGAGAGGGCATTGGGGTCTAACAGGACGGTAGGTTCGCCGTCGAGGGTCTCCTGCATATAGATGACGCTTTGGTTCTGGAGGCCGTCGTTCTTCGAGTAGATGTAGCGGCCGTGTTTCTTCGAAGGCATGCCGTAGCGTTCGTAGTCCACGAGTTGCGTGAGGCGATCCTTGAGGGCGCTGCGGAAGGGGATGTGGCTGAGGTAGTCTTGCGTGACTTCGTTCTGCTCCTTGACCCACTTCGCGGTCTCGGCGGAGGTGTCGTTTTCGAGCCAACGGTACGGGTCGGCGACCTTTGTGCCGAAGTAGTCGTCAACGACGGTGGTGTCTTTTCTCGTCTCGGGATAGGCCTTGACGGAATAGCGCTGCGGCTGTTGGTTGCAGCCGAAGAGGGTGATGATACTGCCCATGATGATTAGTTGTGCTTTTTTCATTATTTGGTTGATTTAAGATTTAAGATTCAAAGATTTAAAATTTAAAAATTCAATTGTTATGGGAGTGCTTCTTGTTGTCGCTTCGCGTCACTGCGAGGCACGAAGCAGTCCAGCTTTATTTTGGGACAAAAGTACAATAATTTTCGATTTTTTTCCTTCAACTACGTCCTAATCCAATATTTTTTCGTTTCTTTGCCCTGCCAAACGCAAAACATGCGCATGGCAGACATACTAAAGAAAAGGCGTTGTTCTAACGCTTTATCTACGGCTCTTAGAATCTAGCAAATTCCAACCCTACCGTATGGTAAAGCAATGGCCAACGCCCATGTGTTTGGTATATATATGTATATATAACAAGCGTGGGCTTTCGGCATTGCTTATCCTCGGTAGGAGGCGATGCTAGAGCCTTAAGAGCGGGATGAGCAATAGTTCAGATACCCGCGCTTCTTTTTTCCAGTGTGTTTTAGTGAATAACAATCAAATTCAAAATGGATTTGGCGTTTTGGGTGTCGCGCCACCGAAAAAAGTAGTCATTTATGAGAAAGAGACTTTTACTAACAGCGATTTGTGTCTTGTCTGTAGTGATGGCAATTGCACAAAACAACCGTACCAATCCCGATGTGGCTGACTATTTTATCAAAGGCTATCTTTCGATTGAGCGTGGCAACAATGGGAAACCTGTGTACAAATTGAGCGACATCCAAAAACGAGGCATCAATTTTGATGATCCAGGTGCCATGATGATGGGTGAAGAAACACTTGACGAAGATGTAATGTTCCAATTTACTCATTATGCTACAGATTATGTGGGTGGTATCACGACACCTTTGGATTTTTGGCGTTACGACGAATCCATTCACGAGTGGCAGCCCGATGTGGAAACTCGACAAGGGAATGCTGGTGTTCAGGAGAAAAAGTCAATGGTGCTGATGCTCGTTCTCGATTGTAGTTCATCGTTACAGAATGATTTCAGTTTTGTTCAAGAAGCAGCAAAGTCATTCATTAAGAGCATGCTGGATGCTTCAGGAAAGGGCAATGTCAAGATAGGAATTGTGTGTTTCTCCAAGATTAGTGAAACTGAATTGTTCCCCATCACGAGCCTGACAAACGATTCTTATTACGACATGTGCCGATTCATCAACAGCCGCAATGTACAGAATGGAACGGCATTGTATTATGCCATGGATAAGGCTATCGATGTCATGGAATCCTACTGCAATAATTCCATTCCAACTAACGAACCTCTTTCGGCGGCAATGATGGTGACCTTCACCGATGGTTTGGACCAGACTTCGCGTGACGAGGAGAAAGGCATCTATACTGCTGACGACTACTACATTGAGTTACAGCGCAAGATGAAGAACAAGCGTTTCAGCGGTGTCCCTCTACAGTCAAAGATGCGTGGTGTGCGTGGCGTTGACATCGCAACGGAGGCTCAATTGGGTAAATTCTCACAAATTGGCAATAGCCTCGCTGACTTTAAGTTGCTGAACAATGTTTCGGAATTGGGTCAGGAATTTCAATACATCGCGAAAAGCCTCATTGACGAATGGGCGGTGTTGAATTGCTTCGTACCCAATTCGTTCAAGGGTAGGGTAGCTTGGACTTATCCTTCGAAGAAACAGGTTGTGGTTGATAAGCCGAGAGAGCCAAGGAAGAGAGGGAGGTGGTTCGTCGGTTTGAATGCAGGATTGGGATTTAGCAACTATTATCAATATAATGTGAATTATTACCAACGAGAATATGGTGGCTCTGTATATTCTGATACTCGATATGATGACTATCTCGGTTTGGCTTTTTCTGGAGGTTTTGATATAGCATTTCCAATCGGACGAGCAGCTAATTTGGGTTTGTTTTCGTCTGTCGGATTTGAAACTGGAGATGAAACATTGTTGTTAAGTGCAGGTCCATTGTTACTTGTTAATTTTAGGAATGGCTCTTCGTTATATTTAGGGGGAGGTATGTCTTCCGCCTATTTTGATTCTTTTGGAACCGATTGGAGAGCCGGTTTTAAATTCAAAAATGGGCTTTATCTATTTGCTGAATTATTATCGATTTCAGATTCTTGGTCGTACGAGGATAGTTTTTATATTATAGACGGTTATAAT
>JBGYWU010000248.1:0-2915 GCA_041842265.1 Candidatus Limimorpha sp. | reverse complement strand
GTAGATGATGGAATCAAGTTTCTTAGTCGGGATTCCAAGCAGGGCACCAATCTTGTTGGGCAGTGAACGGAAATACCAGATGTGGGCGACAGGTACCACCAATGAGATGTGCCCCATACGCTCACGTCTGACCTTCTTCTCTGTCACCTCCACACCGCAGTGGTCGCAGACGATGTTTTTGTACCGTATTCTCTTGTACTTGCCGCAATGGCATTCCCAATCTTTCACGGGACCAAAAATACGCTCGCAAAACAGACCATCGCGTTCGGGTTTATAAGTACGGTAGTTGATGGTTTCAGGTTTCAGTACCTCTCCGTGTGAACGGGCAAGGATCGATTCCGGCGAAGCCAAACTCACCGTAATGCTAGCGAAGTTGCTATTTACTATATTATTAGTTGCCATATTTCTGTTTTTTTATCCTAGCACTATTTTACTCAATTCAATACTTTGCCTTCCTTGTCCTTGAAGGTAATCTCCAAGCCCAATCCACGCAGTTCATGAATCAACACGTTGAATGACTCAGGAATGCCTGGGACAGGCATGTTGTCACCTTTGACTATGGATTCATAGGCTTTTGCACGTCCGTTCACGTCGTCCGACTTCACTGTCAGAATTTCCTGAAGCACATTGCTGGCTCCAAAGGCCTCCAAGGCCCAGACTTCCATCTCACCGAAACGCTGGCCGCCAAACTGAGCCTTACCGCCCAAGGGCTGCTGCGTAATCAGCGAGTATGGTCCGATGGAACGGGCATGCATCTTGTCGTCAACCATGTGGTGCAACTTCAGCATATATATGTAACCCACGGTGGCAGGCTGGTCGAAAGGCTGTCCCGTCTCACCGTCAAAGAGTTGCATACGTCCGTTGTCGGGCAATCCTGCCTTGCGCATGTATTGATTGATTTCTTCAAGCGTAGCGCCATCGAAGATAGGAGTAGCGAACTCCAAGCCGAGTTCGTGACCGGCCCATCCAAGAACAGTCTCATAAATCTGACCGAGGTTCATGCGTGAAGGCACACCCAAGGGGTTCAGCACAATATCGACCGGAGTGCCATCAGCGAGGAAAGGCATGTCCTCTGCACGAACAATCTTCGAAACGATGCCCTTGTTTCCGTGGCGACCGGCCATCTTGTCACCAATCATCAGCTTGCGCTTCTTGGCCACATAAACCTTAGCCATCTGGACAATGCCGTTTGGCAGCTCGTCGCCCACACTGGCAACATATTTCTCGCGGTTGTATTTGCCCTCGATCTCCTTGTACTTGACAGTGTAATTGTCGATGATGGCACCAATCATCCTATTGATCTTATCATCAGATGTCCATTTGTTGGGATTAACCGTCAGATAGTCAATATCGTAAAGAGCCTTGGCAGTAAACTTGGCTTTTTTGGGAATCAGATTCTCCTTAAAGTTGTTCTGCACGCCTGTAGAAATACGGCCGTTCAGCAAAGTCATCAGTTTTTCCACCAGCACGTCCTTCAAAGCAACCATTTCCTCTTTGCAAGCGGCATCGATACGAGCTATGTCCTCCTTGTCTTTGGCGCGGGCTTTACGGTCCTTTTGAAGACGCGAGAAAAGCCGCTTTCCAATAACTACACCCTTCATGGAAGGACCTGCTTTCAGGGAGGCATTCTTCACGTCGCCAGCCTTGTCGCCAAAGATGGCACGAAGCAGCTTTTCCTCTGGCGTGGGATCAGATTCGCCTTTAGGCGTGATCTTTCCAACGAGGATGTCGCCTTCCTTGACCTCGGCGCCTACACGGATGATACCGTGCTCGTCCAAGTCCTTGGTGGCCTCGGTACTCACATTCGGAATATCGCTGGTCAGCTCTTCCAAACCCCGTTTCGTGTCGCGCACCTCAAGAGTAAACTCTTCAATATGGATGGAGGTGAACAGGTCTTCCCTCACGATACGCTCCGAAATCACGATGGCATCCTCGTAGTTATAACCCTTCCAAGGCATGAATGCCACTTTAAGGTTACGGCCTAGGGCCAAGTCGCCATTCTGCGTAGCGTAGCCTTCCGTCAGGATTTGGCCGAAGGTCACCTGGTCGCCACGGCGCACGATGGGTTTGATATTAATGCTTGTGTTTTGGTTGGTACGGGAGTACTTGGTGAGATGATAGGTCTTCACATCGTCATCGAAACTGACCAAGCGCTCGTCGTCCGTGCGGTCATACTTGATCGTAATCTTCTGGGAGTCAACGAAGATGACCTCACCCTTGCCTTCGGCAGTGATAAGAACGCGTGAATCCTTGGCAACAGAGCGTTCAATACCGGTGCCCACAATAGGACTTTCGGGATTCATCAAAGGTACAGCCTGACGCATCATGTTCGAGCCCATCAATGCACGGTTGGCGTCGTCATGCTCCAAGAACGGAATCAAAGAAGCGGCGATAGAAGCAATCTGGTTGGGACCCACGTCCATCAGACTGATTTCCTCGGGCGAAACAATAGGGTAGTCGGCAACAAAGCGTGCCTTGATTTCCTTATCGGTAAACCGCCCTTCTTCATCAATGGGGGTGGTGGCATGGGCGATGATTTTGTCTTCTTCCAGCTCTGCCGTCAGGTATATGGGGTCGTTCTGGAAATCGACCACGCCGTCAACCACTTTACGGTAGGGTGTCTCAATAAAGCCCAAATGGTCTATCTTGGCGAACACGCAGAGTGATGAGATCAGACCGATATTGGGGCCTTCAGGAGTCTCGATTGTACACAAACGGCCGTAGTGCGTGTAGTGCACGTCACGGACTTCGAAACCGGCGCGGTCACGCGACAGACCTCCAGGGCCCAAAGCGGAAATACGGCGCTTGTGCGTAATCTCAGACAAAGGGTTGGTTTGGTCCATGAATTGCGACAGTTGGTTGGTGCCGAAGAATGAGTTGATGACAGAAGACAGTGTCTTTGCATTAATCAAATC
>JBGYWU010000247.1:0-15747 GCA_041842265.1 Candidatus Limimorpha sp. | reverse complement strand
CCTTGCGACACATCGGCTCGGTGGCTTACACCGCCTGATATGCTCGCCGCAAAGCGGACTTCGCACATCAGACGGCTTTGCAAAATTTCCTCACGGGAGCAAGCTCCCAGAGAAAACTTCGCAAAGCCGCCGAGCCGTTAGGCGCAACTGCACCGAGCGACACAGCATAATTGAACCGATTTTTCGATATATCAGAAAAAAGTTGTATTTTTGTCTCATTATAACAACAACAAAAAATGGAAAAAATTAAGTTTATAGACTTATTTTGTGGAATTGGCGGATTTCGTGTAGCAATGGACGAAGCGTGCAGGGAAAACGATTTAATTCCCGAATGTGTATTTTCGTCCGACATTGACACATTTTGCCAAGATAGCTATGAACTTAATTTCGGACACCGACCCGCAGGCGATATTACGCAAGTAAATCCGCAGGGAATTCCCGACCACGACATACTTTTTGCAGGTTTTCCGTGTCAGCCGTTTAGCATTATCGGGCAAATGAAAGGGTTTGACGACACTCGCGGAACATTGTTTTTCCATATAGCCAATATTTTAAAAGAGAAACGCCCGACAGCTTTTGTTCTCGAAAACGTGAAACAACTTGTAGGACACGATGGTGGGAAAACGCTGAGAGTAATAATGAAAACATTGCGTGAATTGGGCTACTACGTTCAATACGCTGTCTTAAATGCCCTTGATTATGGACTTCCGCAAAAACGAGAACGTGTAATTATTGTAGGACACAAAGACCCGATTTTGTTCTCGTATCCCTCGCCCATTCGACCCTTTAAGCCATTAGAAGAAATTTTAGAAAAAAAAGTAGATAAAAAATATTTTGCGTCCGATTATATTCGTGAAAAACGGAAAGCAGCACATAAGTCCGCCTACAAACTTTCCATTTGGCACGAAAACAAGGCAGGAAATATTTGTAGTTATCCATTTTCTTGTGCTTTGCGCGCAGGCGCTTCGTATAATTATTTGCTTGTAAATGGCGAACGCAGATTGACGCCACGTGAAATGTTTCGCTTACAAGGCTTTCCCGATACCTATAAAATCATTAACAACGATACCCAAGCCCGAAAGCAAGCGGGAAACGCAGTGCCTGTAAATTTGGTGAAAGCTGTAATACTAAAATTACTTCCTTATGTGGCTAAAACGTTGGATATGACAAGCGTTTTGAGAGAATATGAAGTTGAATATGAAACCGCTTACAGCCGTCCATTATGAGTAAACGTCCCAAATTGAGAACGGTGGAAAAAGCAGAACAACTATTTCCGCTTAATGAATTTCCAAAAGAATTTCCGTTTATTTTAGGAAAAGAAATTGTTTATCTGCTTGCCTCAAAAGGCAAACCAACGCTTGAAGGCGAAGATTGGGAAGCCATTTTTGCAACTTGCATTGGCGCAGAGTGGAAACCGTCGAACGTAGGACTGGACGATGTTATTTTAGGTAATACCGCTTGGGGAGCAAAAACCGTGAAAGCTACCAATCCCGCAACGGCAAAGAAAGTGCGCTTAATTTCGGGACGTAATTCGCCCGTTTATTCTTTTGGCGAAACGATTGATATACACGCAAATCCAAATGCAGTTGGAGTTTCGGTGCTTGAAATTTGGAACGAAAGAGTTTCGGCAATCAGAGAAAAGTTTCAAAATTTGCGAACAGTTGTTTTGGTCAAGTCAAACGACTTGACAGAAGTTGTTGTATTTGAATTTGATACAATCCGCTATGACCCGGAACTTTTTGTGTGGGAATGGAACAAAAACGGTAATCTGATAGGAATTGAAAAGTCAACCAACGAACACCGTTTTACGTGGCAACCGCACGGCTCTCAATTTACAATAATTGAAGAAATTCCCGAAAAAAGTCTAATAATCAACATAAGACAACCCGAAACATTAGACAAAGAAGAAGTTCTAAAAGCGTTAGGCTTTGATAATTCGTGGATTAGGATAACAAAACGTAATGGCTGACACTTTCACCAAAACTGAACGCAGTGAAATAATGCGGAAAGTGAAAAGCAACCGCAATAAATCTACCGAACTAAAACTAATTCAGTTCTTTAAGGAAAATAGAATTAAAGGGTGGCGTAGAAATTACAAATTATTTGGCAAGCCCGATTTTGTTTTTCCCAAACAAAGGCTTGCCATTTTTCTTGACGGTTGTTTTTGGCACGGACACAACTGTCGTAACACAAAACCCAAAGACAACGCGGAGTATTGGCAAACGAAAATAGCCCGAAATCAACAACGAGATAAAAATGTAACAGAAACGCTGACAAATAATAATTGGACAGTCATACGAATTTGGGAATGTGAACTAAAAGACAAAAATAAGCTAAACGATAGGTTGAAAGCAGTATACGCCTAACATAGGCTATAAGAAATGGCGGTTTTAGTGCAAAATTCAACCTTTATAACCCACACAAACATTAGTGAAATAATAAAAGTTGCTCGCCCGCAGTCCGCTACTTCTCATAGCCCCAAACCGTTGGCGCTGGGCATTCCTTGACAGTCCCCAGCCTGATAGGTGAATAAGGTAATGCAGGTAGAAGTCGACACTGTTCATGGCCGTCCTCTGTCGCTTGTGCGTGTAGTGGGACTTCGCGTCACGCTTGCTCACCAAGCGGCGGTTCGGGGTCTTGGTTGTGTTCCTCCTTCCAACGCGCGTATTCTTTCAGGAAGTCGTCTTTCCCCATGCCGACAAGCCTTTTCATCGAGGCACTTGAGGCCTCGAGCTGTCTTCAGGCGAGAGCTCTTGGTGAGATACCGTTCCACGATGCGGAGCATGTGGTACTGGCACATCTGGATCCTGTACGATGAGAAGGTGCCGAACAGACTCCGCATCCCGTCAATGATGATTCCTTTGATGACACAACCGAGGTCCACGATGGTCTTCACAACCTTCTCATAGTCAGTGATGGTCTGGTGATGAATGATGGCGAGGTAGAGCGGGCGGCAACTTTCGACCTCCAATGCCATGAAGACACTCCGGCTGTGTCCGCAATAAGTCACATCCGGATGGACGGAGCCGCTCCTGCCGGCCAAATCGGGCTGCTCCCTCCTGATGACTATGTCCCTCAATACAATGCTTGATTATTGACGGACTCACCTCCTTCTTGTGTGCTATCTCTGCGGCTGTCCGCTTGCCCTACTGGTACATCGTCCACACCTCTTTGGCTGACACTTCAGCACCAACTCTGAGCTGGTGTTCGCACACCTGGCGTTTGTATAGCCGGACACCGTTTCTCTTGCAGTTTTTCTTGGTTATGGGCGAATGGCACGAAGGACATTTTTTTATTCATAAAGCCAATTTTTAACGGACGCAAATATAGCAACCATCGGCCAATCGACCCTGTCGCAGCCTGCATTTTGACCCATAGAGCGGTTTCGAAGCTCAATTTTAAAGCTGAAACGTTTCAATCGCTGAAGCCATTTGTGTTTATTCCGATGCCGTCTCAGCCCGCAAAATGGCCCATAAGTCTCCAATTTTCGTGTGGGAATTGCTGGATTCGAACCAGCGACCCCTTGCTTGTAAGGCAAGTGCTCTAAACCAACTGAGCTAAACTCCCCCTTCTTTCAGGCTGCAAAAATAGTTTTTTTTCGCTTTTTATGCAAAAAACGAATAATTTTTATTCTTTTTCCATATTTTTGTGGGGTTATTTACGACATTCAACCAAGCGAATTGAGTTATGAAAAAAATGAATTTCAACAAATTACAACAGATTTTTCCTTTTGTTCTCTTGTTCTTATCCCTACTCTGTAGCACGCTGGCCATTGCCGATGTAGGCAACCAAAACCGTTATAGTGATGGCGACTTCAACGGCGGCGACGGCGATTGGGGGGTCATCATCGGGTATCTTCTTGGACTGTTCGTCAACAATCCGGTGCTTGGACTAATCGTGCTGATCATTCTTATGGTTTTCGTTCTTATCAAAAGGAAAATTGCCAAAAAGCATGCTTCCGATCCCGAATATATCAACCGTCACGTACAACAACAGGCCAACAATGACATCATTCACGACACAAGTAACTCAGTGGCGGCACAAATCCAAGCCATCGACCCGGCCTTTTCCTCCGACAAGTTCATCGGCTTCGCCCGGGAAGTGTTTATGACCATCCAAGCCGCTTGGACAGCCAAGGACTGGAAACCCATCCGTCCGTTTGAGAGCGAAACACTGTTCAACACACACAAGCAACAATTAGACGAATACATCCGCATGGGCAAGACCAATGTGGTTGAAAAGATCGCCATCAAGCACTGCTCGCTGCAATCCTTCACCCAAGACGGCGACAAGGAAGTGCTGACCGTTTCGCTTAACGCCGTAATGCGCGACTACGTCATCGACGACAACACCAAGAAAGTGTTGGAGAGCGACCCCAATCGCGACTGGTACATGCGTTATCAATTGGTATTCAATCGCAAAGCTGGCTTAAAGACAAATGCTGGCAAGAAAGGCAACTCTATTACCAACTGCCCCAACTGCGGAGCCCCGACCGAAGTCACTTCCGCCGGACAATGCACCTATTGCGGCAGTGTCATCACCAACGGCGAGCACGACTGGGTGTTGACAGATATTATTTCAAGAGACTAAACAAAAACGGAGCGCAGAACTTGCGAAAACAAAACGACAACATATTAATAATCAATAATACAACAACACTATGGGACTTATTAAAGCAATGGCAGGTGCCTTTGGCGGCACGCTGAAAGACCAATGGCTAGACCTTATCAAATGCGACAACATGGACATGGAAACCCTGATGGTGAAGCAAACCACAAAGACAGGGCAAATCTCAAAAAGCAGCCGTATTCTAGTGGCGCCCGGCCAAGTGGCTGTGATCTATGACAGCGGCGCGGTGCTTGACGCAACGGCTGAAGAAGGCGTTTACACCTTCGACGAATCCTCTTCGCCCTCTTTCTTCGGCGGACAGTTTGGCCCTGTCTTCAAGGAAATGTGGCAACGTTTCACCTATGGCGGCAAACCCGCCAAGGAACAGGCCGTTTTCTTCTTCAACATAAAGGAGATACTCGACAACAAGTTCGGCACTGCCACCCCCATCCCCTTTCAAGACTGGTCGCATGCCATCCCGAACCAGATGACCGGATCCCTGAGCCCGATGGGCGTCAACGTGCGTTGCTATGGCAGATACACCTTCCGTATCGATGACGTGGCCGTCTTCATGCGCAACCATTCTGGTACAGCCAATATCGTGAAAAAGAACGAAATCGTCGAACAGATGCGCAGCGAGGTGATTGCCTCTTTCCAAAACGTGCTCAACGAGATGGGCAACAGCAAACACCGCGTTCCCGTACTCGAATTGCCAAGCTACACCGACGAGATGAAGCAAGTGATGGATGAGAGGGTATTTGACGAACCCATCCGTGCCCGTGGCGTACGTTTGGTCAGCTTCACCGTAGAGTCGGTCTCACTTGACGATGCCAGCCAGCAAAAGATTGACCGCTACGAATACAGTTCCAACTCCATGATGCAGCAAGGCAAGATTATCGATGTGATGCAGACTGCCGCCGGCAACGAAGCCGGTGCCGGCAGTGCTTTCATGGGCCTCGGCATGATGAATGCTGGCACCGGAGGCATGACAGGCAGTGTGATGCAAAATGCTTGGCAGGGTCAAGGCCAACAAACCAACTACGACCCCTACGGCCACCAACAACAGGCTGGCAGTGGTGCTCCACAGGGCATTCCTTGCCCGAAGTGCGGCACTTCCATCACAGGCAAATTCTGCCCAGAGTGTGGCACACCCGCTCCCGCTCCCAAAACGGCCAAGAAATGCCCTAAGTGCGGTGCTGAAACCACGGGCAAGTTCTGCCCGGAATGCGGCACTCCCATTCCTGCAGACAAAATATCAAAAACATGCCCGAAATGCAACATCGAAGTAACCGGCAAGTTCTGCCCCGATTGTGGCACACCTATGGCCTAATACCAAAAAAAAACGTAGAGACACGTTTGTCGCGTCTTTACGTTTTGAGCGAATAACGGGGTTCGAACCCGCGACCCTCAGCTTGGGAAGCTGATGCTCTACCAACTGAGCTACATTCGCATTGAGATTGCAAAAATACATAAATTTGCATTAGTATACATTTTTTTTTCATTTTTTTTCCCCAACCATTTAACATCACATCATAACTTTTTAATAATATGCCCATTAGCGAAAGAGAAGAACAAATCATCAGAGACAGTTTTCACCCCAAATCCTGGAATGACGTGAAGACCCATGACGCTTGGTCGGTGTTCAAAATCATGGCCGAATTTGTGGAAGGCATGGAAAAGATGTCGAGGAATGGGCCTTGTGTGGCCATCTTCGGCTCGGCACGAACACAGCCGGAAAACAAATACTACAAGATGGCCGTCGAAATTGCAGAAAAGCTAGCCGACTACGGCTTCGGCATCATCACAGGCGGCGGCCCTGGCATCATGGAAGCTGGCAACAAAGGTGCGCATCAAGGCGGAGCCGCAAGTGTCGGACTGAACATAAACCTGCCCCATGAACAACACTCCAACCCATACATCGACACGGACAAGAACATCAGTTTCGATTATTTCTTCGTGCGCAAAACCATCTTCACTCGTTACGCCCAAGGCTATATTGCCATGCCTGGCGGCTTCGGCACCTTGGACGAACTGTCGGAAGCCATCACCCTCATCCAGACCAACAAAATGGTCGACTTCCCCGTAGTGCTGGTCGGAACCGAGTATTGGGAAGGCCTGATCGACTGGTTCAAGAACACCATGCTCACCAACAACATGATCAAGGAAGAGGACTTCGAGATCTTCCATGTGGTTGACACCGCCGACGAAGCCGTGAAAATCATCAAAGACTTCTACAAGAAATACGCCATCAAGCCGAACTTCTAATCCATGTCGCCCAAAAACACCCTCTGGTTTTGTCAGCAGCGATACAATCACCAAAACCTGCTGGCAAAATCTTTGGTATGACACGGGCTTTATTACAGATTGGTATGCGACACTATATCGAAATGCCTATCCAGCTGCTTGACATCGAGGGAGACGGCTTCCATATCATGGTCGGCGGACTGATCCATGGCAAGGAAGCCCGCTTCCTTATTGATACGGGAGCTTCGCGTTCTGTTTTCGACCGCAAGACTATAGCCTCTTTCATCGACAATCCTGTTTTTCAGAAAAAAGATGGCCTAACTGCAGGCGTGGGCGGCTCGGACTTGGAGAGTGCCACCTTCGTCATTGATTCTTTGTCCGTTGGCGGGCTGGAAATGACAGCGTATGAAGCTGTTGCTTTGGATTTGGAGAACGTCCACGAGATGTATGGAAAACTCAACCTGCCCCACATCGATGGAATCATTGGCGGCGACTTGCTGCAAAAATATAAAGCCCTTATTAATTATAGGAGTAAAAAATTGCGGCTTACTCCACCTCATTCGTCTGGACATTCCCTTCGGGAGCCTCGTCCTGTTTCACATATTTAGCTTCCAGGCAGAGCCTGAAGCCGCCGAAAGAATTTTTCAGGTCGGGCAGGCGTTTGCCTCGCCACGACACACGGCACGACGACTTGGGAAGTTGCCAGCCGCCGCCACGGATACAGTACATCTGCCCTTCTTTGCTCAAGGTGGAATTCCGCTCGCTGTCGAAATAGCGGTATTTGGAATCGCACCATTCCCAAACGTTACCACTCATGTCGTAGATACCCAGCTCGTTGGCATTGCGTTTTTTCACCTTCTTTGTCTTGCGCGCATTATCGTTATGCCATGCCACGCGGTCAACCTCGTTGCTCCCGCTGAAAATATAACCTTTCGAGCATTTCCCTCCCCGCGCCGCATATTCCCATTCTTCTTCGGTCGGCAAACGAAATTGCATTCCCGTGATGCTGTCAAGGCGGTGCAAAAACTCCTGTACCTCGTAATAATTGACATTGGTTACAGGTCGCTTGGAGCATTTGTAACGACTTGGGTTGTAGCCCATTACTGCTTTCCAAAGTTTCTGTGTCACCTCGGTTTGTCCGATATAGTAATCATCATGCATCACCACATAATGCACTGGCAACTCATCGCTCAGCGAAAGGCGGTCGTAGTTGAACTCGGCCGTATCTTTGTGCTGGGCACCCATCCAAAAACCGCCTCCTTCGACACGTACCATATTGAAAGACACATTATTGACCCAATAGGAAAAAGGTGCAGGAAGCGTGTCTTGGGCCGAAGCAGAGACTTGCAAAAGAAAGAACAAAACCAAAAACAGAGAAAATTTCTTCATATTTCAAGACAATTAGGAAACAAAAATAAGGAAAAAAACTTAATTTTGCGAAAAAATCGGATAGATGACCAAGATACTCATCATTGACGACGAGGCCCCCATCCGCCGCGTGTTGCGCGACATTCTCGAAAACGAAAGCTATCAGGTGGACGATGCCAGCACAGGCATGGAAGCCCTTCAACATATTAAGGAACAAGAGTTTGACGCCGTCTTCTGCGACATCAAGATGCCCGAGATGGACGGTATTGAGACCCTTGAAGCCATCCGAAAAGAGTCGGATACACCTGTCATCATGCTCTCCGGTCACGGCACCATCGAAACCGCAGTTGAAGCCATCAAGAAAGGTGCCTTCGACTTCATCTCCAAGCCTCCCGACCTGAACCGCCTGCTCATCACCTTACGCAACGCCTTGGATAAGAAGACTTTGACAACAGAGAACAAAGTGCTGAAAAAGACAGTAAGAATCCAAAATCAGATGATTGGCGAGTCGGATCCCATGCTGGGGGTGAAGGATATGATCAGCAAGGTGGCGCCCACCAATGCGCGTGTACTCATCACGGGCGAAAACGGCACGGGCAAGGAACTCGTCGCCCGACAACTGCACGAACTCAGCACCCGTTGCAACAATTCCTTCATCGAAGTGAATTGCGCAGCCATACCTTCTGAATTAATTGAAAGCCAGTTGTTTGGTCATGAAAAAGGAGCATTCACTTCTGCCATCAAACAACGCAAGGGCGACTTTGAGTTGGCCGATGGCGGCACCCTTTTCTTGGACGAAATCGGCGACATGAGTCTTTCTGCCCAGGCCAAGGTGCTAAGGGCATTGCAAGAGAACAAGATCACACGTGTGGGCGGCGAGAAAGAAATACCGGTGAAT
The DNA here is from genome assembly GCA_041842265.1 of Candidatus Limimorpha sp. GTDB lineage: Bacteria > Bacteroidota > Bacteroidia > Bacteroidales > F082 > Limimorpha. The sequence goes on along the minus strand of JBGYWU010000247.1, from coordinate 6,629 downwards.
GTGCGCATTCTGGCGGCCACCAACAAAAACCTGAAGACCGAGATTGAGAAAGGCAACTTCCGCGAGGACCTTTACCACCGCTTGAGCGTAATTGTCATTGAGGTGCCGCCGTTGCGCGAGCGGAAGGACGACATCCCTCTCTTGGTGAGCAATTTCGTCGAGCTGATTTCGCAAGACATGGGCAAAGCCGCACCCCACTTCGAAGAGGAAGCCATTGGGGCCTTACAGCAGTACCAATGGACGGGCAACATCCGCGAGTTGCACAATATCGTGGAGCGTTTGGTCATCCTCTGCGGCAACACCATCAGCAAAGAGGATGTGACACGTTTCGGCAGCCCGTTGAAATAAAAATGGATACGCCCCTTGCAGGGTATTGAAAATTGCAGTATTTTTGCCGCCGGTTCATTGGCGTTGACTAACATGCGGCTGCCAGTTTGTGGCAGTCTCGGGCCAGCCATTGCTGAACAGCAGATTGGGGGATGTATGGTTTTGACAGCAAGATGAATTGTCATGTAAGCATGCCGAGCCTCGCAGTGACGCTCGTAAATCTTGACTGCAAACGATTAATTGGCGAAAACAATTACGCTCTCGCTGCCTGATCGAAGCACAGTAGATCACTGGCTTAATCCGCCCACAAGGTGAGCGGACGAGACATCTCGCAGGTGGAGGTTCCTGATTCCGGCCTGAGTTCGGGGTGCTAAGCAATTTCGGGATAGCCCAGTCGGCGCTCCGACGGCGGGGCGAAACTCAGGAGATAAGGTCGCGTTTAGGGCGTTCGCTCCCTTGCGCGGCTCGAAAACCAACAGCGGAATAAGCATGTAGAAAGCCTGGGGGTTCCTTGTTTGGACGAGGGTTCGACTCCCTCCATCTCCACAAAAGGGAAGAAGCCGTCGGAATTATCGGCGGCTTCTTCTTTTGCGTGCTTTTGGATTTTTTTCAGTATCTTTACCGCCTCGAAAACGCACCCAACAAACCATCACCATGAAAAACATCATCACAAGTTTACTGACCCTTTTAGGATTGGCTACCGCCTGCGGCCAACAGCATTTCGAAAACGACAATGTCAACAAGTTCGCCGAACACATTGCAGACCCAGAGGTGGTTTTGCTGGATGTCAGAACCGTGAACGAATTCGAGGAGGGGCATATCCCTAATGCCATCAACATCGACATCATGCAGAATGACTTTATAGAGAAAGCAAAGGCTGCCTTTTCTGCAGAGAAAACGATTGCCGTGTATTGTCGCAGTGGGAGACGCTCTGCACTTGCCGCCGGCAAGTTAGCCAACGAAGGCTTCAAGGTCGTGAATCTTGAAGGCGGCATCTTGGCTTGGGAAAAAACCGGAAAACCTGTCGAGACTAATGCATACGAAGTCGACAGCTTCATCACCAAGAGTGGCAAAACAGTCAGTTTCCATGCCTTAACCCATGCCTCCATCAGAATCGTATATGACGGCAAAGAGATTGAGATTGACCCCGTTACAAAATTAGGCGACAACACCATCGATTACACCGCCATGCCCAAAGCGGATTATATTTTTGTGACACATGAGCACCATGACCATCTCGATAGTACAGCCATCCAACAGCTCACCGGCGACAATACCCGATTGATTACGAACCAGCGCTGCGCCGAAATGCTCGGCTATGGTTTAGTGATGGCCAACGGCGACACGCTCCAACTGGCGGACGACATCACCGTTGAGACCGTCCCTGCCTACAACACTGCCGAAGGGCATTTGCAATTCCATCCCAAGGGAAGGGACAACGGCTTTATCCTCACCCTCGACGGGCTGAGAGTCTATATTGCAGGAGACACCGAAGACATTCCTGAAATGGCCAACATCAAGGGCATCGACATCGCCTTCCTCCCCTGTAACCAACCTTATACGATGACAGTTGAACAACTCGTCAACGCCGCAAGAACGGTCAAGCCAAAGGCGCTGTTCCCGTATCACTACGGGCAGACGGATGTCAGCGCAATCTCGTCAATGCTGAAAGAGGACGGCATTGAGGTGCGAATCAGGCACTATGAATAACCGACTTCGGCAAAGGCATCTCGAAAACATCATTTCTCCATCTTCTTCGCCCGAATCATCTTCTTCAGCTTGTCGTTCATCTCCATCGTCTCGTTATTGATACGGATGTATGCTTTCCCATCAAACTCGACCACGCCGCCCACGTAAGGCTCCACCCTGATGGCAATAACGCGATTGTCGTACATCGGCTTGATGATGAAATGTTTTAGAACGTCAACGGGATAAAACCGTGAAGCCTCATCCTGAATAAGACGCGTGTAGGTGTCAATCTCGGTCATGTGCAAGTGCTGCATGTCGTTGTCGAAACCGCAGACATAGCCTAAGTCGGTAACTCCGATATACAAGGTGCCTCCGCCCTCGGTATTGAGAAATCCGCATAGGCACCTGAAGATATTGCGCTCCTGAATGTAGAGGTTGGGTTGCATGTCGTTGTCGGGCGGATACACAAAAGAGGTCTTGAACTCCTGATGGAGGTTTTCGATGCCAAGATAGATGCCATTTTCCTCATCCAGATCGGTTTCATCCTCAGTTTCAAGCGACAGGTTTCGGGTGATTTCACGCTTGATGATGTTTTTGGTGGAAACAGGAAGCACCTCTCCAATGATGTTGCTTGATTGGATCAGCTTGGCGATTTTCACCAGAAGCTCATCACTGCTTTCAGCGATAATGGTTTCCAATTCCGAATTGCCATCCGCCTTCCCATAAGCTTTCAGGATTTTCACCACATTGCACCGGTGTTTCACCAAATCAAGGTCGGCAATGCTGTTGTCAGGGGCGAGTTCCTCAATCTCGGCATAGGTACCTCTCGCAAAATGAATCAGCTGTTTGAGATAAGACATGATGAAACCGACATAAGCCTGATGTTCGGACGATCCAATTAGCGTGGCAAGCACCATTGAGATGCTAAGCGCCTTGAACCTTTCCATAGGTTGGACAATAGATTTTTGATATCTGATCATCATGTTGAGAACATCGCGGATGACCGCGGCGTTCAGCATCGACTCCGTTTCGGCCTCTTCTTTCTCATAAGCGTCGAAATTGAAACCTTCGATGAGGCTTTTCTTGGTGGCTTGCAAATCGAAGCGGAGCGACGATCGGTTGATGATGGAGGCGTAGATGTAGCCATAATAGTCGTTGTCGCCCAGTCCCGTTACCTTGACATAGCCGAAATCACCTTTCACATACTTTTCATCATATTGTGTGTGAACAGGATAGCCATTACACGACCACCAGTCCATCTGCGTTTTTCCGCGCTTGTCTTGGAAGATACGAGTAACCATGGCGAGCGCCGATTTCCCGAACTGCCCACCGTCCTTCACCACATTCTCAATCACATAGGCCACAAAGCCGTCTCGGATAGAGAAGAGCTTTTTTTCGCAATCGACCAATGTAACATCAATGATTTGCCCTTCTTTCAGGTATTTGTAGAAATCTTCAGGGTAATAAAAGGGATAAACCGGCACAGAAAAATCGAGCATGCCGGCAACCTGCTCAAAATTGGGGTCGATGCTTTTCACTTTAATCTTTCCAAAAGAAAAAGCGGTAACGGCAACCAGCAGGCTGTCGCCTTCTGCATAGACTTGTTTCGGTGCGTTCGATTTCGAAGGCTCCATTTTCGTCTGTGCCTCGGTGAATTTTCTGGTGAACTTTTCAATATTCTCGATTTTTCCCTCTTCATTTGGCTTCAGCCGTTCCCCTTTTGAGGTCAGCAGCCTCAGTTTTCCGTCTAATATTCCGATGGATGACCCGAAGTATTTCCTTTTCTTGATGTCGTCTTTGTTCATGTTCGCCAGCCCGATGGCTTCTTCGTGTACAAAAATGGCACCTTTGCTTTCAAATAAAATCTGCGCTTCCCTCGGGGTCGTGAATATCGCGCCATTAATCATCTTGTACACCATAATCTGGGGCTCGAAACTGATGAGATCGTCCCAACCATACAGCAGCGCGGGTTCGTTTTCATAAATAATATTGTCCATCACAAGTCCCAACAGGTCAACGCACAAATCTGAGTTGACAGACAAACTTAAGGAATAAATGAGCGAAGTAAAGAGACGCTTTTTCGCAATGGTATCCATGTCTTTTTTGGCCAGCAGGTAAGCAGCTATCAACCGGCTCTCGAATCTGAGTTTTCCCGTATCTTGCTCAATCAACTCACTAAAATTCAAGGGCCTGTTCTTTTGCGATTTCTGGTATTCTTCAACCCTCTTCCCTAATAATTCGATGGTGGTCTGATAGAAAGATTCATTCCGGTTTCCAACTTTCAGATAGTCGAGAACACGGTCAAAGTTCTCATCGATGTATTCCGTCTTGATATCCAGCCAAAGCGGAACTCTGATTTCGTTTTTTTCCATTATTATAATAAATAGTTTTCGTTATAATTTAATGTTCATATTGGTTAATGGTTGCCCATAGATAAAACTTCGCAAAGATACGTTTTTTTATTTTTTAAGGTGTTTTTCTTTCAAACTGCATTTTTTCGGCCCGCACTTCCCAACCAACCGATATTTTCTCTATCTTTGCGGATTAATTAAACCTAACACGCCATGGCACTTGATAATGAAAAATTTGTCGGTGAAGGCCTGACCTACGACGATGTCCTCCTGGTCCCTTCTTATAGTAATGTACTCCCTCGCGAAACCAGCCTGAGAACCAAGTTCTCGCGCCGTATCGGCTTGAACATCCCCATTGTCTCCGCCGGTATGGATACGGTGACGGAGAGCCGCATGGCCATCGCCATCGCCCAAGAAGGCGGCATCGGCGTGCTGCACAAAAACATGACTATCGGGAAGCAAGCCTCTGAGGTGCGCATGGTAAAACGTGCTGAGAACGGCATGATCAGCGACCCGGTGACCATCCATGTCGACGCCACCGTGAAAGATGCTCTCAATCTGATGAGCGAGTACCACATCGGCGGCATCCCCGTTGTTGACAGCCAGAACATACTGGTCGGAATCGTCACCAACCGAGACCTGCGCTTCGAGCGTGGCCTCGAACGCCCTATCGTCGAAGTGATGACCAAAGAGAACCTCATCACCACCACCGAGGTGTCATTCGAAAAAGCCTCCGACATCCTACAACAATACAAAATCGAGAAACTGCCGGTGGTTGACAAGGACAACCACCTCGTCGGTCTTATCACCTATAAAGACATCATCAAGGTGAAAGCGCGCCCCAACGCCTGCAAAGACTCACGAGGTCGTTTGCGCGTTGCAGCTGCCGTGGGCATTGCCTCCAACACCCTCGAACGCGCTGCCGCCTTGGTTGAAGCCGGCGTGGATGCCTTGGTCGTCGACACAGCCCACGGCCATTCGCAAGGTGTCATCGACATGGTACGCAAATTGAAAGCCAACTATCCTGATATTGACATTGTGGCAGGCAACATCGCCACGGGCGAGGCCGCAAAGGCCTTGGCGGAAAGTGGTGCCGATGCCGTCAAGGTGGGTATCGGTCCCGGCTCCATCTGCACCACGCGTGTGGTGGCCGGAATTGGCGTGCCCCAGCTCACTGCCGTCATGGATGTCGCCAAAGCCTTGGAAGAATCGGGTATCCCAATCATTGCCGACGGTGGTATCCGCTACACGGGCGACATCGTAAAAGCCTTGGCCGCAGGTGCCTCCTCCATCATGGCGGGTTCGCTCATCGCCGGTGTAGACGAGTCGCCAGGCGACACCATCATCTACGAAGGCCGCAAGTTCAAGACCTACCGCGGCATGGGTTCATTGGAAGCCATGCAGCACGGATCGAAAGACCGTTACTTCCAGGACAACGTGGAAGACGCGAAGAAACTCGTCCCTGAAGGCATTGCGGGTCGCGTTCCCTACAAAGGCACCCTATCAGAGGTGGTCTACCAGATGGTAGGCGGCTTACGCTCTGGCATGGGCTACACCGGATCGCGCAGCATCGAAGAACTGAAGAAAGCCAAGTTCATCCGCATTACCAACTCGGGCATCCTGGAGAGCCATCCGCATGATGTGACCATCACCCAAGAAGCCCCTAATTACAGCAAGAGAAGCTGATGAAAGCATCCATCACCTTTTCCGAGCTGCAAAGCATAGTATCAGAGAAGACCTGGCAAGCGGTGGCCTTCTCTTTCATCAACGAAAAGACCGTCCGCGTAACCTACCCGCTTCGTCTGGGCTTTATCGAGAAAGACATCTCCGCCAATTTGATCATCAAAAGCTTGACGGGAAGCGATTTGTTGTTGCAATTCGCAGCCGGACCCGGTTCGGAGACACTTCTCACAACCGTCCTCAGCCTGTTGAAAGGCAAAATCCCCGAAGGATTGATAGAAAAGCGGCCTGACAGCCACATTCTGGTACACCTCGGCCAGATTGAGCAAGTGAGCACTTTTCTCGATAAGGTTGATGTCAACGACCTCCGTTTTCTCACCGAAGGATTGGAGTTGGAAGGCTGGTTGAAATAATATCTGCCGATTTCTCGCGTTATCCGTTTTGTTGCATGTCAATTGACGGGTTTTGTGTAATTTTACCGCTTGATTTTTGCAGCTGTTTGAATAGACAATAATGAATAGACAATAAACAAAAACATCAGAAAAAATATCAGAAATGAAGAATTGTAACTTTTTGAAACTG
>JBGYWU010000246.1:0-3295 GCA_041842265.1 Candidatus Limimorpha sp. | reverse complement strand
GATTATAGTTCCAATGCCCCAACCAGTTCGGCGACCTTGCCAAACCCATGCCGCTCGCAATATTCATTGATTCCCCGAGCAACCTTTACGGAAACAGCAGGATCGATGAAGTTGGCTGTGCCGATTTGAATGGCATTGGCACCGGCAAGCATGAACTCCACGGCATCGGTAGCATTGGATATGCCGCCCATACCCACTACTGGGATCTTCACCGCATTGGCCACCTGCCACACCATGCGCAAAGCCACGGGTTTCACGCAGGCACCCGACAAACCGCCCGTAACGACCGAGAGCTTTGGCTTTCGCTTCTCAGCATCAATTGCCATGCCCAGCAGCGTGTTGATGAGCGACACCGAGTCGGCGCCGGCAAATTCGGCTGCCAAGGCGATTTCGGCAATATTGGTCACATTCGGCGACAACTTGACCATCAGGTGCTTGCGATACACCTTTCGCACCTCGGAGACCACCTGCGAAATACCAGAACATGTTACTCCAAAGGCCATGCCGCCTTGTTTCACGTTGGGGCAAGACACGTTCAACTCAATGGCGGGAATCTTTTCCAAGCTGTCCACCATCTCGGCTCCTTTCACATAATCCTCCAAAGTGGAGCCGGAAAGATTGAGCAGCACGTTGGTGTCAAAATCCTTGATGCGCGGATAAATGGTGTCGATAAAATGTTGAACGCCTTTATTTTGCAGCCCAACGCAGTTCAGCATTCCCAAAGGGGTCTCTGCCATACGCGGATAGGGGTTGCCCTCACGCGGGTGCAAAGTCGTGCCCTTCACGATGATACCGCCAAGTTGCGACAAGTCCACAAAATCAGTGTATTCCTCACCATATCCGAAAGTGCCCGAGGCAGTCATTACTGGGTTGCGCAGCACCAGGCCGCGACCCAAATCCATCGACATATTCACCATTTCAACCTCCTTGTGTTAAATACCGGTCCTTCTTTGCACACACATACGTTACCCTCTAGGGTGTCTTCCACGCAGCAAAGGCAGGCGCCAAGCCCGCAAGCCATCAGGTTCTCGAGCGAGACCTCGCACCAAACATCCTTCTCGGCGGCCAGTTTGGCCACGGCTTTCATCATTGGCTTGGGACCGCAGACATAAATTTTGTCAAAGCTTTGCCTTTGCCAAATGGAGTGCATGGTTACGAAGCCTTTCTCGCCTTGAGAACCGTCTTCTGTGGTAACAAAAGTTTCACCAAGTTGCTGGAAGTCAGACAGACGAATCAAGCCTGCTTCCGTTTTTCCTCCCAAAAGCAAAGTCGGCCGAATCTCTTTCCCGTTCAGCACCCTGGCAAAATACAGAAACGGAGCGATGCCGATGCCACCGCCGACGAGCAAGCATTTCTCCCCTTTTTTAGGAATTGTGAATCCCTTGCCCAATGGAATCACCATATTGATGATGTCGCCTACTTGGGAGTCAACAAGACGCTTGGTTCCCTCGCCCACTTGCTGAACGAGCAAATCGATTTCATTTTGTTGATAATCAACATCATGTATAGAAATCGGGCGACGCAAATAAGTACTTGGCGAGCCTTCGACGAGCACCTGAGCAAACTGACCGGGAACTATGTCGGGCAAAGCCTGTTCCGAACGCAGCCGCAGCAGCGCCGAGCGTGAATAGCATTCTTTCGCTGTCAGTTGATAATCTGCAATCTGTTTGGTCATACTAATACCTTTTACGCCACAAAAATACAAAAAAAGCCGCCGAAGCAGCTTTAAAGTTCAAACTATTCCTGTGAAATCATTATCCATTTTCGGTCTGAGACTCCTCCATAGCGGGATGGGGTTCATTTTCGGTCTCCTTGGCTTCCTCCGTGAAATCGAGCAAGCCTTTATCCATCAGCATCTGATACCATGCAAACACCTTCTTCATGTCTGAGGGATACACCGTATCGTTGTCGTAGTCAGGCATGACAATAGCAAATTTCTCGCGCAATTCTTCGGAAGAGGCCTTCTTGAAGTCGAAGTCAACTGTATCGCCCATCTTCTCGTGAATCATTTTGAATACATCCTTAAGCGGACGGTCTTCTTCGGTGGAAAAAACGGAGATTTCTTCGAGCGAACTCATGCGGTCACGGGCGAAGGCGGGAATGCACTTCCCATCGACAACCGATTCAAGAATAATCCTTCCAACGGATTGAGATTTAATCAAAAAGAGCCCAGGTTTTCCGGATATTGAAATAATCTTACTTAAGTCCATAATTCATTAGTATTTCAAAAACGGCTGCAAAAATAGGAAAAGTTTTAGAAACTCCGTGAAAAACATGAAAAATCCACTCTTGTTGCCGAAAACAAAATCCATACAAGGGAAGGCTGCTTCATAAGAGAGCCCCTGTCCATAAAGGCAAAACAAGTCGCAGAAGCCTTTGATAAGTTTCAGAATCTTGCCCAAACAGAAAGAAGCTGATGTCAACACCTTATACATATGACCTGCCGCTGCGCATGAGTCAAAAACCTCAGCCGACTTGGCCATTTATCCATCAGGGAAGAGTTCCGTATGTCAATAGATAAAAGGTATGATCCTCTTTACTTTCTTCGTGTCCAACTGGTCGCCGAATTGTTCCCTGTACCGCTTGTAGATATGGTCTGCACGAGGCACAAGGTTGGCGAAAGTCCACAAGGCGAACACCGCGCCCGACCACGACCAGGTGAGCATGGCAAAGCCAACCCATTCCACAAACTCGCCGAAATAGTTGGCGGATGCGACATAGCGAAACATACCGCCCTTGGGCAGGTAATGGTTTGTGTCGCCCTTCTGCCGCAAATTGCGGATGATGTCGTCGGACTGTATGTTGATAAACATGCCTATGATGAAAACCAAAAAGCCGACGATAAAGCGCGGGTCGGTGAGCCAGTCGGCAGGGTAATAGTCATCAGGAGACAGATAGAAAATCCAGCCACCCTGCATCAAGGCATTCAGAACGTTGAACGACATTCCCATGACAATGATGGAAAATGGCATCACGCTGTTGCCGCGCATACGGAACGGAAACACAAACGCACGCTGGACGTAATGCAGCTCAAACACAAACAGGAACGCCACCCTGACCAAATCATCGCGGCGGTCAGAGGAAAGCCACAGCAGCAACATGGCAATGAACACAGGCGCTTCCATCAGTACCCAGCCGAGCCTGTTGTTGACAGCCGGCCCCCATTTCTTATCATAAAACTTTCCATAGCCCGCATCCTCAAAATAGAGACTCACAAACACCACTACAGCAAAGGCGGACATAATGATGAGAAATACATTAAATGAGTGAATAGTCATATTCGTTGAAAAATAAT
>JBGYWU010000245.1:0-8941 GCA_041842265.1 Candidatus Limimorpha sp. | reverse complement strand
CTACTTTTGCGCTTGCATTCCCGACTTGCAGACAACCACGCTGCAAAATCCATGGTTTGCAGAATATTTACTAAGCAATGAATAGTATTCGACATAATATACTGATTACCAATGATGACGGTCATACGGCCAAGGGCTTGCGAAAACTCGTTGAATTGATGCGCACCCTCGGCGATGTGGTACTCATCTCCACCGATGATGTGATGTCGGCCAAGAGCCATTCCTGCACTATTCGTGACAGGCTATACGTCCGCCCCGTGCATGAGGAAGAAGGCTTCAAGGAATATCGTTGCAACGGCACGCCTGTCGACTGTGTGAAACTGGGCTATCAGAAATTGATGTCACAGCCTGATTTGCTTGTCTCAGGCATCAACCATGGCATGAATGCTGCATCAACCGTGGTTTACTCCGGCACCATTGGCGCCGTCGTCGAGGCTTGCATGAATGGTCTCCCCGCCATAGGATACAGCCTTTTCAGCCTTGACCCCGATGCCGACTTCGACCATCTCGACACGGCCATCCTTGAAATTGCGAAAAAGGTGATGGAAGAGGGCTTGCCCAAGGGTGTTTGCCTCAATGTGAATTTTCCCAAACGTTGCGAAGAACCTATGAAAGGTATCAAAGTATGCCGTCAGGCGGCTTGTCGCTGGGTGGAGTATTTCAAAGACCAGTTTGATGAGAACGGGCAACAGTTCTATGATCTGGAAGGTGCCTTCGAGAGTGACGACATCACGCCCGATACTGACCTATGGGCCTTAGAGCATAACTATGCCTCGGTAGTGCCCACATGCTTCGACTGGACCGCACACCGGCAGGTCGAATTGATGAAAGATTTTGAAAAAATGAATATTTGAAAATGAATCATATTGACGAGAGACATCAAGACACGAAAGGCGAGACTTTGTTTGGGATGCCCCGTTTCCGTGTTCCACAGTCCCATGTTTCGAGTCAAAAAACGAAATAAAACCATGAAAGTAAAAGATAACTTTTGGCTTGGACTGTTGATTGGAGCGGTCAGTTTCGGATTGTTTTTCCTGTTGTTGAGCCTGATTCATTGGGAGAGTTTGGGAAGGTTTTCCTCCCGCGCACCCTATCTGCTGGCTTTCATACCTGGGGTCGTCTTGTTCAGGATGATGCTGGTGAAGTGGAACCTTGACAAAATGGGTCGAGGGGTGTTGGCGGTTACTGTGGTGGGGATGCTGTTGGTCTTTTTCCTTGTGTGACATTACCAACAGAATGATACGAGACCAGGGCAACGTATTTCAAGGTAGGATTATGTTCAGGCTCCGGTTTTTTAGTGTCGAGTCAAAATGACGTTTGATGTAAAACTTTGAAGTGATGAAGTACTATATCATAGCCGGTGAGGCCTCGGGCGACTTGCATGCATCAAACCTTGTCGCCGAAATCAAGAAGAAGGACAATAAGGCCGAGTTTCGGGGTTTTGGCGGCGACCTGATGAAAGCACAAGGCGTCAACTTGGTGAAGCATTACCGTTGGATGGCTTTTATGGGTTTTTTGGAGGTGGCTGTCAACCTACGCAAGGTGCTGGGTAATATTTCCCAATGCAAGAAGGATATCGTTGATTACCGACCTGATGTCGTTATTTTGGTGGATTACCCGGGTTTTAATTTGCGCATTGCCAAATTCGCCCGCAGCATGGGCTTTAAGGTGATGTATTACATCTCTCCTCAGATTTGGGCGTGGAAACGCCGACGTGTGAACAAAATCAAGGCCTCGGTAGATAAGATGTTGGTCATCTTGCCTTTCGAGGAGGCGTTCTATAGGCGTTATGGGGTGGATGTTACCTATGTAGGCAATCCTTTGTTGGATGAGATGGCGAAATTTGGTACAGCCAACCGGTCAATTTTCCTGCGGCGCAACAGTTTGGGTGAGTCGCGCGAAATCATCGCCATGCTGCCCGGTAGCCGGAAGCAGGAAGTGAAACAGATGCTGCCCATCATGCTGAAAGTGGTGCCCCATTTCCCGAATTATCAGTTTGTCGTGGCAGGTGTACCGTCGCTTGATGAGGCCTTATACAAGAACCTCATTGGTAATACCGACGTGTTTTTGGTTGAGAACCAGACCTATGAGCTGCTCCAGAACTCCAGTGCCGCCTTGGTTACCTCGGGGACGGCAACCTTGGAAACCGCCTTGTTCACTGTGCCGGAAGTGGTATGCTACAAGGCGACGGGTTTCTCCTATCGTCTTGCCAAATGGATGATAAAGGTGAAATTCATCTCATTGGTCAACTTGGTGATGGATAGGGAAGTGGTCAAAGAGTTGATACAGGGCGATCTGACGGAAGGCAGTCTCGTCAATGAACTGGAACAGCTGCTGTATGACGGCAAACGTCAGCGCAAGCTATTGGAGGAATACGATGAATTGCGCGACCGTTTGGGCAATGCTGGTGCTTCCGAAAAGGCGGCTGGGGTCATCTGCGATGCTTTGAAAGCCAAAAAGCCTTGGTCTCCAAAATAATGAGTGCGGAATGAACGTATGACAGATTGGACTAAATACCCGTTTGTCAGGATGCTGATACCATTTGCCTTTGGCGTTTGGGTCAGCATTTTTTCGACCTCTTTTCGGCTGACTACAAACATGATGATTGCCATTGCCTTGGTGCTCCTCAACATGTCGGCATTGACCGCGTTTTTACTGAAACATCAGCGGCATAACTGGTTTTTCGGTGCGGTGATGGCTTGCTATCTGTTTATGGCGGGCTGCTCGTTGACACGGGTGCATGAGGCGGAGGTACAGAAGGATTATTACCGCCATTTCCAATCCGATGCGAGTTATTATGTGGCGCGTGTCTATGACTATCCTACGAAACGTCCCAATTCCATCAGAACGGTATTAGAGTTGGAGTATCAGTTTGGAGACAGCCTGCCTTCGCGGTCTGTTTCGGGCAAGGTGATGGCATATTTCCCCAAGTCGGACTCGGCCTTTTCATTGCGCTATGGTGACCTGATCGCCATTCCTGCTCCCATTTGCGAAGTTACGCCACCGCTGAACCCCGAAGAATTCAACTATCGGGCTTATCTTGGACGTAAGGGAATCACGGGACAAGTCTATCTGGATGACGAGGACTGGATTGAATTGCGGGTGAACAACGGCAATCCCCTTTATGCCTTCTCTTATCGTTTCCGCGATGTCTTGTTGGCTTCATTGCAACGCAGTGGCTTGGCCGACGATGAATTTGGAGTGGCGGCTGCCATCCTCTTGGGTTATGACGACCATCTTGCCAATGAGGTGCGCCAGAACTATGTGGCTGCAGGTTCCATGCATATCCTTTGCGTGTCGGGTATGCATGTCGGCATCATCTATCTTTTGGCCTCGTTCCTGTTGGGTTTCCTTAACCGCAAGAAGTGGCAGAAGACGATGAAATATGTGCTCTTGCTGGCTTTGATCTGGTTTTATGCCCTCATCGCCGGTCTGTCGCCGTCCATTTTGCGCTCTGCACTGATGATTTCTTTTGTCATCATTGGTGAGGCAATCAGTCGCAAGTCGTTTGTAATCAATTCTATAGCTGCTTCTGCCTTTGTTCTGCTTTGTGGCAATCCTAACAATCTGTTCGAAATCGGCTTCTTGTTGTCGTATGCTGCTGTCTTGGGTATCGTGGTGATGCAAAGGCCGATTTACAATTGGTTTTACATCAAAAATAAACTGCTCGACAAGGTTTGGCAGATAACGTCGGTGGCATTGGCTGCGCAGATTTCGACAATTCCGTTCACTTTGTTCTATTTCCGGCAGTTCACCACCTATTTCTGGCTCAGCAACCTGTTCATGACCCCGATTTCTTTCATTGTCGTCATCAGTGGAATGGTGCTGCTGCTGCTGTCGTGGATCCCATACGTCAATGTGATGGTCGGGTATTTTGTTTGGGGTTCGGTGTATGTGATGAATTGGGTGGTCGCGCATGTTGAAAGTATTCCCTATTCCATTATTAAAGATTTGTATATCAATGATTTTGAGTTTTTTATATTGTTGATTGCCTTATTGCTGCTCATGCTGACTTTCCTGTTGCGCAACCAACGATTGTTCATCGCAGTGTTGGCTGCCTTGCTGGTCATGACGGCTTCGGTCACATTCAGGCTGTATGACTCTGAGCGGCAGCAAGGGATGACGGCTTTCAGTTTGCGCAAACATACGGCTGTTGATTTCGCCCGTGGAAGAAGGCACGTGCTTTTGGCAGACTCAACGTTGATGGCCGACGAGTCCACCAAAGATTACAGCCTGAAAGGTGCTTGGAGCAAACGCAACCTCTCCCATCATCCTCAAGTGATTGGTTTTGAAGATGATTTTGAAGGCGTTTTTCTCCGCAAAAAGTCAAACTTGGTCTCTTTCGGCGGCGAGTTGTTGGCCCTTTGGAAAGGTGTGCCTCAATGCGAAGACAGCCTTGCCTATCGTCTTCCAGTGGATTATTTGTTGGTTGTGGGAAAGCAAAAACCTGATGTTCAATCTGTTGTTTGTCAATATGATGTAAAGAAAATCCTTGTGGATGGCTCGGTGCCGCGCTATTTGGCCGAAAAGTGGATGACCCAGGCAGAAGAAAAAGGCGTACCTTGTTATTATATTGGCGATGGAGCCTTGGAGATAGGCTATGACTCCAAGTAGGCAGATGTGTCTTGCGTATGTCGTAAAAACAATTGTTGGGTGGAAATCCCCTTGGGCTTCCCACCCAACGGCCGGGCGACTTGCGGTGTCCAGCCCTCCGGGACTGTCCACCAACAAGCGATTTGCAAAATGCAAATCACTTCGCAAATCGCCTGGCCGTTGGGTGTGTTTTTAAATGGTTATAAATCAACAAAATACGACTCTTATTAAGAAAAAGTGAAAAAAAAACTCAAAAAAACATTGTCGGTTTCAGAAAAGGTTGTACTTTTGCACCCGCAAAGCAATAGAGTTCTTTTTCAGGCTGGTCCGGTAGTTCAGTTTGGTTAGAATGCCTGCCTGTCACGCAGGAGGTCGCGAGTTCGAGCCTCGTCCGGACCGCAAGAGCGCAAGTCACTGAGACCTGCGCTTTTTTCGTTTATGAAGGCTAAATTCAATCGTCTGACCCCTGTTCCAGTTACAGCTGTCCTTTGCGCTGATGCTATGGATTGTATGGGTTCCGCGTTTCTCCTTGAAGAAGCGGGAAGACAGGAAAAAGAGTGTCAGGAATGGCTGTCTAACCATATCCGGAAGAACATATAGACCTTCGATAGCCTCGCTATGGAGCGGGCTCACTGTGCCATGTCAGAGCGGCTTTCCAATTTCCGTCAATGGCGGGAGTGATTTCCGTTTGCCCCGTTTTGTTTTTATTTCTATTTTTGCACGCTTTTTCGGAGACCATGTCTGATGACCACTTTCAGTCTTTTCTCCAATTCAATAATAACTCAAGATGAGAAAACCTGAAACGGTTATTCTCCATTTTCTAGTTTTTCTAATTCTTGACAAGTAAATAGTCATGTCATTCATCGATGAAATCAACAGACGGAGAACTTTCGCCATCGTCAGTCACCCCGACGCGGGAAAGACCACTTTGACCGAGAAACTACTGCTTTACGGCGGCGCCATTCAGGTGGCCGGTGCCGTGAAGTCGAACAAAATCAAGAAAACCGCCACCTCCGACTGGATGGAAATCGAGCGGCAGCGCGGCATCTCAGTGGCCACCTCTGTGATGGGGTTTGATTATAAGAATTTGAAAATCAATATTCTGGATACTCCTGGCCACAAGGACTTCGCAGAAGACACCTTCCGTACCCTCACTGCCGTTGATAGCGTGATTGTGGTCATCGACTCCGCAAAAGGTGTGGAGTCGCAGACGGAGAAACTGGTCGAGGTGTGCCGCATGCGCAACACGCCCATCATCGTCTTCATCAACAAAATGGATCGTCCGGGCAAAGATGCTTTTGAGCTGTTGGACGAAATCGAGGAGAAATTGGACCTGAAACTCACACCGCTGAGTTGGCCCATCAACAATGGTCCCGAGTTCAAGGGCGTATACAGCATCTACGACAAGAGCCTCTATCTTTTCAACTCTGACAAACAGCATATCACAGAGGGCATCGCTTTCGACGACCTGACCCATCCCGACCTCGACCGAATGATAGGAGAGGATGCTGGGATGTTGCGTGAAGAGACCGATCTAGTGCAAGGCGTTTACGACAATTTCTCGCGTGAAGCCTATTTGAAAGGGGACATTTGCCCCGTTTTTTTTGGTTCGGCTTTGAACAACTTTGGAGTCAAGGAGTTGCTGGATTGTTTCATAGAGATTGCTCCCACACCCATCGGACGCTACACGCTGGAGCGCAGCATAGCTCCCACAGAGGAGAAATTCACTGGATTCGTCTTCAAGATTCACGCCAACATGGACCCCAACCACCGAGACCGAATTGCCTTCGTCCGCGTGGTCTCTGGGCGCTTTGAACGCAACAAGAATTACTTCCATGTGCGACAGCGCCGCGAGCTGAAGTTCTCCAATCCGACAGCTTTCATGGCACAGAAGAAGTCAATCCTCGACGAAGCCTATCCGGGCGACATCGTTGGACTATATGATGCCGGGAATTTCAAGATTGGGGACACCCTGACAGAGGGCGAAATCCTGAACTACAAGGGGATCCCGAGTTTCTCACCCGAGCAGTTCCGATATGTTGAGAATGCCGATCCGATGAAGTCGAAGCAATTGGCCAAAGGTCTGGAGCAGCTTACGGACGAGGGTGTCGCCCAACTCTTTACGGGAAAAATGACAGGCCGCAAGATCATCGGCACAGTAGGAGAGTTGCAGTTTGAGGTCATCCAATACCGTTTGTTGCACGAATACAACGCCTCTTGCCGCTTTGAACCGATTTCACTATACAAGACCGCGTGGATCACCAGCGACAACGAAACTCAGTTTGCCGACTTTAGGATGCGCAAAGCGATGAACCTTGCCGAGGACAAGGAAGGACGAGATGTGTTTTTGGCCGAGTCGCCCTATGCTTTGCAGACGGCGATGGAGAAATATCCTGACATTGAGTTCCATTTCACATCGGATTTTGATTAGATGTAAAGGGTTGCCTAAGATTTTTACTTTTTTTCTTTGATGGAAAGTTTTTATTCCTAATTTTGCGGTTGAATCGTATCGTTAAACCTTATAAACTAATTCAAAATGGGATTGTTCAAAGAATTCAAAGAGTTTGCCGTTAAAGGCAACGTGATGGACATGGCTATTGGTGTCGTCATTGGTGGCGCTTTTGCCAAAATCGTTACTTCATTGGTGTCCGACATCATCATGCCCTTGATTGGTGCTGCCACTGGAGGCCTCAACTTTACCGGTTGGAAGTGGGTCATTCGCGAAGCCGTCATGGAAGGTGAAAACGTTGTGAAGCCCGAGTTGGCTCTTACATGGGGCAACTTTATTCAGGTCGTCTTCGATTTCATCATCATTGCTTTCTGCATCTTCATGGTGGTGAAGGGTCTCAATTCTCTGAAGAAGAAGGAAGAACCTGCTCCCGCCGCTCCCCCCGGGCCGACACAAGAAGAACTTCTTGCCGAAATCCGCGACTTGCTGAAGAACAAGTAAGTATTTGGGACGGATTCGGAAATCTACTTGAACAGTTTGCGGAAACACGCCCGTGTTTCCGCAAACTGTTGATAAACCGCCCAACTTCCTAAGGCACTTCGGTTTCTAGGATGTTTTTTTATGGCCTTTGAAACTGTTGTAGAGCACGATTCGAAGAAAACCCCTATATTTGCAGTTCCAATAACAATCGATGAACCTGAGGAAACCCATAAGATCGTTTCAGTTTTTTGAGGCATTTCATTCAGAACGAGAAAGGATAGAGCTTATCTATGCTTTCAAAATCGTTGGCATGCTGTGTGCCTTTCTTTTTTGTTTCGTATTTACGGCAAGAGCAACTCACCAGCGGGCTGCCGAATTCACCTACACTTGGATCGGAGGCAACGCCTACGAGTTTACGCTTACCTGCTATACCTACACGCCAAGTCCGGCCGGTATACAGCGCGACTCGTTGCTCGTGCAATGGGGCGACGGCATGGAGGAATACATTCCTCGTGTGGTGCTGCAAGATCTTGGAGAAGACTACACGCTGAACATTTACAAAAAAATCCATAATTATTCAACCTCAGGTACCTATACCATCAGCATGGAGGACGCCAACCGCAACTTTGGCGTTGTCAACGTGCCCAACTCGGTGATGGTGCCCATGCACATCGATGCGGAGCTGGTCATCAATCCGTTTTTGGGACGCAACAACTCTGTGCAACTGCTTAATGCGCCTGTCGACAAGGGCTGTGTGGGAAAATTATTCTTGCACAATCCCTCTGCCTATGACCCCGACGGAGACAGTTTGAGTTTTCGGATCGTCACCTGTAAAGGCCAAGACGGTGTCGAAATCCCCGGGTATTCTCTTCCCCAAGCCTCGCAATCATTCGTGATTGACTCTGTTACGGGAGAATTGCGTTGGGACGCGCCTTTGCTTCAAGGCGAGTATAATGTGGCAATCATGGTTGAGGAATGGCGACATGGCATGAAAATCGGCTCTATTGTCCGTGACATGCAGATCCTGGTTTCATATTGCGACAATGACTTGCCTGAGATACATTGCGAAGAAGGGTATTGCCTTGTGGCGGGCGAGCGGCTCGATTTTGCCATTTACGCCACAGACCCCAATGGCAACAACATTAATCTTACTGCTTCGGGCGCACCTTTTGAGCTGGCTGATAGTCCCGCCATCCTCAATCCCGAGTCGGCCTTTGGTCTTCAGCCTCGTGTGGAGTTCCTTTGGAACACTAATTATGCCCATATCCGCCGCATGCCCTATCAGATGGTGATTCGAGCCAAGGACGATGGCTTGCCTGTCAGTCTGACCAATTTGAAAACCGTGAGTATCAATGTGATGGCTCCACAAGTGCGGAACTTTGTAGCCGAGGTACATGGGCATGATGTGGCACTCTCATG
>JBGYWU010000244.1:0-14334 GCA_041842265.1 Candidatus Limimorpha sp. | reverse complement strand
AACGATTTGGGGTTCTCAAAAGCATAAAGGCATATTTTCTTCTTTGATTGAACTCTTTGGGGTACAAATTGCAGAAATAGGGAATCAGTGAAAAGGAATACCGGAAAACTTTTCAATTTATTGCTTGTGGTCAGATGGCATAGTTGGAACTACACTACTATTGATGATCCAAAATTATGGGTGATTATTGGCGTAAGGTATCCGATGGATGCGATCCTGTCATCGAATATTATTATTTTATGGCAATAATGGCGCAACAGGGTTGCAAAATGAACCCTTTATCTTCCAACTTGGTAGCTAAGACCAGCTATTGGAGGACTGAGAAATTGAGGTTTTCACTCTATTGGGCAAAAGCTCATGGGTACAAGGAAGGAGGGTCGCCATTGCCCCATCGGGCTTGTAAGTGTTGCGGCTCCGCGGCAAGGGAGGAGCGGTAAAAACGGCAAAGATAGCCGTTCAATAATTAGGCTTCATCGCCGCTGCTGCGCCATTGCGTGAGGATGGAACGGTCTGGAAGACAGTCAAAAACATCCTACCACTCAAAAACGCCCCTTTTTTCTTGTCCGTTTGAAAAAATCACTATCTTTGCAAGCGGTAGGAAACGCTTATGGATATTGAAGACAAAACGGAATCGAAAGAAGAAAACGTACTGGACGAGCGGCAGTTGGACGAGACTTCGGATGGAGTAGAAGACGCACAGGCTCAGGATGACAAATATCATGTCATCCCGCTGAAAGGCATGTTCGAGAATTGGTTTCTCGACTATGCGTCGTATGTTATCCTTGAACGCGCCGTGCCTGCCATCGAGGACGGCTTGAAGCCCGTGCAACGCAGAATCCTGCATTCCATGGACGAACTTGACGACGGACGTTTCAACAAGGTGGCCAACATCGTTGGCAATACGATGAAATACCATCCCCACGGTGATGCCTCCATCGGTGACGCGCTCGTGCAAATCGCACAGAAAGACCTACTGATCGACACGCAAGGTAACTTTGGCAACATCCTCACCGGTGACGATGCCGCCGCTTCGCGTTACATCGAGGCACGCCTCTCAAAGTTCGCCAAGGAAGTTGTCTTCAACTCTAAGACCACCGACTGGACCCGTTCCTACGACAACCGCAACGCCGAGCCTGTCTCCCTGCCGGTGAAGTTTCCTCTGCTGCTGGCACAAGGTACTGAAGGCATCGCCGTTGGCCTGGCATCCAAGTTCTTGCCGCACAACTTCAACGAACTGATTGACGCTTCTGTCTCCTATTTGCGCGACGAGCCTTTTGAACTCTTTCCCGACTTTCTGACAGGCGGCCTGATGGATGTTGCCAACTATAACGACGGTTTGCGTGGGGGTAAGGTTCGAGTGCGCGCCAGAATCAGTCAGGTAGACAAGAAAACGCTTGTTGTCAGTGAGATTCCCTACGGTACTACCACAGGCAGTCTCATCGAAAGCATTGTAAAATGCAACGACAAGGGCAAAATCAAGATCAAGAAAATTGACGACAACACGGCTGAGCAGTGCGAAATCGTCATCCACTTGAACCCAGGAGTCTCGCCCGACCAGACCATAGATGCCCTTTATGCCTTCACGGACTGTGAGGTGTCTGTCTCACCCAATGCCTGTGTTATCGTCAACAACCGCCCCACGTTTATGGGGGTGAGTGAAATCCTCAAGCATTGTGCCGACCGCACTATGGAACTCCTCAGCTGGGAGTTGCGTATCCTCATGGAGGAACTCGAAAACAGCTGGCATTGGATTTCGTTGGAGAAGATTTTCTTTGAGAAAGGTATTTATAAGGAGTTGGAAAACAAGGACTACGAGACCTGGGACGACCAACTCACCGGTATCGAGCGACGCTTCGACAAATACCGTAAGCTGCTGAAACGCGAAATCACACGCGAGGATGTGGAAAAACTTTGCGAGAAGCCCGTTCGGAAGATTTCCAAGTTCGACCTCAAAAAGGCTGACGAGCAACTTGCTGACATTGAGAAGAGAATGGAAGAGGCCAAATATAACCTCGACCATATCGTGGACTACACTATTGACTACTTCCTCCACATCAAAGAAAAATACGGCAAAGGTCGTGAGCGCAAGACCGAGATCCGCAACTTCGACAACATCTTGGCGGTGGCTGTGGCTGCCAACAACGAGAAACTGTATGTGAATAGGGAAGAGGGCTTCGTCTGCACGGGCGAAGGCCTGAAACGAGAGAAGAACAAGGAATCCTACGAGTATGTGTGCGACTGCTCTGACATGGACGATATTATCGTCTTTCACGAAGACGGCAAGTATGCTGTGGTCAAATTGCAGCCGAAACTGTTTGTGGGTCAGAAAATTATCCATGCCGATGTATTCCATAGAAACGATGAGCGTACTACCTATAATGCCATCTATCGTGACGGCAAAGCCAATGCTGCGCATTATGTGAAGCGTTTTGCCGTGGTGGGGGTTACACGTGATAAAGAGTACGACCTCACCCAGGGCAAACCAGGTTCCAAGGTCAGATACTTTTCCGCCAATCCCAATGGTGAGGCCGAAATCGTGAAAGTGGTGCTGGTGATGTTCAACAAAAAACAGAAGACATTGGATTACAACTTTGCCGACCTGGCTGTGAAAGGTCGGGGCACACGCGGCAACTTGCTCACAAAGTATGAGGTCAAGGAAATCAAAAAAGGCGGAGAAGGTGTTTCTACACTCGATGCCCGCGACATCTGGTTTGACGATACGGTACGCCGTCTCAATGCAGACAAACGGGGTCAATATCTCGGTGCCTTCGAGGGTGAAGATCGTATCTTGCAGATTTCAGCAACGGAGAGTTCAAGATTTCAGGCTTCGACCTTAATACACACTTCGATGATGATATGGTGGAGATACGCAAGTTCGACCCCGACGAGATTTTCTCTGTCGTGTATATCGAAGGCGAGACACAGAAATTGTATCTGAAGCGTTTCTGCATTGAGGCTGAGACAAAGCTAAACAGCCGCACGTCCTTTATCGGCGAGCATTCCGAAGCGAAGTATCTGGGTATGAACACTGATGTCATGCCACGCCTGCTGCTGAGCTATAAAGTCAGCGATGCGGGCAACTGCTTCCCTGACGATGAAATCAATGTGGAAGAGTTCATCGGGGTCAAGAGCCATAAGGCTAAGGGCAAACGCCTGTCAACGAGAGAGATTGATTCTTGGCAGTTTTTAGAGCCCTTCCAACCCGAGACGAGTGCGGAGGAAATGGGAGAGACCAACGCAACAGAGATGCCTGAAGAGCCCTTGGAGACTGCCTGTAAAGACAATGTCTCGGAGGAGAAAAATGGCGGAAATGTAGTTCAGATGGATTTATTTGAAAATTTGTAACGATGAAGAAAATACTGCTGTTTTTCGTTTGCTTTTTACTAGCAATGAGTAGCTGTCAGACCGAACTGAAGTTGGCGAAGTCATATATCGCACATCGTCCTTACATCGAGGCTGCGGTATATTTCCCTGAGAAAGCAGAGGTGAAATTGGAATACAACTCCCAATATGGCAAGCAAACCGAGGTGTTGAACGCCTTTAGCCAGGATTTGTTTTTGGATGTCATGTATAATGCCTACGCTGCGGGGTTGCGTCAATACGGCGTTGAAGTATACGTTCCCGACGACACGGAAAGTGTTCTCGTCGACTCAACGCATTGGCTGGTTTCGCTTTCGCAGGTGGTGATTTCGGGACGAATCACTGAATACGAGGACTACCTTTTCAGTGACACGGACGAATACAGCTACAAGCACCCGTTGAATACGGTTAACGTTGCCTCATGGTTCGAGGTCAACGACAGTGTGTGGCTGCCAGTGCTCTTTTGCGAGCACGACCTTATGGACGGTTTCAATTCTAAGACAGATTACTCATTTTGGGACAATCAGATAGACTATCACTATACCATTGACACATTGAAACTTAAGGATGTCTATAATTTTGCCGTGTTTTTGGGCAAACTGTATGCCGGCTATACATACGACTATATGATGAACCGTTATGTAGCCACTGCGATGGAGCGTAGGCAGTTGGATTATTGGAACCGGCGCAAACTGTGTTATGATCCTTTCCACAAGCAGCTCCGGTATGCCGAAGAGGAGTATGGGTTCTTGGAAATCGAGGAATAGTATTTCTTTTATCCCTTTAACTCTTTCTCGATCATTTCCTTTAACTCAAAGGCTTTCACGGTTCGGGCCTCTCCTCCCGTTACCAAGCTGATGTTTCCTGTTTCTTCTGAAACCACAAGTGCGATGCAGTCGTTGACTTCAGTTACGCCGATGGCGGCGCGGTGGCGCAGTCCGAAATGACCTGGGATGTTGGTTTTCTGTGTTACCGGAAGGATGCAATGGGCCGCAGTGATGCGGTTGTGGCGGATGATCATGGCGCCATCGTGCAAGGGGCTGTTCTTGAAAAAGATATTCTCAATCAGTGAGTTGCTGATGTCGGCATTGACCGTTACACCCGTCGCAACTATATCGTCGAGATTGTTGTTGCGTGTTAGCAAGATGAGAGCGCCTTGCTTAATGTCTGACATCTTGAGGCATGCCTTGGTGAGGGCGTCGATGTTGAGGTCGATGTTGCTCCTGACTTTCAAAAACTTGAGCCTTTGCGAAAGTCTTCCCGCTTGGGCTTGTGCGCCAATGGTGAACAGAAACCGTCGTATCTCAGGTTGGAAGATGATGATGAGCGCGATGAAACCCACACTGACGAATGCGCCGAGTATGGCCGTCAGCATCTCCATCTGCAAGGCTTTGACCAAGCGCCAGAATAGGAAGATGGCCACGATGCCAATGAAAATAGTCATGGCAGAGGTGCCTTTCAGCAGGCGGTAAAGCCCAAAGAACAAAGCGGCCACAAGGATAATGTCGATGATGTCAAAAACGCTGACTTGGATGAAAAGGTCAATCATAATGAAATATGTAGCAATTACTTGGTTTCTTCGAAACTTTGGCGAAAAGTGCCTACCAATTTGACGGCTTCACGCGCATTCTTCACATCGTGTACTCGCAAGATGTCGGCTCCGTTGAGTAGGGCGATGGTGTTCAAGACGGTCGTCCCGTTCTCCGCAGTGTCGGGCGTGGAGTGCAGCACCTTGTTGATTAGTGACTTCCTCGAAATGCCAATGAGAATAGGAAGACCCTTATGCCGATAACGGTTCAACTCGTTCAGTAACTTATAGTTGGATTCAAGGCTTTTGCCAAAGCCTATGCCGGGGTCAAGGATGATTTGTTGCTCACCATAGGCTTCCAATTTGCCGTATTGCCGCTCAAAGAACTCCTTCACGGTTTGATGGATGTTGCCCTCAAGTGTGTACTGGTGAATGGTCGAGGGGGTACCCACACAGTGCATCATCACGTATGGAATGTGGTTTCGTCCAATGTAGGGCAGCATATCATCGTCAAACAATCCGCCCGAAATGTCGTTGATGATGTCGGCACCCGCATTGATGCAGGCCTCTGCTATGTTTTTCCTGTACGTGTCGATGGAGATTGGGGTCTCAGGAAAGGCTTTCCTGACCGCATTGAGGATGGGAATGACACGCCCCATCTCTTCGCTTTCGGAGGGGATGGCGTTGTTGGGACGGGTTGAATAGCCGCCAATGTCGATAAAGTCGGCGCCATCGGAAAGCAGAACTTCACAATGGTTTAATGCGCTGTCAATTTGATTGTAACGGCCACCGTCTGAGAAAGAGTCAGGTGTCACGTTGAGAATGCCCATCACTACGGGATGGTAATATACATAGGCACGATTGTGGAGTTGTAGTTTGAACATTGTGAAAGATTTATCACGGCAAAAATAGGCCTTTTTGAATTGTTATTTCATTTTTTTCGTTTTTTTAGCCTATATTTATTGAATTCATTGCGTGAAAGAGCACTAAGCTGATGGCTGTC
Organism: Candidatus Limimorpha sp.; assembly: GCA_041842265.1. GTDB lineage: Bacteria > Bacteroidota > Bacteroidia > Bacteroidales > F082 > Limimorpha. Next base: position 8,443 of record JBGYWU010000244.1, on the reverse strand, counting down.
CGGGTGTTTGTGGTAATGGCACTGGGATTATGGAACGTAGTAAATTTCGCAAGGCAACTTGCAAAAATATTTGCGCCCGATTCGGCTGCCGCATTCGGTTGTTATTGGCCGTCACCCTGAGGCGATGCTGCCATTGATTATCATGTTTGTTTTTGTTTTTCTTATAGGCGATAAAGACCATGGTTTATTATCAATATAAAAGGAGAGTTGCCGATTTTTTTTGCTGGAAATCGCAAAAAGACTTGACAAACATGTGATTTTTTCGTGTCTTTGGCGGCATAACCACAGTCTGTGATGCGATACGGTATCTCGTCATATTATCCGATGCGGCTTTCAGCTCAAAAAACGGGTGGGTTGTTTTGGTATCGGCATGGGAAGAAGATCTTGTGCGATACCGACATCGTTATGTGTGTGGTTCGGTGCACGGATTCAACTCGAAATGTTCCATCAATTGCGGGACGTGACGGCTTTTGTTGCGCTCAAAGCGGTGTTTTCATACTGGGGGAAAACTGGTCTATTTGCCAAAGCCTCACTGAAGGCAAGGGCCAAAACCTGGTTTCGTTTCGGTGTGAATACCTCTATTGCAGTTCGGAACACCAAGCTTACCAGCGCCAGCAATGTCGTTTCGACAACATCGGGCAAACCATGCAATTGGTTGCCAACTATGTCAGCCCCAACAGACTGTTTTGTGAGGATGTTGAATTGCCGGACGTGCCATGGGCGCATTGCGACAACGCCATATTATTAGAACAGGACATCAGGTTGCATTACTTTTCGGGCATCATCGAAGCGAACCATAAATTTCATTACGACTACTTCGAAATACGCTGCAAACTCCCCATCCATCAAGGCGCTTTCCCGGCCCTCTGGCTCTGGGATGCCTCGGAAGCCCTTCATTTCTACGAAGAAATCGACATCTTCGAGTTTTCGTGGCATCTAAAAAAAACAGGAAGCGGCTTGGCCTGGGCCTGTACATCGCCCGTATCACCCTTGGCGACGGCAGGACCTTCGCCGAAAAGGTGGTGAAAGAGTAGTCGCGAACATCTAAAATCTAAACAAACAAGGAGCGGATCTTCATTTTGGTCTTAGTGTTGGGGAAGTTTGCACTGTGAAATTCGGTTCCAGGATAGTTGGTGTTGATGAAACCTAAGATGACAGGATCCAGTTCGCCGATGATATGTCCATTGCCGCCTCCGTTTTCGTTACCTATCATCGAAAGGACACCGTCAGGCGTAATTGCAATTTCGATGTCGCCATCGCCCGCTTCAAGCTCAAAAACATAACTTTTTGACATCTTGTCAAAGCTAACCCTGCCAAGAGGGGATATTGTCCCAAAAAGAGTGTCTGGGCGTTGAGACGTAAAAAAGAGATTGGCCATATCGGACCAATCCCGAAAGTCTGTAACTTTGGGGTGCGCAAACTCTAAAACACAGACTAAAAATGGAGTTTACAAAGGAACAGATTCCTGATCCGGTGCGCAAGCATTCATAGCGAAAAAACAGTCTCCATGATCTGCTGGAAATTATGATTGAGAGTATGATGGTGGCCGAGCATGGCGAGTTATTGTCCGAAGATCAGGGGTACATGGGGAACGGATGCCCTTCCGACCTTGCTTACGGGCATGGAAAAAGACTTGAGTTCCGCATCCCCGCGACCGCATCAATGCCAGACCTCGTGAAAAACTCAAATTTCAGGCACTCAAATCAATTTTCTTCCTCCCTTAGAATTAATTCCTCTGTTGTTGCACTTGCTGTTTGAACCTGCGCCAAATCAAAAAAAACAATTTTCCTCTTGCAGACAAGCTTTTTCTTTGTATTTTTGCACACAAAGACAAGACCATGGCAAACATCAATTTGAATGTGAACTATATTGCATTGGAATACAGATACTTGAAATGAGTTGTTGTGCTTGTGAGACAAAAACACCTAAAGGCTTGGAGAAAGATTGTACTATCCAAGTATTCACCTATGTTTGCATGACTAAATTGATATTATGAAGCAAACGAACGACACGAAAGCCCAATTTCATAGCGTTTTGGCGCAATGCCGGCAGCTTTTCGTCAATAAGATGAAAGACTACGGTCCAGCTTGGCGTATCCTGCGCACGCCGTCGATTACGGATCAAATATTTATCAAGGCAAAGAGAATCCGAACTTTACAAATTGCTTCCGAGCGTTTGGTGGATGAAGGAATCGAGCCTGAGTTCATCGGCATCGTCAATTATGCTGCCATGGCGATCATGCAACTGCAGCTCGGTGTTGTCGACCAGCCCGATTTGTCTTCGGAAGAGGCAATGGTCCTTTACGACAAAGTTACCAATGAGGCCTACGAACTGATGACACGCAAAAACCACGACTATGACGAGGCTTGGCGCGACATGCGTGTCAGTTCCATCACCGATTTGATAATGACCAAGGTGTTGCGCACCAAGAGCATTGAGGATCATGGCGGCAAAACGATTGTTTCCGAAGGTCTTGAGGCCAACTATTTCGATATGATTAACTATGCGGTGTTTGCCCTCATCTTGCTTAGAGAGTAGACATCGCGCTCAAATACAACTGAAATGAAACGAAAAGCAGTTCTTCCAAGGGTCAGCATTGCGTTGGCCTTGGCTTCGGCAGTAGGGATTTACTTCCTGCCCGAATATCACTTGTGGTTTTTGTCGGTATTGCTCCTTAACCTTTTGGTTTCATTAGTCTTCAGTAAAAGATATAATAGCTCAGCATTGACATTTTGCCGTATTTTGCTGGGAGCCCTGTTCATATTCAGCAGCTTCACCAAAGGTGTTGACCCGTTGGGAACGAAATACAAAATGTTGGAATACCTGTCGGTGTACGGCGCTACCTGGCTCAACGACTTCGCCCTCATTATGTCTATGGGTATGATTTTGTTGGAGTTTCTGGTGGGAATCTGTCTGTTGACCAAAATCTTCCCGCGTATTGCCGTTTTGGGTGCAGCCTTATTAATGCTGTTCTTTACCGCAACAACCTTGTTCGACGCCTTATTCGATTTGGTGCCCGACTGCGGCTGTTTCGGAACGGCCATCAAGATGAGCAACTGGCAGACTTTTTACAAGAATCTCGTCATCGACACTGTGTTGATTCCTTTGATTCTGAACAACAAACTGCTCAATAATAATCTTGTGAAGGGGGTCCAGCTTTTCCTTGGGTGCTTTTTTGCCGTGGCCTTCTTGTGGTTCGAGATTTACAATTACCGTCACCTCCCTGTTGTAGATTTCATGGACTGGAAAGTGGGGAACCAGATGAACTCAGAAACTTCGGAAGAAGGACACATATATTTGATTTATAGGAATAAGGAAACGGGAGAAACCCAAGAATATATCTCTCCCAACTATCCTTGGAACGACTCGGTATGGATGTCGCGCTGGGAATTTGTCAGCCAAAGGACGGAAGGAGGGGCTAGTTACTTAGGGTTCTCGGCAATGGACAAGGATGGCAATGACGTTACCGAGTCGATTCTCAGCACATACAACCTGCTGATGTTTACTTCTCACGACCTGTCAAAGATAACCGATAAAGAATGGGAAAAAGCCCGTGTGATCACTGAAGAAGCCGAAAAACATGGATATGTTGTTGTCTGGACGGTAGCTGACGTACCTGAATATGTGGAACAGATTCGTGAAAAATACGATTTCCTTTATGATGTGTATTGTGCTGACGAACTGGAAATCAAGCCGATAGTGCGTTCCAATCCGGGCCTCATTTGGCTGGATAACGGTTTGGTGAAAGACAAGTGGAGCGCTGTCGACTTCCCGCAGGGGAAAAAGTTGGAAGAATTGTTTGGACAAAGATAAGTTCTGAAAAAAAGAGTCCGCTAATAAACACATGGGCGCGTATGTAATAAGGAAGCTGTTGTATGGCATCGCGGTGCTTTGGGGCGTTGCGACACTGGTGTTTTTCCTCTTCAACATCCTGCCTGGCGACCCTGCCCAGATGATGCTTGGCCAACGTGCCGACCAAGAGTCGGTGAACGCCATCCGTGAGGAGTTGGGAATGAATCAAGTCATAGGTAAACAATATGTTGACTATTTGAACGATTTGGTTCCATTTTCATTTTACGATGTTTCAAAAGGCACAAACAAACTTGACAAACTCGATCATTACGTCACATTGGCAACCTTGGGAACGACAGCCATCGTTTTGAAAACACCCTATCTGCGCATGTCGTATCAAAGCAAGCGAAAAGTATCTGACGTTTTGGGAGAAGCCTTCCCGAACACCCTGCTTCTGGCGGCAGTATCCATTTCCATCGCTATGGTTTTGGGGCTGCTGATCGGGGTTTTGACGGCTATCGTCAATACCAAGTTTCTCAATCAACTGACACTTTTTGTTACCACCATAGGCATGTCGCTGCCCTCATTCTTTGCAGCCATCTTGATGGCTTGGGTTTTCGGTTTTTTGTTGGAACGCTATACCGGCTTGAGCATGACGGGCAGCTTGTATACCGTTGACGAATACGGCAGAGGCGAATTCTTATGTATTCGCAACCTCATCCTGCCCGCATTAACCTTGGGAATGCGTCCTTTGGCTGTGGTGACTGAGCTGACGAGAACCTCGCTGCTCGAAGCCATGTCGATGGACTATGTGCGCACGGCGCGTGCCAAGGGTTTGAAACCTTTGCGTGTCATCTGTGTCCATGCTTTGCGAAATGCCCTCAACCCCGTGGTGACAGCTGTTTCGGGCTGGTTTGCCTCCCTGTTGGCTGGAGCGGTCTTTGTGGAATACGTCTTCGACTGGAAAGGCATCGGTGTGGTGGTGGTGGATGCGTTGGACAAATACGATTTCCCCGTCATCATGGGTGCAGTGCTGCTCATCGCCCTAATGCTCGTCATCGTCAATCTTATGGTGGACATCATTTATGGAATAATAGATCCAAGGGTGAGGATGGGTTAGGAATATGCAGTTTGTTGAAGACCCCCAAGATTCACTTCGTGCCATTGCGGGCAGTCTTTGACTACGTCGAATCTTCGATTGGTGAGGAATGTGGCAAAGCGATGCGGTCCACGCATGCATAAATACTGAATAATGAACAAAGTAGGAACATACGAGTTTGTTGCAGAGCCGTTCCACTGCGATTTTTCGGGACGGATGTTCTTGGGGCATCTCGGCAACCAGATGCTGAATGCGGCTGATTTCCATTCCACTGCCCGCGGTTTCGGGATGAGGTACCTGATGTCCATCGGGCGCTCTTGGGTGCTGTCGCGCCTTGCCATTGAGATGGAGGAAATGCCTGTCCAATATGAGCATTTCACGGTTGAAACTTGGGTTGAAAGTTCAATGAAGTTCTTTACTGGCCGCAATTTCTGTATCTCTGACGGCAATAGCCGTATCTATGGCTATGGTCGCTCTATCTGGGCGATGATTGACACGGAAACGCGCCAACCCACCGACATCTATAGTATCCACAACGGAGCCATCAACAACTGGATTGAGGACGACAAGCCTTGCCCCATCGAAAAAGGCGGTCGCGTGAAAATGTCGGAAAATGCCACTTTGGTTAAGACAATGGATATCAATTATCATGACATTGACATCAACGGGCATGTCAATTCGGCGAAATATATTGAGCATGTGCTGGATTTGTGGGACATCGCATGGTATCAGAAGTATCGCCTCAAGCGCTTTGAGATCGCCTATGTCGCAGAGGCGCACCAAGGCGAAAAATTGCGCTTCTATCGTGAGCAAACTGCTGAAAATGAGTATTGTGTGCGTTTGTCCAAAATGGAATTGCAAACAGGTAAAGAAACCGAGGTTTGTCGTTGCAAAGTGGTATTCTGTATGTTCTAATCTCACTTTTTTCAAAATAATTTGTACTTTTGTACTTTGAATGTAACAGGTCTTTCCGTTCAAATTCGGAAATCCGAAATCTTTAAGTCATAAATCTATAAATCAAATATTATGAGAAGCAAAATTGTTGCAGGAAACTGGAAAATGAACCTCGATTTTGATGAGGCTGAAACCTTGGTCGATGAAATCCTTGATCGGCTTGACGAACAGGACGACCTGAATTGCGAAGTCATCATTTGCCCTCCATTTCCATACCTTGAGCTGCTGACGGACTTTGAAATGGGCGAGCAGCGATTCAACGTGGGTGCCCAGAATTGTAGTGCTTACGACAAAGGCGCATACACGGGTGAAGTGTCGGCCAAGATGCTGAAATCCCTCGACGTGGACTATTGCATCATCGGTCACAGCGAACGCAGAAAATATTTCGGCGAAACCAATGAAGTTCTTGCTGAGAAGATTAATCGCCTGATTGAGAATAACATGTCTCCCATCTACTGTGTCGGCGAGGTGCTTGAAGAGCGCGAGGCTGGCCGTCATTTCGAGATCGTCAAGGAACAAATGGAGAAAGGTTTGTTCCACCTTGACGGCGACGCAATTTATGATTCTGTTATCGCATACGAACCCGTTTGGGCCATCGGCACGGGAAGAACTGCCACGCCGGAACAGGCACAGGAGATGCACGCCTACATCCGCTCATTGGTCAAGGAGCGCTACGATGACGCCGCGGCGGATGACATCCGTATCCTCTACGGCGGCAGCTGCAATGCAAAAAATGCCATGGAGCTGTTCTCGCAACCTGATGTAGACGGAGGTCTCATCGGCGGCGCTTCGCTCAAGGCAGAGGATTTCGTCTCCATTTGCATTCAAGCCTCCCAAATCGGAGTAGACTAATGCGGTTGTAATCTGGTGATTCGAATAAGGAAGGTAGAGAAAAATGCAAACAGTTGAGTATACTTTCACCTCACCAAGCTCTGATATTCAGCACGACATGCTGGTTGCTATGCTGGCTGACATCGGTTTCGACTCCTTTATGGAAGAAGGGCATACCTTAAAAGCCTATTGTCCAGCCGATAATCGCGATGATACCGCTTTGGACAGCCTATTGCTCGATCCTGCTTTCACTGACATACGCCTGCTGAATGTGGAGGAGATGCCTGAAAAGAACTGGAACGAGCTTTGGGAGGCTTCCTACCAGCCTGTGATAGTCAACGGGCGCTGCCGTGTGCGTGCCCCTTTCCATGAACCCGAACCAGGTTTTGAGTTCGATTTGGTCATAGAGCCCAAGATGTCGTTTGGTACGGCCAACCACGAGACGACCGCCCAAATTATCCGGCTGATGTTGGAGACCGATTTCCAAGGGAAAGAAGTACTCGACATGGGTTGTGGCACGGCGGTATTGGCCATTCTCGCCAAGAAACTGGGCGCAGCGCGTACTGTGGCCATCGACAACGACGAGTGGGCCTATCGCAACGCCTTCACCAACATCGGGTTGAATGGAGTCTCTGACATCGAAATTGTCCTCGGCGATGCTACTGCGATAATTGGCAGTTTTGATGTGGTATTGGCCAACATCAACCGCAACATCCTGCTTCGCGACATGCGACATTATGTGAATGCCATGCGTTCCGACGCCCATATCTTTTTCAGCGGTTTCTATTCTGAGGATTTAGTCCTTATCAATGCCGAGGCAGCACGTCAAGGCCTGCATTATTGCCGTCATCTGAGTTCTAACAGCTGGGTGGCTGCCGAATTTATCAAATAATTGTTTTTCAATGAATTAAAAAGAAATGAAAAAAGGAATCCTGATAGCTGTGAGTGCACTCTTTCTCGGTATCGGTACATCGTTTGCCCAAACGTTTTTCGCTACTGATAAGAATGCCTTTTACGACCAACTTTCTGCTTACCTCAACTCGTCCACATCGAAACAAGACCGCGAAGAGGCTTCTGCGGTGATGCAGGCTTTCCGTGGCACATGGGACAGCTATTACGACACTCAGGAAGCCAACATGGTCATTCGGCTATGCGAACTCCTGCACGGTAAAAGCGGTGGCATGGCATACGCTAACATCTTCAATTTTATCGAGATCGCACAAAGGATTCCCACGGCGGGATTTACGCATAAGGATGTGAACAACTGGCTGTGCTATACTGATGCGAAAGCGCATAATTCGATGAAAGGGATGGACAAATACTTGGTCGCTTGCCGTAACATTTTTGTCGATGGAGTTTTGTCGGCCAAAGGCAATTCCAAATGGACAATTCGCTATGCCATGTGGAGCTTCCCTTCGAAAGAGCGTTTTGAACTAACGGTTGATGGTACTTTGGCTTTGGTGTCTCAAAATGATGTGTCTTTACTCAAGAACACCAAAGGCGTGTATTATTTGGATGACAACCGTTGGGAAGGTACCGGGGGGCTTGCCGACTGGTCGCGCTTCGACATCCCTGCCGATAAGGCCTATGTTACTTTGCCTGATTATTATGAACTCGACCTCAATCGCTCTGACTATGCCATCGACTCGGCAGTATTTCACGAGCGCCAACATTTCAACCAAGATATCCTTTGCCGCTATGAAGACAAGGTCTTAGTGAACGCACCCAACGAAAAGACCATGTTCCCTCGTGTGAAATCGTATCGTT
>JBGYWU010000243.1:0-11804 GCA_041842265.1 Candidatus Limimorpha sp. | reverse complement strand
TCGGCAACGCTCTGGTGCAACGAGCGGTCAACGGCTCTTTCGGTGTCAATCATAATGTTTTCTGTTTCATCAAGAATGTAGCCGAATGAAGCCGAGGCGAGTTGTCCGTTGTCGCTCATTCCGATTTCCGATTGGTCAACAACGATTTCGTAATAGTCCATCGCGGCGGGGTCGTATTTTTGCGCTCCCCGCTTGCAGCTCAGCATCTCATAGACCCAGTTCCGGTATCGGGTGGGCATCATGCCGGTGTTCTGTGTCCATTTGCGCTGGATGTCCGTATCGTCAAGGGCGCGGAAACGGTCGGCGAAGCGGCCGATATTGTGTGTGGTCTCGGGTTGAAGCACGTTTTCGCCGTCGCAGATCAACGTGTCGATGCCGCCGAGGGCGTTCACGAAACAGTAGTATTTCTCGCGTCCGGTGCGTTCCTCGTAAATGTATCGCTGTCTGCACACTTCTGTGTTTTTTGCATCATAAAGAATCAGGTCGTAATAGCCCTTCAGCTGATTTGGCAGCATGCTTGACATGCGGATGATGCGGCTGTAGCGCACGTTTACGCTATAGCATCCTGAATTTGCCGAGGTGAAAACAGTGACATCCCTGCTTCCCCCTACTTTCGGGTAAAAACGTGCAGTTAGGGTTGAAATGCCCCACTGGTCGAGCCAAGTCAGCCACTCGGGCGACTCGTAGTTCGTCACTTTCTCAAGCGGCTGGTTGGTGAGAAAGTTTCTGAGGCTCCATTCATGAAACGATGTTGCCGACTTAAGTCTTGCGTTCGCGACATACCACGACAGCGTTGCAGGTTCGCCGGATGTGTCCTCGCCTATCAGCACATGGAAAGTGGCCGTGAATTGCCGCAGGTAAGAGGTGTGTGTGATTTCATCGCCCAAGGAAGACGGAATCTGGGTTTTCAGATATTCATCGTACAATCCTTTGAAATCAATGCTTATTTTCCCGGCAAAGTCGGGTGCATAGCTGCCTTGGAACACAACCTCGCTGTTGATGGTCAGCACGGCGAGCAGGGTGTTCTGCGTGGTGATGACGAAGGCTGGCACCTCGTTTTTGGCGTAGGTTTGTCCGCTGACGGGTTTCTGTGAGAAGTCGTTGATGTTCATGGCGGCAAAAGTAATTCAGTGGCTTGTGGTTGTAGTGACAAAATCAAGGCTCGATGGCGGTGAAAGTGAAGGTAACGGTGCAGTTGTTGAACCGTTCCCATCCCTCGAATTGTATCGCAGGCGGCGAGTATTCGGGTTGATACTCGATAATTTCCTCATAATAGATGGTAATGTTGGCCTGGCGGTTTAGTGTCTTCACTTGGCCAAGATATTCGGGGATGCCTGGTTGCAGGTTCTCACCAAGGTATTCTATGGAATAGCTTGCATATTCAAGCCAGTGCGAAGTAACACCTGCACTCATGTCAGGAACATCGATTTCTCCGAAGTTGGGACCGCCGCCCATCTGCGTCCAAAGGGCTTGCAATACAGCCATGATGTTGTCGGTAACTTCCCAAATCAGTTTCGGCTGCTCCTGCGGAACGATGGCGCTGTCTTCAATGCCATCAAGGAAGGTCTTCACCAACATAAACTCGGCTTCGGTCAGCACCGGCTTCGGTCCTATCGTTGCCGAAGCGGTGACGGGCAACAGTTTCTGACCGAGACAATGTTTCAGCCTGGTCATGTCCATGCCCAATATCTGCCCGATGTTGTAGCGCACCCTTCCGCTCATGTGGGTCGGGTGATTGAGCAGCAGGGTATTATAGCGGCTCCAACACGCATCATAAAAGTCGTATGGGCACACACCAACGCCCAACTCAAAGAAATACTCGCCGCTTTGCGGTTGTGCGTATGGAATGCACGGCTGCGTGGTGCCGGTTGTCTTATAGACAAAGGCGTTGTTGGTCGCAGCCTGCACAACGATGATGTCCTGTGTGTCGTCGGCAGTCGAGCCGTTGTAGCTTGTATGGGCATGGAGACGATCACCAATGAAAGGAGTCGTCTGCATCTTCGATTCCACAAGCATCAATGGAATACTGTCGTTTTGGCTGAAATCTTCCGTATCGTCGCTGTTGTCGCGGTCGTAGGTGAAATGGTTGGTGCCAAGCAACTTCGTTGTGTATCGGTCATTGGCCGTGTCGTATTCCACGGCGTAGAACTGGCCCGTCCCACGGCGAAGTATCAGCGGCGCGTTCACCGGTGGATTTGCCGTGGGATATTGTTGGAACTCCAACTCGTTCACATACTCGAAGTTGCCGTATTTTTCAACCAGTTTGTCGAATGTGGCGGCGGCTGGTTCGGTGCCTTCGATTTTGTTCGATGGGGTTAGCACAATGCGCTTTGTCGGATTGAGCTGCATCTTGAAGTCTCCTTCAACGAGTTCTGTGATGTCAATGTCGGCATCCAAGGTCAACATCTTTTCCATGGCCACAATCTTCACACGGCGGGTTTCGGAATCCACAACCGGCTGCACATGCCACTTGTTGTTCAACCATGTTAGGAAGTCGCTCAAGGTGCAACTCGGAACGAGGTCTTTGTAATACAAGGTGAAATTCGGGTTGCACAGGCAGTCGGAGCAGTTATGCACAATGACAAGCCTTTGGAACGGCCAATCATTGAGGCAGTTGGATGTCACTTCATATCCAAGCAGCGAAAACAGTATCTCCACCAGTCGCGACAATTTGAGGAAAGGTGCGATGCCATAACAAGCAGGAACTGACATTTGGTCAACATCGCCTTCGTGGACATAGCGGGCTTGCCAAACGATCCGTCCGCTGTTGGGGTCTATCTCGTTGTTGTACTGGTAGACCTTTGTCTTATTGCCGTGTCCGGCATCCACCTCATAAGGCGCAATGGCTACGGGAAAGATGACATAATCATCCGTCACTTGGCCCTCATAGACTTGCTGCATATAGTCTGCGACTTTTTCATCCACCTCAAACACGATGGGTCTAAAATCGGCAAAAATCTCCTTCAAGGTCTTCTTTTTGGCCTTGGCATAGAGGTCGCTGTTGTCGATGGCAAACGAGGCGTCGATGCCATCGGTGCGGTGGAAGGTGTCCATCACCAACTGACCGCGCTTGCGCACGGGTCCGACTTCGAGAATTGCATCCACCTTGTTGATGTATTTCTCGGCACGGTCGAGGCGTTCTCGGTGTCCGAGTACATTAAGGTTCTTCGATGATGAAGGCAGCGTTGCGGGAACGCTGGCATCTCCTTGGTCGCTTAACAAGGGGTTAGTGCGTTCCATCGTCAACGCGAAGTCGCGTGAAAGGTCAAGTTGGCCGTGTTCGGTAGTGAGTTTCATCGTGAAGTAATGTCTTTGAAGCGGTTGGTTTGGTTGTCGAGTTCGGTGAGGTCTTTGCGTACCAGATAGGCGCGGATAGCCCTGCGTGCAAAGCACCGTTCGATAGCTGTTTCCACGGCAGCCTCGATGTCGACGGAAGTGGCACCAGCGGAGGTGATATTGTCGGACGTTGCACCTGTGAAGCCACCATCCGCGAAGCCGCGACTGACGGATCCGCTCCGTCCATGGCTTCCCTGTTTGCGATACCGTTCTAGATTGGCAAATGTAGTTGGGTTCTCGCGCACCATCCAGTGAGGTGCAATCCACTCGGTGCCCTCCTCGCCTACGGTCGAAAGGGTTGTGTGGTTTTCAGTAAAGCCGCCCTTGGCATGGCCAGTGATGGTGCGTTGCCCCGTGGAAGGCGCTGATGATGAACCGCCTCCGCTACTGACCGATGCATTCTTGATGGCGTTACGCTGTTGTACGATGGTGGCCACTTCCATCGCTGTAGTGACGGCAATAAGAGCTGCAGCTATGGCGCCGCCTATGGGACCAAGTTGGGCATAGGCTTGTATTGCTGCCAATGCACCAGCCGCAATAGTCTTTGCAATGTTGATCACCATCTCGGTGTCGGCATATTTCTTCTGAATGTCGAGTTTCTTTTGCTCATATTCTGCTTCGATGGTCTCGCGTTCCTCGGCGTTGTTGCCTGCGGCGGTCAGCTGGGCTTGGTATTCGGCTTCCAGTTGGGCGGTCTCCATCTCTTTCAACTGCGTAACGAAGTCGGAGGCGTATTCCGCGATGGCGTTGGCTTGCTCGGCTGCCTTTTGGGCATACTCCATCTTGATTTTCAGCCGTGCAACCTGATAGTCTCTTTCAGACACAAGACCTCTGCTGTGGAGTTCTTCGAGTTTCCACATCTCAAACTCCAGTTCCTCTTTCCATGTGTCTTCGCCGATGCGTTCCTTCACGCGGGCAAGGTCTTTTTCAAGGATTTCCTGCTCTCGCTGCAACCGCTTGCCGAGGTTCTGCATTTCTTCCAGCCTTGCATCCTCTTCCCTTTTCCTACGAGCGCGGTCGGCAGCGGCCAAGGCATCCATCATGTCCTGTTGTTGCTTTTGGCTCTTTTCGAGGTTCGCAATCTGCCAGTCATAGAACTCGTTCATGATTTCCGTCTCATCCTGGCAGTATTGGTGTGCAGCGTCAATCTTTTGACGGAAATAATCTGCCTTGGCCATGAACAATCGTGACTCGTATTCGGCTTGGTCTATTTCCTGGCGCAAAAGGGATAGCTTCAACTCGCGTTCTTCGGTGCGATATTGCTGCTGAATGGCCTTGATACGAGCGTCGAAGGCTTTCTTTTGGGCGTTGTCTCCACCGCCACCGCCTCCACCACCGCCACCGTCTGGATTGGTTTCTTCGTCACCATTGGCGGCTTGCTGATATTTCCTTCTGATTTCAGTGATTTTCTGCACCTGCTCACGCTGCAACTCTGCGATACGGTCCAATGCTTGCTGTGGTGCATCTCTGTTTTCGTCTCGGATTTCACGGAAAAGACGCTCATACTCCATGTTGAGGGCACGGATTTCCTGCTCTTCTGCGGTCAGTTCACCGTGTCGTGTTGCAAAGGCATCGCCGTTTTCTTGCTGAATGCGGTGAAGGATTTGACCTTGGATTTGCTGGGCTTCGGTCAATTCATTGGTGGCATCTGTAACTTCTCTTACCGCTTGACCGTATGGAGTAATTTCATCGGCGGAATAAGCACCTGCGCTTGACTGCATTGTGAAGTGTTTTATTTCCGTTGTGTTGCCGTTGGCATTGGCTAAGGCCTCCAATCTTTTTTCTTCTGCATCGCGTTTGGTTTGTTCTGCTTTCAGCACTGCGGCGGTTGCTTGGGTGTACTCTTCTTCAAGGATTTTCGCGCGTGTCACCTTTTCGAGATTCTTCAGGTAGACGGTCAGCGCCTCAGTATTATCGTTGATAAGCTTACCTTCTTTGGTGAGGTCAGCATGATAGGCGGGTACAATTTCCTGCAACTTTTTCAACGCATCCCGCCGCTGGTCTATCGAGAGGTTGTTGTTGTGTACAATGTCGGTAAGCACTTGTACTTTGCTTGCGCTTTCTCCATATTCCGAGTTCATTCGTTCCTCGATTTCAGCCATTTTCTTCGTTGCCTCCGAAGCCTCGTTTGCCTTCTTGGTGTAATGGACGATGGCCACTGTCACCGCTGCAACTGCTGTGGCAAGTAGTCCAAACACGGATGTACTCATTGCTGCTTTCATGGCGAGGTACGCCTTTGTTGCCGCAATGGTGCGACCTCTGAACATATTGATGGCGTAGGATGCTGCTTTGGTTACGACAATCCACGAAGCCTTCAAAGCTGCACCTGCTTTCACCACTGCATTGTGGACGGTATGAGCGATGGTAGATAGTTTGATTACCGCCGTCAGTGCCGCCACACTGATAACGGCTGCCTTTATCTCTTTACCGTAGTTTGCCAAAGCCTTGATGAGATAGGTGATCCCCTTGGTGGATTTCAGCATAATGGGATTCAAGGACTGGCCAAGAGCGATTGAGGCGTTTTTGAACTCTTTTCTTGCTTTCTCCAACTGGGCGTTCAGGTTGTTGTTCTTTGTCAGGTATTCTTGGGTAACGCTGTCGGCCTTGACGAACTCTTCATTAGCCAAAGCCTGTGCATCGGTAACGGCGGTGATGTTGGTGGCGATGGCTGCCAGCACACTCACGGCGCGTGCGCCATCCAGCCCCATGTCCTTGAAGATGGGAACGAGCGAAGCAAAGCCATCCTTATCTTTCAGCGACTTCAATACGGTGATGATGGCTTGGTTGGCATCGTTTTCCAACAACTTAGTGAACTCTTCCACTTCCATATTGGCATATTCAGCGAACTTGGCGGGGTCTTCATAGATTTTCATAATGAACTTTTGAAAGCTCGTCGCCGCCATTTCCACCTTCATGGCACTTTGATCCAAACCGGACGCGAAGCCGATGATGTTGGCTGCGCTGATGTTGGTCTGTGCTGCCACACCTGCAAGCCTTTGTGTGAAGTCAACCAAATAGGCTTCGCTTGCGGTTGAGGCCTGTCCCACTGCGTTGATGGAGGATGCAATACTGAGCAACGATTTCTCAATTCCCATCGACTTCGTGTAACCAAGCACATCGGCAATCTTGCCAAGGTTGCGGATTGCGCCTTCACCCAAATCTTCACCCAAGGCCACCTGAATTTGGTCGGCGGCACGGACAAAGCCCAATATGTTCTCTTTGCCTGTTATGCCAAGTTTACCTGCATCGCGGGCCAACATCAATAGTTGTTCGCGGCTGGTGCGGGTGTCAATCTTCATCAGCTCTTCATCGAGGGCTTTCACTTCCTCGTGAAGCAAGCCGGTGGTCTTCATCACATCAGAATAAGCATCATCCAATTTGGCGGCATCTTCGGCTGCTTGCCTGAACTTCATCGAAACGCCGGTGATGGTGCGGGTCAGCGTGTCGAACATCTGCCAATACTTGGTGAAAACGGCAGATATCCTTGTGCCCATCGACTTGGTGGCCTTAGTCAAGCTGTTGATTCTGGCCTCGACTTTTTTGAGGTCTTTCGTCCGGTTGATGTATTCTTCAGTGCCTGGTGTCAACTTCCTTATTTCGGCGTTCAGTTGCTTCTTTAGCTTGATAAGGTTGTTGATGCTGCGACCGTCAAGGCTATTTATGGCCTTTTGGTAATTCTCAACGCCAGTCTGAACGCCTTTCAACGAGCCTTCCGTTGCCTTGATTTGGCGTTGCAGCTTCTTTTCTTTTTTCTCCCAGCCTTCCTCGCTTTTGTCAATCTCCGCAAGTTGCTTGTTGAGGTCGGCAAGTTTCTTCGTGTAAGTCTCTATAGCGTCTTGTGCCTGCGCTTGATTCACATAGATTTCGCTGGTAAATGTATCTCTGTAGTCAGCCATTGTATTGGGTTATTTGAAATATTGCTTGGGAGTGCCAAAACTCCTTGATTCAATGGTATGTATCATCGACATGGCCTGCCGTCCGTATATCTCGCCGACCATCTCTCCGAGCCTATGACGCTGGTTGGCGAAGATGCGGTAATACCAGGTTCTTCTTTCGCGCCCTCTGCCCGTGCCCTTGAACTTCACCAGGTCGCCGCTGTTGCCCCGCGTGTAGCCGCGCCCCACGCCCTTCTCCACATAGATGCCGTACATCGGGAACGAGAAATACATCATGTCGGGCACCGATGCCGTGCGTATCTTTCCGGCACCGCGACCGATGGCAACATTGTTGGAGTTGACAGTACGGTAGCCGTACTCAATACTTCGGTACAATGTGCCGGTGTCGTAGATGTCCTTATCGAGCATTTTGTTCTGCCAACGCTCGATAACGATGCGGCAGAACTCGTCCCAGTCCACCTCAAACTCAAGGCTCTCGTTTCTGTTATTCCTACTCATGGATGGTCCAATCGTCGTTTTCGGTGAAGTCAATTTTCAGTCGCCAGCCGACATAGTTGGACGCGCCTCGCACAAAGTCGCGTTTCGGGCGGCGGTTCCAGCCTTGGATTTCGGCATCGCCTTTCCCAAGTCGCGCCAACAGCAACGCTCGAATGCGCGTCACATCGGCAAGGCATTGGTTTTCCAGTGGACGGCTTGGCTTGGAGGCATCAGCCATCCGCATGACATATATGGATTGGGAAAAAGAGGTCACGGGCACATCGTTCCTGTCGTCATCGTCGAAATGGAACACATCTTCAAACAACACCACGAAGGGCAATGACTTTCGTTGGCAAAGTTCGGGCAGGGCCTCAAGGCCATCCGGCGAGTCAATCACTTGCTCTTCAACATTGTTAACGGACGAAAGCCCCGCATTGGGGTCGGTTAATACCGCTTTGAGATAGTCGATGGTAAGCATAGGCTTGCGATTTTTCCTGCAAATCTATGCCACGCCTTCGGCAATGGAGTGACAAAAAAAGCCCCGCCGTCGGCTTGACGGTGGGGCTTGGTAGCACGGGGTTCGCCATGTCCTATTTCTTCCTGAAGTCCTTGGTGACCCACTCGAAGTATTTCTTCAGCAGCTTGCCGCCGAAGATTACTATGGCCACTATGGCCGATACTGTGAAAAAGGTTTCCATGTCGTTTTTCCTTTCATGATTTTGGTGCAAAGATAATCAATTTTCCGATTTCTGCATTTCCTCCATGAGAGTTTGCAGTTCAACGCCAAGTTGCTCGGCCTGTCCTTTGAGGTCGGCCAGGCCGCTCGCAATCTCGCACATCCGCGTGATGATCTCGGTTCGTGTCATTCCGCACCTCCTTTTTTCGTCTTCAGTCCTGCCTCGCTGATGATAATGGATGCTATTACATCGCTGCGCAAGGCTTTCAAGTCGTGAAGCACTGATGCCATTAGGCGGCTGCTGTGGTTCAGCATTTCGCGCTTCTCGTCATCGGGGCGAAAGTCGTCAACCATAAATTGCAAAGCAACGATGCAGTCCTTCATCTCGTTGATGTAGGCACTTATGATGTTGTCTTTTTCGATTGCCTCGAAGTCGCCAAACCATCCGGCGAGGGTCGGGATATCGTTGATGGGTATGTTTTTCATGCCTCACCTCCTTCCTGTTTTTTGAAGGCGTCATCAACCCATCTGGTAGCTTCAATGTATTCTTCAAGTGTGCCAAACATTGGGCGTCTCATTTCCTCCAGTTCGGAACGTTCATCTTTCGGCATGGCTTCGCCCAAGTCGAATTCCCTGAACTCCAACCTCAACCATTGCAAATCCATTCTCAAACGCTCGATTGTTTCTTTGTCGAAAGTCCCTTCTTTAAGCAACTTATCCAATTCGGCCACATACATTTTCAGAGGGTCGATGCGGCAGGAGCGGCATTCTCTATACTTGCCGTTCTCAACCCAACCGGGAAGGTCGGCCCAATATTGCAGCGTCCGATAATCGCCAACGAGACGGTCGAAGTTATTTCGGCTCATTTCTCACCTCCTTTCTCGAAATGCGCATCTATCAGGTCTTTGAACTCGTTGTGAAGGGCCAGCATCTGCCTCCACGTTTCAACGAGGGTTGTGTCGATTTTGTCAAGGCGTTCGCGGCGTTCATCTTCGGTAAGGTATTCCATGCACACGCGCATTTCGGCAATCGTGAGAGAGGATTCTTTCAGTTTGTCGACGAGGTACTGCAACATCGTGTCGGAAGAGTCGCAGCCGCCAAACAGCCAATCCATCAAGACTTTCGAGTCGGTCATCAGCTTGCTCATACCGCACCTCCTTCCATGGCCAGGGGTGAAAGCGTGAGGTTGAACGCCCCGCCCAGTTTCGGGCGCGGGCGCGCCTCGATGCCCGTGGGCTTGCGCCACCGGCGCACCTCGGGGCGGGTTTGCAGTTCGGTGTGCGCCTTCGGCTTGCGGATGGTGCACGGCCAGCCCATGCGGTGCGCGAAGTGGCGGTAGAAACGCTCCTCGTAGCTGCTCTCGATGGGCACGACGATGTTGTTCTTCACATGGCAATCGCGGAAGATCACCAACATTCTCCTTGAGGTCTTGGCCTCGGTCTGATTCTGATTGTTCATTTTACACAATGATTAGAACATTAAACAAATAGACCCGGTGCGAGTTGTTGAGGTTCATTGTGCAAAACCTTGGGGGCCTTACGGCTTGCCCACTCGTCGGGTCTGGTATTTTTCAATAAGGTGTGGTCACAAAAAAAGCCGCATTCGGGCGGCGTCATCGTGACGCACAATGAATTTCAACACTGCAAATATACGGCTTTTTTTGAACTTGCAACATTTTTCGCGATTTTTTTCAAAAAAAAGTCATCCTCTGCCATGGGGCGTGTCCAAGGTGTGCACCTCAAGCGTGTGTATCATCGAGGCCGCCGCCCTTCCGTATTGCTCGGCAACGAGTTCGCAGAGGCGGTTCCGCTGGTTGGCGAAGATGCGGTAGAACCATGTGCGCCGCTCGCGCCCGCGTCCCCTGCCCTCAAACTTCACCAGGTCGCCGCCGTTGCCGCGCGTGTAGCCACGGCCAACGCCTCTTTCCACATAGATGCCGTACAGCGGGAACGAGAACGAGAACACCTCGGGGATGGTGCCCGCCTTCACCTCGGCGGCATGGCCGCGCCCCACGACTTGGTTCAGCGCGTTGGTGGCCCGGTAGCCGTATTCGAGCGAGCGGTAGAGGTTGCCGGTGTCGTAGATGTCCTTTTCGAGCAGCTTGCGCTGCCAGCGGTCGATGACGATCTCGCCGAAGCGGTCCCAGTTCACGCGAAACTCGTCGAAGTTGCCTCGTGTGCCGTGTGCCCTTGCCATGGTCAGTCGTTTTCGTTTAATTCCCAACTATCGTCTTCGATGAAGTTGAGTTTCAGTTTCCATCCCACATAGTTGGCCGCGCCGCTCACGAAGTCGCGCTGTGCGGTGCGTGTCCATCCCTTCATTTCGGGGTCGCCGCAATGCTGGCGCTCCAGCAGCAGGGCGCGTATTTGGCGCGCGTCGGCCATACACTGCGCCTCTATGGGTCGGCTGCCCTCGTTGGCGGCCACCATGCGCATCACATAGATCGATTGGTCGAAGCGCGACACGGGCACATCGTTCCGATCGTCGTCGTCATAGTGGTAGGCCTCCTCGAAGAGGATGGCGAAGGGATAGCCCTTCACCTGGGCAAGCTGCGTGAGGCCTTCCATGATGTCGGGCGCGTCGATGATCTCTTTGTCGGTGTCGATAGTGTGGCCGTCGGCGCAAACGAAGCCCGCCATCACTTGTTTCAGATAGTCAACGGTAATCATGTTTCCTCCTTTTTCGGGCAAAGGTATATATACAAGGTGGAAAGGAAGTGACAAGAAAAAAGTGTAAAAAATATCAATTTCGTGATGTCACGAAATTGAAGATTGGCTACGCCGAATCAGAGATTTCAACGGGGTTAAAAAGAAAAAGTTCCCAATCTTGGGAACTTTTTCCGTTTTTGAGCCATGCGGCTGAAGTACACCTACCGTGTCAAAGAAAGGTTACGCCATGGCACGGCTCAATTCTTCTGCAAACTGCAACACACTCACCTTGATACGCTCTTGTGTCTTGGGTGATGGATGACGGCGGCCACACACATATTGCGACAACTGCGCCTTATTGATGCCAGTCATGCGAGCCAGCCCAGATAGTGTCAGCAAGCCTTTGTAGTATTGAAGGAAGGCCGAAGCGTCATACACAAACTCAAATTCAACCTCCACATTCTCACCGGTGCGCTCAAGATGGTCTTGGCGCATAGCCTCAAACACGGCAAGGAAATCTTCCTTTGCCTCTTTGACTGTCTTACCCTCGCCGAAAAAGCCAAAGGGAAGTTCTTCGTTGAAATACACCGAATACCAGCCGTCGGTACCACATTCGATGTGAGCTATTACCTTCTTTTTCATAGTGCTTATGTTTTTAGATTTCTTTTCTCCTTTGAGGGGTGGGGCTTATTCAAGCCCCGCATCCCTCATTATGCTTTTTAATGTCCCCGGCTTAACTTCCTGCGAACCGTGGTGGCTCATTGTGAAGTA
>JBGYWU010000242.1:0-5764 GCA_041842265.1 Candidatus Limimorpha sp. | reverse complement strand
CCAAATATTTGATGATGGCGATGATGTCCTCCTTTGTAAGGACTTTAACCTCATCGGGAATGTCAAGGTTGAGTTTGCGGTTGATGCGGTAGCGTCCAACCAAACCCAAATCATATCTCTTGTCGGAGAAGAACAGTTTATCGATAATGCCTCGTGCCGTCTCTTCATCGGGCGGTTCGGCGTTGCGCAATTGGCGATAGATGTATTCCACGGCCTCTTTCTCCGAGTTGCAGGTGTCTTTTTCCAAGGTTTTGAAAATGACGGAATAATCGGAGACCCTGTCATTTTCGTCGCGTTCAGCCTCGCTGTGAAGCAGGATGGTTTTCACACCGCCGTCCAAAATCTTCTGGATATGTTCTTCTTCGAGCGCCACATCACGCTCGATGATGACTTCATTGCGCTCAATGGACACACATTCGCCTGTGTCCTCGTTGACAAAGTCCTCATAATAAGTGTGAAGCACACGTGCGGCCAACTTACGACCCAGCACGCGTTTGAGGCCAGCTTTGGAAACTTTCACTTCCTCGGCCAGGTTGAAGATGTCGAGGATGTCCTTGTCGCTCTCGTAACCGATAGCGCGAAGCAAAGTGGTGATGGGCAATTTCTTTTTGCGGTCGATGTAGGCATACATGACGTTGTTGATGTCGGTCGAGAACTCCATCCACGAACCTTTGAACGGGATGATACGAGCCGAATACAACATGGTACCATTGGCGTGCTGGCTTTGCCCGAAAAACACGCCTGGCGAACGGTGCAGTTGAGAGACCACAACACGTTCGGCGCCGTTGATGACGAAAGTGGCGCGGGGGGTCATATAGGGAATCATACCCAGATAGACGTCTTGAACGACAGTCTCAAAGTCCTCATGCTCTTCGTCATTGCAGGAAAGCTTCAGTTTCGCTTTGAGAGGAACGCTGTAGGTAAGGCCACGTTCAATGCATTCCTCAATGCTGTAGCGTGGGGCGTCAATATAATAGTCAAGAAATTCGAGTGTGAAATTGCCTCTTGCGTCGTTGATAGGGAAGTTTTCGGTGAAGACCTTGTAGAGGCCTTCATTTTTTCTGTTGTCGGGATTGGTCTCCAATTGGAAGAAATCCTGGAACGATTGGAGTTGAATATCAAGAAAATCAGGATATTCGAAAGGCTTCTTAAGGGACGCGAAGCTAATTCTTTCAGTTGATTTTGTTGCCAAGGTGTTATTGTTTTTAGGTAATGATAGGGAGAAAGACGAAAAACGATAAGAGAAATTTTCGCTTAAATCGAAAAATCGGCACAAACCTCAGCCCCTGAAAATGCCTTCGGGACTGAGGTTGAATGCCGTTATTAGCGGGAATGAACCCTTATTTCACTTCCACTTCCGCGCCAGCTTCTTCGAGTTGGGCCTTCAGAGCGGTAGCTTCGTCTTTACTCGCGCCTTCCTTGATAGCCTTGGGAGCTGCGTCAACCAGTTCCTTAGCTTCCTTCAGGCCGAGGCTGGTGAGTTCCTTCACCAACTTCACGACGGCCAACTTCTGAGCACCAGCGGATTTCAGAATGACATCGAAAGAAGTCTTTTCTTCAGCAGCGGCGGCAACGCCACCGGCAGCAGGAGCAGCAACGGCAACAGCGGCGGCTGCGGGTTCAATACCATACTCTTCCTTGAGGATGTTAGCAAGTTCGTTAACCTCCTTCACAGTAAGATTGACTAATTGTTCAGCAAAAGCTTTAAGATCTGCCATTTTTAATTTTATTTTTAATTGTTAATATTTGCCTTTAATGCTTTGAATGATACACATCCATTAATATTATTCCGGTCTTTCGGACAGGGTTTCAAGAATACCGCTCAGTTTATGCCCACCAGACTGCAAGCCGCTGATGATGTTCTTCATCGGTGATTGCAGCAAGGCAATGACGTCTGCAATGAGGTCATTCTTCGACTTGATGTTGCAGAGGGTGTCAAGCATGTCGTCTCCAACGTAGCAGCACTCCTCAATGAAAGCGCCTTTCAGGATGGGACGGTCACTGGTCTTACGGAAATTCTTGATCAGCTTGGCGGGAGCGTTGCCGGTCTCGCAAAGCATCAACGCAGTTGATCCTTTCAGAACATCATACAGGTTTTCATACTCCTTGTCCATCTGCTGCATAGCCTTATGGAGCAATGTGTTCTTCACAACGATCATTTTCACACCACTGTTGAAGCACTGCCTTCTAAGCTGGTTTGTCTTCTCGGCATTGAGGCCAGAGACATCGGTCAGATAGAAATTGGGGCAGGCATTCAATTCACTGAGGATGGAGTCGATGAGGACTTTTTTATCTTCTTTTCTCATTTCAATAACTTCCTTTCAATTTAGTTTGCTACTGATTTGACATCGATCTGCACCCCAGGGCTCATCGTGCTAGAGATATATATGCTCTTCACATAGGTACCTTTAGCAGCGGCTGGTTTCAACTTGATAACGGTTTGGATCAACTCCTTGGCGTTATCAAAAATCTTTTCCGAAGAGAAGTTTACTTTAGCGACTCCAGCGTTGATGATGCCGTATTTGTCGACCTTGAAGTCAATCTTACCGGCTTTTACTTCTTGAACAGCCTTTGCGACGTCCATCGTAACAGTACCTGTCTTTGGGTTGGGCATTAATCCGCGGGGACCGAGGATACGGCCCAGCGCGCCCACCTTAGGCATAATGTTAGGAGTGGTGATCACAACGTCAATATCAGTCCAACCTTCCTTGATCTTTTGGATGTATTCATCCAGACCAACGAAATCAGCACCAGCGTCCAACGCTTCTTGGGCCTTGTCTGGGTCGCAAAGTACCAAGACACGGACGACTTTACCAGTCCCATGGGGCAGGGTCACCGAGCCGCGAACCATTTGATTGGCCTTGCGGGGGTCAACGCCCAAACGGATGTTCAAGTCAACCGAAGCATCGAATTTGGTGTAGGTGATTTGTTTTACGATATCAACAGCTTCACTCAAGGAGTAACTCTTGCTTTTGTCGAACTTAGCCAAAGCTTCTTTTCTCTTTTTAGTAACTTTTGACATTTAACTAACTTTTTTTGTTCTACAAATGCACGAAAGAACTTAGTCTTTCTTTAAAGGTGATTCGCCGCTTATCTTCACGCCCATGCTGCGAGCCGTTCCAGCCACCATCGACATGGCAGCTTCAACGGTAAAACAGTTCATATCCTTCATCTTATTGGTGGCGATTTCTCTCACTT
This sequence comes from Candidatus Limimorpha sp., assembly GCA_041842265.1. Lineage (GTDB taxonomy): Bacteria > Bacteroidota > Bacteroidia > Bacteroidales > F082 > Limimorpha. Next base: position 2,566 of record JBGYWU010000242.1, on the reverse strand, counting down.
GGTCCCAAGTCAACGATCCAACCTTGGAACGGTTGGGTTCCTTGGAGCCGCCTTTGATCTTCGCAGCCTCTATGATGGAGACAGCAACCGGAGAAGCCTTTACGATGAAATCGAAAGACTTATCCTTATACACAGTGATAATGACAGGCAACACTTTGCCCGCCTGATCTTGTGTACGTGCGTTGAACTGCTTGCAGAATTCCATGATATTCACACCCTTTGAACCCAAGGCGGGACCAACGGGCGGAGCGGGATTCGCAGCTCCTCCTTTGATTTGCAATTTAATTAATCCGCTTACTTCTTTTGCCATTTCTAAATCCTTAATTAAGTGTAATTAGGCAACAATTTTAATTCGCACAAACCAGCATCAACTTTCCAACTTCACTTGGAAGAAACTCAATTCCAATGGTGTCTTGCGACCAAAAATCTTAACGGCAACTTTCAACTTCTTCTTCTCTTCATTCACCTCTTCGATGATGCCGTTGAAGGTGCTGAAAGGACCATCATTGACAACGACAGACTGACCCACCATGAACGTGACATCGCTGCCGGCGCCCATGCCTTGGAGCTCGTCCACCTTGCCCAGGATCCGCTTCACCTCCTGAGGGCGCAACGGGTCGGGATTGCCATTAGTACCCAGAAAACCAAGTACGTTAGGAACATTCTTGATGACATGAACCACCTCGCCCGCCAAGACAGCCTCCACAAGCACATAGCCCGGCAAATAGCAGCGCTCTTTGCACACCTTCTTGCCGTTCTTCACTTCGAAATACTTCTCAGTCGGAATCAAGACCGTAGGGATAAGATTCTGCAGGTTAAGCCTCTTGATTTCGGATTCAAGGTATTCCTTAACCGTTTTCTCCTTACCAGAGATGGCTTTTACCACATACCACTTTCTCTCGTTCGTGTCGCTCATCTTCCAATCAAAATTAATTAGTTAGCCGATAAATGCTTATCAAGATTCAATCCATCTCTCAGAGCAGTTCGTAAAACGCTTCAAACAGATTCTTGAAAGATATGTCCATCAGGAAAACCACCAAGGCGATTATCAGGGAAGCAATGGACACAACCAAAACGCTACTTCTCAACTCCTGCCAAGTCGGCCAACTGACCTTCTCTGTGAGCTCATTGTAGCACTCCTTAATGTAGTTAATAATTTTCATCTTCTTATTGAACCTTAACAAAAAGCACGGGTGGAAAGGCTCGAACTCTCGACACTCGGTTTTGGAGACCGATGCTCTACCAACTGAGCTACACCCGTAGAATAAGGGTAGGTGTTTGCCCACCCCTACAATTTTGATTATGTATTAATCGTCGATGATCTCAATCACCTGACCGGAGCCAACGGTACGTCCACCTTCGCGGATAGCGAAGCGGAGACCCTTGTCCATGGCGATGTCAGCAATCAACTTAACGTCGATGGTGACATGGTCGCCAGGCATGACCATTTCCATGCCATCGGGCAGCGTAATCTCACCGGTAACGTCGGTGGTTCTAAAGTAGAACTGAGGACGATATTTGTTACGGAACGGGGTGTGACGTCCACCTTCTTCTTTGCTCAGGACATAGACCTGACCCTTGAAGTGGTGGTAAGGCTTCACCGAACCGGGCTTGGCGATAACCATACCACGGCGGATTTCGTCCTTGTCAATACCACGAAGCAGCAAACCAGCATTATCACCGGCTTCACCTTCGTCAAGAAGCTTGCGGAACATCTCGACACCGGTAACAACAGACTTCAACTTCTCAGCACCCATACCAAGGATATCAACAGGATCACCAACATGGATGACACCCGTCTCGATACGGCCGGTAGCAACGGTACCACGGCCAGTGATGGAGAACACGTCTTCGATTGGCATCAGGAACGGTTTGTCAACGGCACGCTGAGGCTCAGGAATCCAAGTGTCGCATGCTTCCATCAGTTCGTCGATGGCGGATGACCATTTCGGATCATCGTTCAAAGCACCAAGAGCTGAACCACGAATGATGGGTGTGTTGTCGCCATCAAATTCGTATTTGCTCAGCAAGTCGCGAATTTCCATTTCAACAAGCTCAAGAAGCTCTTCGTCGTCCACAAGGTCGCATTTGTTCAGGAAAACGACCAAGCGGGGAACACCAACCTGACGGGCGAGCAGGATGTGCTCACGGGTTTGAGGCATGGGACCGTCGGTGGCAGCAACAACGATGATAGCACCGTCCATCTGGGCAGCACCGGTAACCATGTTCTTCACATAGTCAGCGTGACCAGGGCAGTCCACGTGAGCATAGTGACGATTCTCGGTCTGATACTCAACGTGGGCGGTGTTGATGGTGATACCTCTTTCCTTCTCTTCCGGAGCAGAGTCGATGGAGTCGAAACTCTTGATCTCTGACAGACCCTTCTTTGCAAGGTGCAGTGTGATAGCAGCGGTCAAAGTGGTCTTGCCGTGGTCAACGTGGCCGATAGTGCCGATGTTGACGTGCGGTTTGGTTCTTTCGAATTTTTCTTTTGCCATTTTACTTTTCTATTTAAGGTTATGAAATCTTTTCCACAAAAAATCGAGCCGATGGGGAGAATTGAACT
>JBGYWU010000241.1:0-3569 GCA_041842265.1 Candidatus Limimorpha sp. | reverse complement strand
CTTGTGTGAAATCGTATCGTTCCGATTACGAGATTACAAACCTGATGCGCAACATCGACTTTGAAGGCGGTATCGGTATGATGGGCAATCAGGTGGAATTGTTTGGAGGAGTGGATAACATGGCGGTTTTTCATTTCCGTCAGAATGGCAGGGAAATAGTCAGGGTACAATCTCCTCGTTTTTTGATGTCGAGGGACGAGCTATTGGTGTCGGACCACGCTGCCATGCGGCTTTATCTGCTCGACTCGGTTTCGGGCTCCGAAATGGATTCCATCTATCATAATGATTTGGGGTTCCGTTACGACAACAAGACCCGTAAGATGATGATTTTCCGTTCCGAAAAGGATTTTGGAGACGGGCCGTTCCATGATTATTATCATGGTGTTGACATCTTCCTCGAAGCCATGTATTGGGACATTGACGGCAATAAGGTGGATTTCAGGAGGATGGAAGGTGTAAACCCGGTGAGCGAGGGTGATGTGGTTTCGGTGAACTATTTCCGTCACGATGACTTCATGCGGTTGCAAGGCCTTGATGGTGCCCATCCGATGATACGCATAGAGAAGTTCCTGCAAGGTTTTGACAATGTGGACCGACAGGTGAAGTTTGCCGTGGGCGACTTGGCTTCTTATCTGAACTATCCCATCGAACAAGTAATCTCACTGTTGCTCCGTCTGCAGGCCGAAGGCTATGTGGAATATGATTCCGATACGAAATGGACGACGGCGCTTCCGCGTTTTTTCGATGTGGTGGATTCCTATCGCGAGACCATCGATTATGATGTCATCAAGCTGCACACACGAACGACCAACCGTCAACCCAACCTCAGTCTCGACTTGAAAACCAACAACCTTTTGGTGTTTGGCATAACAAGCCAGATTGATGGTTTTGAAGGCTCTGCCATATTGTTGAGTGACCGCAAACGGGTGGCTATTGTCCCCGATTTTGGACGTATCACCTTCACGAAACACCAAAATTTCAGGTTTTCCGGCGGTGTCTTGGCAGGTATGTTTGAGTTCTTTACCAAAGACAGCGAGTTCGACTACGACGAATTTTCAGTCAAGATGGGAAAAATTGACTCTTTGCGTTTCTATGCCCGTTACGACAATCATGTCATCCCCGTTGACGGCACACTGGAAAAGCTGAAAGGGCGGTTGGAAATCGACCATAGCGACAACAAATCGAGCCAATATGAAACCCCGGCCCATCCCATCTTTCACAGTGAGGCCGAAGGTTTCAAGTTCTACAGAAAAATCAATGGTGGTGTGTTCAATCCCGGTAATGTCGACTCGGTAATGACTGCGGAAGACCTTGACGGCAAGTTCTATTACAGTGTGTATCCCTTTGTCGTCGACAGCCTGAACGACCTGTCCATGAAGAAAGTGCGTTTTGATGGTGAATTGGTGTCGGGTGGCATCATGCCCAACATCGAACAGCCACTTGTGGTGATGGAAGACTTCTCTCTGGGTTTTGTCCATCAGATAGGTGAAGACGAAACATCATCCTATCCTTTGTATGGAGACTTGGGCCGTTATCACAACAAAGTCTTCCTCTCTGGAAGTGGCTTCTTTGGAGAGGGAGCAATTGACTATCAGACGTCTGTGTTCCAATCCGACCGCTTTATGTTTTACTTGGACTCGGTTACGGCCATCACCAAACAGTTCAAGATGGTTCCGAGGGAAGACGGTACCGGATTCCCCCTGGCATCGGCAGAGGCGCTCAGGCTGAAGTGGGATGTGCTCAAGCCTATGCTCACCACAGAGACGATTGACAAGCCTATCCACATGTATGGCGATACCTACTTTTCGGGTAAGACAGCCTTGTCGACCGAAGGCTATTTGGCTGACGGTAAGCTGCGCTTCGGCCTGACAGAGTTCGACTCTGAGCATTTTGCATTGGATTCCAGAACTTTTGTGGCTGATTCCGCTAAATTCCTTTTGTATTCAGCCGACACATCCAACATAGCTTTTGCGGCAACCAACTATCGCGCCAATGTCGACTTCGATGCGCAAAAGGTAAAATACGACTACCTTGACCATTCCAGTAACCTTGATTTCCCCATGAACCAATACATGTGTACCTTGAAAGAAGCAGAATGGGACATGGTCACCAACAACCTTCACCTCTACAACCCTGCAGAGAGTTTCGGCGCCTATGCCGCAGCGACCACGTATGAAGAATTGTTGGCCGTGCATGATAATGCATCCAAGTTTATCTCCCTTGTCCCAGGACAAGACTCTTTGCAGTTCTATAGCATGAGAGCCGAGTATGATATGACCAATTATGTCATTCATGCCCACGGGGTGAAGATCATCCGTGTGGCCGATGCTGCCGTATTCCCATACTTGCGTGATGTCGTCATCGATGCCGATTCGAGACTGGAACCCATAAACGGCGACCTGCTTGCCGACACCTTGAACCGCTTCCATTTATACAAGGATGCCGTGGTTAACATCCACAGTCGCAACTACTACAATGCTCAAGGCACATGGGACTACACCAATTCCGATGGAATAAGCACCCCGGTTCGGATGGATACCATTGTCCCCATTCAAGGAATCACCCATGGCTATGCCCATATTGCCGACACTTCGGAGTTTAAGCTGAGCACGCAATTTGGTTTTAAAGGTCGTTTGACACTGAAAGCCACCGGGGAGTTCGGTTACTATGACGGACATTTTGCGCTCCTTGCCTTTGAAGAGCCTGTGGCCGTTGAGCTTGCTGCGCCCGAATACGACGAGCCTGATCAAAGCACTGAAGGGATGGCAGATACGTTGAATTTGGAAGTTGCTCTTGATGAAGCCTCCACCGGCGCCCATACTGAGAATACTTTAGCGACAGACCCCGTCTCCATCGCCGCCTTGAACCATTGGTTTGTATCTGCCGCCACCATCAACCCGGCTTCGATACGTATCCCCATTGATGTGGAGCGGATTCGCGAAGAGGACCCAAGGATGACCAACGGCCTCTATTATGAGTTGGCCGTTGACGGTGGCTATTTTGGGTCTTTCCTCACGCCGAAAGAGGGTAGGAAGGATTTGGATGAAACCAACCCCGTCAACGGAAACCTCTGGTTCGATACCGGCAGTTTGCGTTTTGTGGTAACCGATACCGCACAATTTGGTGCCCATCTCGAATTGAGCCCACGCGGTGTCGTCAACGGTCATGGATCGACTGACCTGGGCATCGACACGCCTTTGGCCAAATTCATTATGCACGGCGACTATACCCAATATCCAAACGACAGTCTTACCTTGAAGGGCATCAATGTGTTCAACGCCCCCGTTTTCGATGACCAAGCCATGCAGTCCGTGGCGGAGGTTTTTGCCAATGTCGCAAGCGAATCCATCGACTTGACGCAAACCCAATTCTTGCCCTATTATCGCTCAGAAACAACAGAGGAAAAGACCGAAGAATTGAGAAAGAACATCGAACTGGCAGGAGGCTATCCTCAAATTGAGTCGTCGGATTTCTATTGCAACACCATTGTGATTCCCGATTTGAAAATGGTTTGGAACGACAAAATGCGTGCTTTCGTGTCGGTAGGGAAGATTGGCTTGGGCAATTTT
>JBGYWU010000240.1:0-5576 GCA_041842265.1 Candidatus Limimorpha sp. | reverse complement strand
TTCCGGTTGCTGTCCCTACGATACGGCGGCCCTCAATGGTGTGGTAAAGGCTGGAAAGGTCAAACGCTATTTCGACAGAATTAAATAGTCGTCCCTAAAAAACATCTTAATCAATTGATTATTAAGATTGTAATATTGATATTTTACTTGTGTTATTCACCAAGAAGTTGTATCTTTGTGGCATAAATACGGCAAAATCATGTACAAGAAACCAGCCCGGACGAACCAGCGATCCATGTTCTTCACCCTTGAAGACCAGCTCAACGCGAAACACCCTCTATACATTATGGCCAACATGATCAATTGGGAGATGTTTGAGGATCGTTTCAAAGTTCTGTACAGCCAAGACAACGGCTGCCCCTGTGTCCCTATCCGCAGAATGGTTGGGCTTTTGATGCTCAAGCATTTACGCAACATCTCGGATGAGAGCGTGGTGGAACGGTGGCAGGAGAACGTGTATTACCAGTACTTTTGCGGTGAGCAAGAACTGTGCGTGGGAGCACCCTGTTCGTCGACTGAGCTTGTGGAGTTTCGCAAGCGCATCGGCACGGAGGGCGCGGAGCTGATTCTCCAGGGGAGCATCAGGGTGAACAGCGACCACGACAAAGACAGCACGGGGTTCATCGACTCCACCGTACAGGAGAAGAACGTGACCTTCCCCGCGGACGCAAAGCTAACCAAGGGGGTGATCAAGCGGTGCCAAAAAGTGAGCGGTAAGCTGGACCTACCCGTCAGACAAAGCTACAAGCGCGTGCTGAAGGGCCTTTACCGCGACCAGCGCTTCCGCAACCGTCCGAAGAACAAGAAGAAGGCATTGCGTGCGGACAAAAAGGTGAATGCCATCGCAGGACGGCTGCTCAGAGAGTTGGAGAGGAACCTCACGGCTAAGGGGCGGTATGACGACTACGCCCAGGACATTGCCCTTTGGTGGCGTGTCCTCACCCAGCAGAGGAATGACAAGGACAAGGTGTATTCGCTCCATGAACCAGACGTGCTGTGCATCAGCAAGGGGAAGGAGCACAAGAAGTACGAGTTTGGGAACAAGGTGTCCGTGGTGCGCACATGGGGAGGGTTGATCATCGGAGCCCTGTCGTTCAGGAACGAATATGACGGCCACACAATAGACCCTGCTTTGGAGCAGGTGAAGCGGCTCACGGGCAGGAGGCTGAAGGTGCTGGCAGGCGCCCGCGGCTACAAGGGGCAGAAGATGCCTGGAACAACTAAAGTGGTGATTCCCGATACGCCCAAAGTCAACGACAGCTACTACAAGAGACGAAAGAAGCACGATTTGTTCTGCAAACGTGCAGGCATCGAGCCTGTCATCGGACACCTCAAGTCGGATCACCGCTTGGGGAGGAACTTCTACAAGGGAGTGTTCGGAGACGAGATCAACATCATGTACTCCGCTGCCGCATACAACTTTAAAAGAGCCATGAGGCTTCTTTTTGGCCTTTTGGAACGGTGGTTCCAGAATGTCATTGGAAAGAATTTGCACCACGAAAAGGAAATCACACCCTTACTGTTTCCCTCCCATTTTTGATAAAATGACTTTTTGAGGATCGACTAAATATGAGCGCGTTTCTTGTTTCCTGTGTTTTAAGCGGTTATTTTTCGGATGAAAAACAGCCAGCAAAGGATAAACACGGGACGGCATCAATTAAAGACGATGTACGGGAACAAGATGTTTCGTTGAATTCCTCTCAACAAGAGGGAAAGGCAACCAATTCAAAGTCAGAAGAAGTGGAAGTGCTTGCAGCAGGTGATATTATTACGCTTCCTCATGCCAATAATAATAATGTGGAGATTATGGTCAAGGATATTAAGACAAACCGTATTCCAGGCAACGGGATTAACCTGGTTCTCACTTTGCGAATAAAGAACAGTTCAAATCAAGAGTTCTTTGTAAGTGATTACGGTTTCAAAATTTTGGATTCTGAAATGTATGAAGTTGAAGAGTCTGGGATTTATGACCGTACATTTGGTGCCTTTATGCCCAGAATGTTCTTCTTTACCATTGTTGAGCCTAATATTGGCAAGGAAGAGCAAGTCGGTTATTCTGTAAGCGAAGGAGACTACTATCTATGTATTGACAGGCAAATCATTGGGAAAATACTCGTTACACTGTAAATAAAGTAGAGACACAAACCCTTGTGTCTCTACCCTAATTCGTAAAATCCGTTAAATCCGCAGTTAGTACTTCATCATCTCAATAAGGTCAACCATGCGGTTGGAATAGCCCCATTCGTTGTCGTACCACGACATTATTTTTACCATCTTGCCCATCACCATCGTGCTTTGGGCATCGAAGATGCTGCTGTGCGGATTGTGGATGACATCGACACTGACGATCGGGTCCTCGGTGTATTCGAGCACACCTTTCATCGGGCCTTCGGCAGCTTCCTTCATGACGGCGTTGATTTCTTCCTTAGTGGCTTCGGTCTTCAAAGTGCAGACGAGGTCAACCAAGGAACCGGTAGGCGTAGGAACGCGGACAGCGATGCCGTCAAGCTTGCCATTCAGTTCGGGAATGACAATACCCACGGCTTTGGCTGCGCCGGTGGTGGTGGGGATTTGCGACATGGCAGCCGAACGGGCACGGCGCAGGTCGCTGTGCGGACCGTCGAGGATGACTTGGTCATTGGTGTAGCTGTGGATGGTGGTGATGTAGCCCTGCTCGATTCCGAAGCGGTCGTTCAACACCTTGGCTACTGGAGCTAAGCAGTTGGTCGTGCAAGAGGCATTGCTGACACATTCCATTTCATCTGTCAGGTCGTTGTTGTTCACGCCGACCACGATGGTGGCGTCGATGGCATCTTTCGAGGGGGCCGAGAGAATGACTTTCTTGGCGCCGTTCTTCAAGTGGTCGCCATAACCGCCCTTGCTGCTTTCCTTTGAGCGGAATACGCCGGTCGACTCAACGACGACATCCGGAGTCTTCCCCCATTTGATGTTGAACGGAGCACGCTCGGCAGTAACGGGGATGCGCACGCCATTGACAATCAGAGCAGTATCGTCATATTCCACCGTGCCAGGGAACTTGCCCTGAGTGGAGTCATATTTCAACAAGTGGGCCAGCACCTTGGTGCTCGTCAGGTCGTTGACACCCACGATTTCCAGATTAGGACGTTCGCAAATGATGCGAAACACGTTTCGACCGATGCGGCCGAAACCATTGATTCCTACTTTAATTTTTTCCATTTGATTGTGATTTGATTGTTTACTATTGAGTTGAATGCGCAAAAATACTTTTTTCTTTTGAATCATTGGCTGTTGAATCAAATTAATCCCTATTTTTAACCTCGAATGGGTATGCTGGTTCCCGACATATTGAATTGTTAGAAAAGTTATTTTTCTTTGTGTTTGAGTGCCTAGGAAGTTTCGAAACAGCAAATAAGGAGATTGTATTATGGCGAGACGGTGTGTACGCCTTCTCCACTAACCCATCGCACAGCCGTCCCCTGGCTCTTATTGAAACCTTGGAGCAGGAGGGCGATGGATATGATGGGCATTTTCCTTCATCATTAGGCAATGTTGGTGATTTTTTTTATTTTTGCAGAATCTATTTGTCATTCATGTCAGAAACATTCAAATCTCAGGCCTTGGAGGCCAATTTGGCCCAAACACGCTACAAAGATATCTTTATTCCCGAAGATCACCAGCGGTTTATCGCTTTGTCTGACAAGTACTTCGGTATCAACAAGCGGGCTAAGGAATGTATTACCGAATACCACCATCCTTTGTCGAATCATACTTTTGTAACTGAGGAGTTGCGCAAAATGCTGATGGACGATTTTTGGTTCTATACACGTGATGACATTCCTGCCGACGCGCTCCATATCCCTTTGGAAATGATGCACAGCTTACTGAAGCCTGAGGTGACACACAGACTGCGACTTAACGTCGTCATCACTTTGATGGAGTTTGCCAACCAAGTCGTTACAAAATCGGAAAAGCATATTGGTCTGATTACATTGGTTTTCAAGATATTGAATGGTTCTTTTGAGGATAATAAAGATGTTTATGTCTTGGCAACCAAACATGCTGAACGTTATCTTGGCGAGGTGGCTGAGGATGAGCGTTTCATGGCCTCGGCATGCCAATTGTTGCATATGATGCTGCAAGAGAATTACCGTTATTGGCAAGAGACCTCAAAAGTGGAGAATTGGGTAGAGAACAATCGGCAGCTGCTGGCGGAAGAGGAAATCCAGAAGGTGTGCAATGAAATCGGCCGGCCTTATTTTGATCAGCTGAATACCAGCCTGAGAACTGCCAATACATGGAAAGAATTGACAAAATTTCCTCATTTTGAGTTGATTGCAAAGCGATTTGCGGAGTCGGAACAGGCTTTCCCGCATTTTATCACCAAATTCCATTATGTCTTCTTCCTGCTCCATCTGCCGGGCATGGAGAACCAGCGCGAACGCCTTATTTGGAACATGGATCGTATGATGCGCGAGGCCATCGACGAAATGCAACAGGAAGAGTTGATTCCTTTCATCGACACTATTTTCGACCTTGCCGAGGAATTGCGCAGGGATTATATGTCAGCCGTGCTTGACTTCCAACTCACTTTGGGCCTGAAAATCATCGATGTGGATCAAACCGAACAAAAGGAAATTGTCAACTATTTTGAGAAGAAGCTCATCGCCTTCGGCTTTGTCTCGCCCGGCAATGTTTTTGTTGGCGAGGATTGGCAACTCTCTGTGGATGAGAACCATATCAAAAATATTCGCGTATGGCTTGAGTTGATTGAACATTCCAAGACTCCCATGGACAAGCTGCTGTCGGCTTTGATTGTCAACCTTAAATTAGGAGGTATTTTCCTGAGCGACACCGACCTTTTCCAGCGAGAAATCACCAAAGTGCTCAACTCCAATATCACTCCTTATTATAAGAAAGTGAAGCAGTTGACACGTATCTTCCCTGTCTATTTCAACGAAATTGGAGCCGAGGGGGAAATTCGCAACGTAACCACCAACATGGACGAAATATCGGGCCGTCAGGATAAATTGGTGCACTTCCTCCGCAAGCAAGTGCACACTGAGAGCAACAACACGCTTATCGCGCTGACTCTTGACGTGTTCAAGTTTTGGAGCGATGGCTGCCTTGATGCCCTGAAGCCCGTATTGCCCAACAATGTTTTCGAGAACATCGACAAGGGAAGCAATTGGTTCGTGCATATCCACAACCTTGTGCAGACCATGTGCGAGATTTCTTGCCTCAACCCCGAAGACGTGTTGATGCTTTCGCGCGACGACTTTGAGAGTCTTATCGGATCGGCAGCACGGCGCCTTGAACTAGAAGAAGTTCTATTCCAACGCGAAAGGGCTCGACTGATGGATATCCGCGATCTGTATGCCTACCTTCGTGAGAAGTACAGTTTTGAGTCTGTCAATATTTTCAACTCGTTGCGAAGCTTTCCTTTCATCCCCGATGATCAAATCGATGCATTCGAGAAGGTATGCAATGCCGGGGATTTTGGGCGCTCGTTGACAATGATTTACGCCTTCATGGACAAACTGAAGACTGTCATCTTTAACCAAGAACAGAGCGAAGGTTGGGAGAACATTTACCAT
>JBGYWU010000239.1:0-7258 GCA_041842265.1 Candidatus Limimorpha sp. | reverse complement strand
CAGTAAGACTGCTTCTTTCACTGCATTACAATATGTCAATTATCTCTCGGGTAGGCACATTGGCCATATCAAATATGCTCTAGATTAATTCCGACAACGGGTATCATATTAAAACCCTATTTCTTTCAGCCACTTGTCGATCTCGCCGTGCTTCTTATCCATGCCAACGCAACCAAGCTCTTGGGTGGTAATGCAGATGCCGTCGCGGTGGTCACTCTTGGGAGTGGCTTTCAAGATGTCCTTCAGTGTCTGCGAAGGTCCGCTGTAGGCGGTGCAGAAGGGGATGACGGTCTTGTTCTCGAAGTTGTAGCTTTCAAGGAAGGTGAAGAGAGCCATCGGGCCGGTGTACCACCACACAGGAACGCCGATGAACACCATGTCATACTGCGCCATATTCTCTACCTTGCCCTTGATGGCGGGACGGGCATTGGCCTCTTTCTCGGCTTTGGCTACTTCGGTGCAAGGCTCGTAGTCGGCGGGGTAGGTTTTCTCGGTGACGATTTCGAAGAGGTCTGCGCCCGTCTGCTGCGCGATGTATTTGGCCGCCTCGGCGGTGTTGCCGCTCCACGAGAAGTAGGCGACGAGGATTTTCTTGTCTTTCATGTTGGGGTTCTCCTTTGTGTTGTTTTGTGCGCAGGCGGACATCATCAGTGTGGCCGCCAGTGCGAATAATGCAAATCCTTTCATTGCTTATTTCAGGTTTTCGTTGAAAAATTGTTCGATTTTCTCGTAAGGAATTACTCCAGCCTTGTCGTCATAGAGGTCGCAGTGGGCAGCGCCAGGGATGATGTAGAGTTTCTTGTTGCCTACCGTGGTGGTGCCATCTGGCTTCGTGCCAGTCATCGTTTCGAAAGCTTTCTCAGCGAAGTAACGGCTGTGGGCGTTCTCGCCGTGGATCATCAGCACGGGGGTGCGAATCTCATCGGCGTATTGCAGCAGACGAGTGTTCTGCAGCGAGGTGAAGGTTTGAGACAGCCAGCCGCCGTTGGAACCGATGGAGCGAGGATGGTAGCCGCGCGGAGTCACATAGAAGTCGATGTAATCCTTCAGGAACTGGGGTGCGTCGGCGGGAGCCTCTTTTGGGAAGCCTTCGGTGCGGGCGTAGGTGCCACTTTGTGCGTCGGCGGTACGCTGGTCGCTGAGAGCCTTGCGCTTGGCATAGCGGGTGGGCTCGTTGTCGTTCTGGTCGAAGTAGTCGTTGGCATAGACCTGTGTCATGTTGTACATCGTGACGATGAGCGTGGCCTTGATGCGGGTGTCCACCTGAGCGGTGTTCAGCGCGAAGCCTCCCCAGCCACAGATGCCGATGATACCTACGCGGGCGGCATCGACATCCTCACGCGTCATCAGGTAGTCGATGGCAGCCTGGAAGTCCTCCACATTCAGGTCGGGCGAGTTCACGCCACGGGGCTCACCTCCACTCTCACCCATGAACGACGGGTCGGCAGCCACAGCCACATAACCGCACTCGGCCATGCGCATGGCATAGAGGCCGCTGACTTGCTCCTTGACGGCACCGAACGGACCGCCCACGGCGATGGCGGGCAGCTTCTTTCCGTCAACGTTTTTGGGAGTATAAACATCGGCAGCCAACGTGATGCCGAAATGGTTCTTGAAGGTCACCTTCTGGTGGTTCACCTTGTCGCTCAGCGGGAACACCTTGTCCCATTCCTGAGTCAGTATCAGTTCTTGTTTCATATTGTTTCCTTCGTTTTGATTGTTCTTCTGATTGCAGCCGGCGAGGACAGCCATTCCCAATACGGCAGCGATTGTTAAAATTGATTTCTTCATTTTTGTGTTATTTGATGTTATGTTCATTCAGCCATTTCTCAATCAGGTCGGCAATCTCGCCATTGTTCTTCTCCTGGAACATGAAGTGGCTGTTGCCGTGGATATTCTCATCGAGCAGGTATATCACCGTCGCGTCGCCGCCGTCCTTCACGTACCGGGCAGCAAATTCTCGGCACTGGTTCAGCACCATCTTCCAGAAGCCAGTCGACTGGATGTCTTCGGGGCCGTTCTCGATGTAGTCGCCGAAAAGGAACAGCATCGGGGTCTTGGCGGCGAGGAATTTCCGATACTCCTCCGAACCAATCTGCGGAGCGAACCCGGGCTCCACAGCCACGATGGCAGCAATGTTGTCGGTAGCCGTCTGCCAACCCACGCGACTACCCTGCGAATGGGTCACATAGATGCTCTTCTTGCCCGTCATCTTCTGCACATCGGCAAGGACGTCGCTCAGGGCCTTACCGAAGAGCTTCTCGTCGTAGTTGCCTGTGCTCGGTGTCATCTGGCAGAAGAACTGCCGCTGCGCCTCGTCGCCCTCGGGGAACTGCGAACCCTCGTAACGCTCAGGAGCCACGCGACCGATGCGGAAGTGCGTGTACCAAGCCTGTTCGCCGACTTTGAACTTGCCATCCGACACGTCGCCAGGGTCGGTGACAACCTCCTCTGTCGCTCCTGCAGCACCACGTCGCGGCTGGTCAACGAGGAATACGGGATGTCCTTTCTTCAGGAAAATGTCCGACCACCCCTCGTGTCCGTCGGGAGTAGCTTGCCAGCCTGTGCGTGTCTGTCCGTAGCCGTGTAGGAAAACCACTGGCAACTGCTTTTCGCCCGCCGGAATCTGGTAGAACGTATTGGCATGGTCCACGTGTGTCGTCGTGCCCTTGCGCTCCGGGTCGAGCCAGTTCTGTGTCGCATCGTATTCGCCTGGGATAGGCTCCGTCACCCGTCCGCCGGAAGAAAAGATACCCTGTTTCTTTATTACGATACCTTCCGTCTTCACCGTCTGCTGTTGATTGCAGGCAGTCATAGCGAGAGCTGCTATCGCTGCCACTATGCTGAAAAGCATGTTCTTTTTCATCATCTTATTGTGTTTGTTTTTCATTCTCCTTATTTGCTTAAACTATTGTATTGTTCGTCGCTGACAGCCTCCAGCCACTCATTGCTTGGATTGCCTGTGATGTCAGTGTGGTAGGTGAGGTGCTGCATCCAGCTGTCTTTGGAGGCGCCGTGCCAGTGCTTCGCGCCTTCGGGAATGGCAATGACCACACCGGGCTTCAGCTCGACGGCGGGCTTGCCCCATTCCTGATACCAGCCGCGACCGCTGACACACACCAACACCTGCACCATGTTGTGGTGGATGTGCTAGTTGTTGCGGCAACTCGGATCGAAGGTGACGTTGACCATGCCGCCTTTCATCGGGGCCACATAGCTGTTGCCGATGAAATACTGGGCATAATCCACGTTAGGCACGCCGATAGGCCACGGGGATTGGGCGCACACCACATCGGTCTTGCCGTCCACAGCGGCGGCGATGGCGGCTTCGCAGCGCAGGGCTTCGGCTTGCAAACCATTAGCCTTCAAAGCCTCGGGAATGGCACGCAACTGCGCTTCGCTTACGCCCATGTTCAACGCTCCGTGCACATGCGCCTGCAACTGCGGCATCACGTTCTCCAAGCCGCTCAATGCACTCACGGTGATGAGTTCGCGGTCGGCGTGGGTGAGGTTGTCGCGAGCGAAGATGTCGCCGAAAAGATGGGCTTTCAGGTAATAATCCTCGGCGGGACAAAAAGTATAGTCGAAGGCGTATCCGCTCAACTTCGTTTGCACTTCGGTGCCTTGCTTTAGTGCATCGTAACCGTTAGGCATCGGCGAAGCCTCGTCACCTTCGATAGTGGTTTTGCCTTCGGCGTTGCGCTGTTCCATCACCTTCTGCAAAGTGCCCAAGGCGTTGAGCGAGCGTGGAAATCCCGTGTAGGCATAGAGTTGCGAGAGAGCCTCCCTGACTTGGCTGACCGTCAGGCCTGCATCCAGTCCCTCGTCGATGGCTTGTGAAAGGGCCACATAATCGGCTTTGGCCTCATTGCAGGCGATGGCCGACATAAAGACGGCTTGCTTTTCGTTGAAACTCAGAGTGTTCATGTCTTTTTCTGTTGGTGTTGCTTGTCTGGTGCAGCCTACCGCCATAAGCAGTACTACCAGTGCAGCATAGAGTTTGGTTTTCATATCATTGATCAATATTAACGAGCCTATATTTCTGTGAGCCGAGACCGATTTGTTCGGCGTATTCAACGGTGTGGGTGCCGTGCATCTGCTTGATGCGGTTGATTAGCGGGTCGGCATCGTCACCTTCCACAGACTCATGTCCAAAGACAAGGTCGAGACAGGCGCGGTCGAGGGCCATAGGGTCGGTGGAGGCAAGGATGCCCATGTCCTTCAGCACAGGCGTAGCCGGATGCGCGTTGCAGTCGCAGTCGATGCTCATGTTGTTCATCACGTTGATATAGACGATGTTGTGTCTATCTTGCTTGAAATAGTTGTGCACCGCTTGTGCCGCCGCTGCCATCGACTCAAGGAAGCCGTCCTGGTTATCGACATGCGACCAGAGTTTCTCCACATCGTCGGTCACGCCTGCCGAGTGGATGTAAGCCTTGCCACTTGACGATGCCACGCCGATGGACTGGTTCTTGAGCACGCCGCCAAAACCACCCATCTGGTGGCCTTTGAAGTGCGCCAAGTTAATCATGAAATCGTAGTTGGCAAGGTGCGAGCCCACGATGTCGTATTTGATCCAAGTCGTGTCCACGACGGGAATTTGCATCGTGCCCTCTTCGTCCATGATGTCTACATTCACGTAGCCGCGTTCCTCGATGGCTTTGCGGTGATTGGCGGTAGTACTGCGGCTGCCGCCGTAGGCAGTGTTGCACTCAACGAGGCGACCCTTGACATGATTCACGAGCGGTGAGATGAACTCGGGACGCAGATGGTTGGTCTGCTGGCTCTCGCCGGTGGAAATCTTCACAGCCACGCGGCCTTCTGCTTTCACGCCAAGGGCTTCATAGATGTGGACGAGCGATTCGGGCGTGATTTCGGTGGTCATGTAAACGACCGGTTCTTTTTGTTCAGGCAGGTTGTTTTCCATGGTTGCTTGGTTTTCAGCGGTTTGTTGTTTATTCGACTGTCCTGTGCAGCCCTTTGCGCAAAACAAGGCAAGTGCTGCGATGATGAGATTTCTTGTTTTCATGGCTTATCCGTAGGTCTCGATGAGGTATTTCACGAAGTTCATATCGGCGAAGTTGATAGTACCCGTGTCGTGTTGGTTCATCGTGGCGATTTGCGCCATGTCCTCATCGGTGAGGGTGAAGTTGAAGATGTTTAAGTTCTGATCCATACGTTCCTTGTGCGACGATTTCGGGATGGCTACGATGCCGCGCTGGGTGAGCCAGCGGAGGGCCACTTGCGAGGCCGTTTTGCCGTATTTCGCGCCGATGTCACCCAGCAACTCACTCTTGATGATGCCGTCCACACCTTGGCCGCCGAGAGGTCCCCAAGCCATCATCTTGGTGCCGAAAATCTCCAATTCAGGGATGGTGCCATTTTGCTGGATCATGGCGTTGCATTGCAGTTGGTTCACCATAGGTTTCGTATCCACGTAATGAGCAAAATCGAAGAAACGGGCGGCTTGAAAGTTGCTCACGCCGATAGCGCGAAGTTTGCCGTGACGATAGGCGTCTTCCATTGCTCTCCATGTGCCGAACACGTCGCCGTAGGCGTGATGGATGAGCAGCAGGTCGATGTAGTCGGTCTGGAGCTTGTGCAGGCTCTCGTCGATACTTTTTGCGGCCTTCTCTTTGCCGTTGTTGCTAATCCATACCTTGGTGACCAAGAAGATGTCCTCGCGCTTGATGCCCGACTTGGCGATGGCTTCACCCACGCCTTCCTCGTTGAAATAAGCCTGGGCGGTATCGATGAGGCGATAGCCCACACTCAATGCGTCGCTGACGCAACGCTCCGCCTCTTGCGGAGATACTTGGAACACGCCGTAGCCCAGCAGGGGCATCTCAATTCCGTTTGACAGTTTGATGTTTTGCATAGTATTGTGTCTTATAGATGATTCAACGATGCAAAACTACAACCATCATTCAATATGGTTGTTATCGATTTTTCGGGAAAAGTTTCAAATTTTTCGGTTTTGTTTCGCTTTGCTCGCAACGGCTATTCCCTGAACGAGCTCGGCGATGCCCCAAGGTTGTTCTGCACATAGCGCGAGAAGTGGGATAGCGACGAGAAGCCGAACTGGTCGGCGATATCGGTCAGGGAGAGGCTGCTGTCTTTAAGCAAATGTGAGATTTCAATTGAGGCGTAGCGGTTAATCCAATAGTTGGCCGAATAGCCGCTTACCTTCTTACAGATCTCTGACAGGTATTTCGGCGTGACACAAAGTTCGGAGGCATAGAATGCCACCTCGCGCGACTGCTTGTAGTCGCTACGGTCGAGCATCTCCACGAAACGGTCCAACACCGAGGCGGTCTGCGCCGTAAGGCCAGCTTCGCCGTTGATGCGCGAATGGAACTCGAAAAAATCAATGAACAGCAGTTGCAGGATGGCAGCCATCTCGTCACCGTGAAACCAGTGGTGTGGCTCCTTCATGCGACGGAACACCTCGCGGAAGTCGCGTTCACAGACGACCTGCTCTTCCTCGTTAAGCCGCATAATCGGGTCGATATAGAGTGACATGCCACCACGAGTGCCATAGTTGGAATGAGGTGTGCAAACCTGCAGAAAGCCCATCTCAACATAAATTACACTCACGTGGAAATCCGTTGACGGCACCACCTTGGTCACCAACCGGTTGGCCACAATAATCATGCAGTCGCCCTTGTGGAAAAGGAGACATGTGCCGCTGTACCACACCTCACATTCACCAGCCTCGCAAAATGCATGGGTGATGTAGTCGCCCATCTTTACCTCGGTTAAGTGGTCGAGGTTATCCTCTACTATGACATAACTCTCGGAATAATCCATGCGGCAAAGGTATGAAAAAATTCCGCAACCCAAGTCTTCGCCCGGGTTGCGGAATAAACTCTACATTAATACTCAGATAGCACCAGCACTATGAATGAGTCCAATCTTCCTTCCTTTTAGTTAGGCTTCCCAACTCACGCTATAAGTCTTTGTCCACTGGTGGATTAGCGTAAGGTGGCGCAAAGAAAAAAAAGATGCGGGACAAAAACCCTTGCCCCACATCGTTTTCTTCAAGTTCCAAGCCGTTGCAGCCATGTAAGCGTTGATTTGTGTCCCTTTTTCGCCCCACAGGTAGTTCCGTTCCATGCGGAAGTCTTTTTTAAGATGTCCGAAAACAGGTTCGATTGCTGCTCTGGCTCCGCTTTTGCGGCGTTTCTCACGTTTCTGACAAGCGCCGTCTTTCTCTTTGGGTTTATCGGGGGGGGGGCAATGCTTACGTCTTTTATCT
>JBGYWU010000238.1:0-24615 GCA_041842265.1 Candidatus Limimorpha sp. | reverse complement strand
CAAAATGATTCAGAACAAGTTAAACAACAGACCAAGAAAAAAACTCGGATTTCTGACACCCATCGAATACTTTTTTGCTAACTTTGCAAAACTAAATCAATGTTTAACCCAAAAAGTTGCATTTGTAACTTGAATCCAGCATGACATAGAGCCAAGAGAAAAAAAAGAATGAAAACAAAGAGAAAGAATGAAATAAAGAATACTAATAATAAGCGGAGATCACCCCAATAATCTTTAGAATTAGTATGCTTGATGTTGAAAAGTTGCGTATCTTTGCGCAACTTTCTTTGTAATGCAAGCATTCGAAAGATGCCATATCCGCAATGATATGGCTTTTTTCTTCCTTTACCGAGATTTTTCATTATCTTTTTTCAAATCTTGCGATTTTTGGCATTTCCCCAAGAAAACATTTTGCGATTCTCGCTACACAATGCCAAGCAAAAATCGGCCACGTTCCCAAGCAAAAATTAGCCAAATTCCCAAACGAAATCATGCCAAATTCCCAAATGAAAGACAAAAAGCTTGTTTAATTGTCATATTTATAGTAATTTTGCAGCATATTTCAATATTGTCTTTATGGATGCATATAAACCACGAATTGCCGACCAGATGTTGGCGGCCAGATTGAGGAGAAAAGGGGCTGTCTTGATAGAAGGGCCTAAATGGTGTGGAAAGACGACCACCGCTGAACAACAAGCCGCAAGCATTTTGTATATGGCCGACCCCATGCGCAAGCAGCAGAATATTCAAGCTGCCAAAATCAATGTCAATCAACTTCTTACAGGTGACACACCACGGCTTATCGACGAATGGCAAATTGCACCTTCTCTTTGGGATAGTGTGCGGTACGAGGTGGATCATAGAAAGGGCTATGGGCATTTTATTCTCACAGGTAGCAGTGTGCCACCTAAAGCAGACGAGATATTTCATTCTGGTACAGGGCGTTTTGCCAAACTGAAGATGCGCACAATGTCGCTCTATGAATCTGGGGAATCGACAGGTACGGTCAGTTTGTCAAATCAGTTCACTGTTGAACAAAGAACCGTTGAAGGCAATAGTCAAATTGACATCAACCGTTTGGCCTATTTGATTTGCCGTGGAGGATGGCCAGGTGCATTGGATTTGGAAGAGGAGGATGCTCTTGCCCAAGCCTATGATTACTATGATGTTGTATGTGACAGTGACATTTCTCGTGTTGATGATGTGCAGCGTGACCCGCAAAGGGTGAGACTGCTCATGCGTTCTTATGCTCGCCATCAAGGCACAATGGCAACTGTTGGCACCATACTCGCCGATTTGAAAGTCAATGAAACAAGCACCTTGTCGGACAATACTGTTTACGATTACATAAAGGCGCTCAAGAAGATCTTTGTTATTGAGGACATGGCTGCTTGGAATCCCAACCTCAGAAGCAAGACGGCCATTCGTACCAGTGACAACCATTATTTCACAGACCCAAGCATTGCCATTGCTGCGTTGGGAGCGAGTCCGAACGACCTTTTGAACGACTTGGAAACCATGGGGCTAATGTTCGAGACGCTTGCCGTACGTGACCTTAGGATATATGCTGATGCGTTGGATGGCCAAGTGTATCATTATCGCGACAAAAAAGGTTTGGAATGTGATGCTGTCATACATTTAAGAAATGGTTCCTACGGGCTTGTTGAGATAAAGTTAGGAGGCGACACGTTGATTGAAGAAGGAGCGAAGTCGCTGAAAGCATTGTCAGCTGATATTGATACCTCTCGCATGAAATCTCCTTCGTTTATGATGGTGTTGACTGGAATAGGTGATTTCCCATACCAAAGAGACGATGGTGTGTTGGTGGTTCCCATTGGTTGTTTGAAACCGTAGGCAAGTCAAATCACTTTTCATTGCCCTCCCTCCACGCGCCGACAAATCCAAACATTTTGCGATTTTTGACGATGTTCTTGTAAACCTGAATGTGAACGCTAAATTCACTATCTTTGCCGAAAATTCAGAAGCAACAAATCAAAAAATATCCCAATGAAAAAACTATTCTCATTAATCGCGGCCCTCGTGCTGACCATCATGGTGGCCCGTGCCGACGAAGGCATGTGGCTGCCTTATGCCCTTAACGGCCAGAACCTGGCCGAGATGCAAGCCATGGGCTGCAAACTCACTGCAGAACAGATTTTCAGTTTCAACCAACCCAGCATCAAGGATGCCATCGTGCAATTCGGCGGCGGCTGCACAGGCGAGATCATCTCGCCCGAAGGCCTGCTGCTCACCAACCATCACTGTGGCCTGAGCTTCGTGCAGAAACTGTCGTCTATCGAACACGACTACCTTACTGACGGCTTCTGGGCCAAGAGCAAGGGTGAGGAACTGCCCAATCCCGGCCTCTCCGTATTGTTTTTGATTAAGATAGAAGACGTTACCGAAGCCGTGTTGAGTGGCCTTACTGCCGAGGCCACTGAGTCCGACCGTGAGGAACTTATCGGCAAGAACTCGCGCCAACTTGAGAAAGACCGCAAGGGAGAACGCAATGTGCGCATCGAGATTGTGCCGTTCTACAGCGGCAACCAGTTTATCCTCTTCGAGTATGACGAATACAAAGATGTGCGCTTAGTGTGCTGCCCGCCTTGGGGCATCGGCAAGTTTGGTGCCGACACTGACAACTGGACCTGGCCGCGCCACAAGGGCGACTTCAACATTTTCCGGGTTTACACCGCCCCCGATGGCAGCCCCGCCGACTATTCGGAAAACAACATCCCGATGAAGAGCAAATGGTTCCTCCCCATTAATATCAGTGGTGTAAAGCAGGGCGACTATGCCATGATTCTCGGCTACCCCGGCACGACTGACCGTTACTCCACATCCTTCACAGTGAAGAACGTCATCGAGGAGGAAGGCCCCGCCGTCATCGACTGCCGCAGCACTAAGCTCGAGAACTACCGCAAGCACATGGATGCCGACCAAGAGGTCTTCATCATGTATGCCTCCAAGCAGGCCAGTGTGTCGAACTACTGGAAATACTACATCGGTCAGGTGAAGCAGCTCAAGCGCAATCACGTGTATGAACGCCGACTCGCCCAAGAGGAGGACTTCATAGACTGGGTGAACGCCGACCCGAACCGCAAGGCTGAATATGGCGACATCTTCGACGGCATTGCCAAAAAATGGGAGATTTTGGATGAAATTGAGAAAGCATTCGTCTATCATCGGGAGGCCGGATGGAACGGCGGCGAGGCCATCGCCTTCAGTCGCAGGTTCATGCGTGTCAACAAGATGTTTGAAGCCGAGGCTGACAAGACCGACATCAAGGCCGAAGCGGAGAAGATGCAAGGCAGTTTGGAGACCTTCTTCAAGGACTATTTCATGCCCCTCGACCAAGATGTGACCACCGCCCTACTCGAACTCTTCTATAAGAACATCCCTGTCGAACTCATGCCGAGCGAAATTCTCCGTATCGGGCAAGAAAACAACGGCGACTTCAGCGCATACGTGGCAAAGGCCTTTGAGAAGTCCGTCTTCACCGACAAGGCCCGTCTCGAAAAATGGATAAGCAAGCCCAAAGCCCTCGACAAGGATCCGATTTTTGCCCTGTCGATGAACATCGTCGACTCTTATCAGACCTTGTATGGCCGTTATTCGGAAGCCCAAAATCTCGGCAATGAAGGCGAACGCCTATATATGAAAGGCCTAATGGAGATGCAGGGCGACCGCAACTTCTATCCTGACGCCAACTTCACCATGCGCCTGACCTACGGCACAGTGGAGCCTTACAAGGCCGCCGATGCCGTCAACTACAACTATTACACCACGATGGACGGCGTGATGGCCAAGTACGTGCCCGGCAACTGGGAGTTCGACATCCCACAGGATGTGCGCGACCTTGTGGCCAAGAAAGACTACGGCCGTTATGCTAACGGAAACGGTGACCTGGTCGTCAACTTCATCACCACCAACGACATCACGGGCGGCAACTCGGGCAGTCCCGTCATCGACGGCCAAGGCAACCTCATCGGTTTGGCCTTCGACGGCAACTGGGAAGCCATGAGCGGCGACCTCAGCTTCGAGCACAAGGTGCAACGTACCATCTGCATGGACGCACGCTACCTGCTCTGGTGCATCGAGAAGGTGGGCAAGTGCGACAATATCATCAAGGAAATGGTGGTCAATTAAGAAATGCCTCTCTGATGAGTAGGGGTTTCATAAAAGAAGGCGATCAAGAAGAGATTCCGAGGGTGCCGATGAGGGCGTACCTGCCGGAAGGCGTACCCAATTATGTCACGAAAGAAGGGCTCGAGGCACTCAAAGAGGAACTGAAAAATCTTGAGGCAGAGCGTGTCAAAGCCGGTGACAACTATATTCTGGTCAATTTTCTCGAAGCGACGATCAAGTTGCTTGTTGGCCGTATCAATAGTGCCGTTGTGATCGACCTTCCCAAGACTGGGAAAGACAGGGCGAGCTTCGGGGCGTGGGTGCGCTACAACGGGCGTGTGGTGAGAATCGTGGGGGTGGATGAAGCCGATGTGAACAAAGGCCTCATTTCATTCATCTCACCCATTGCCAAGGTATTGATAGGGAAGAAGGCGGGAGATGTCACTGAATTGAAAGGGTCGTGGGGTTTAGAAAGGATAGTGGTGGAGGAAGTTTCGTTTGATCCGATGACACTCACGCATATCGTTCATGACAATCCCCCCAAGACAACAACAGAAAAACGCCCTCGAAGTATCGTTGAGTATCATCCTGAGCCGATGGCACCGACACCACTGGTTGTAGAGGACAATGCTGTTGACCCCTCAGCCAAAGCCGACATACCTCTTGGATTTGAGCCAGAAGTGAACAACATCGAGTTCCTGCCCATTGTCAATGAACGAGGCAACATCGTGGGGCGGGCCATGTATGTGGAGTTGCACCAAGGGAACAAAATGCTACATCCTGCCGTGCATCTGCATGTCATGAATGGCAAGGGTGAGGCTACAAGATTTTACTGGTGGCACGTGGCGTTTGGCGAAACCCCTGAGAAAACACTCATGAGGAAGATGGCGGAAGCTTTGGGATTGTGGGAATCGGTCCCGAAGTTGAAGCGACAATACATAAGGGACGCCAAGACCGAGAAGGAGTTGGTATACGTTTTTACGGTTGTTTCCGAAGAAGATTTGCCTATTCCCCCTGACGGGGAAGAGTATCTTGGTCTTTTTGAGAAAGATTAGCCGTTTAGAATACAAGCCAATACCCTGCATACCAGTGCATGTTTGTGCCTCCCATTTGGGACTTGGCTTCACCCGTTTTCGGGGGTATTACAGTATCCGCATCAGAGACTTGTTCCCCTCTTTGACGGAAAGTAGCCCGTATGCTTCGCTGTAATGCCAGGCGTAGGAAATAGTGGCGGTATCCGACTTATATTCCCCTTTTGCGACATACACATTCTCATAGTCCACTTCTCCCAAGCTGAGGGTGGAGGCAGGCAACTCGCCCAACCGAAGGGTATGGTTCAATATGGTGCGACAACAAAGGTAATCGCCGTTGTAGTTATTGCTGAGTGCATACTTTTCATAACTGATACTGACAACCTTCTCGGGTGCCACATTGCAGCGGAGCAGGCAACTGTCTTCGGGCGAACCTCGAAGCACGACTTCGCGCTTATAGAAATAGGGCCGTGGCTCAATGGACATTTTTGCGTTTGGGGCATATTGGAAGGAATAATAGTCGTATGATAAGTATGTGGTGTCGCGGACGACGGTGAGGCAAAGCGTGTCGCCGTCTTGGTCGAGCATTTTGATAGACTCGCCTATATGGTAGGGGACGGTTGCCGCTTCTTCGTCAGTCAGAAGGCGGTAGATCATGGGTTCTTCCACGCAGGCGGTCATCAAAGCCACGAGGGCGATGCAGAAAATCAAGTGTTTATTCATGGTATTTACTCCTTATCCATTTATCCATTAGTCCATAACGAAATCCGATGCCTATCATGCCTTCCATGCCGATGCCGACTTGCAGGAAACCGGCATATTGCTTGGTGCCTACTTCGATGCCGATGGGCGTAAACTGGTAGGCGTAGTTGATTCTGTCAATCAGTTTGTTGGAGGGCATGTTGATTTCATAAAGGTAGGGTTGGTATTCTTTCAGGCGGTAGCCCCAAGCCATGATGCCTTGGCCTACCTTGCTGTAGAGGTTCACGTACTTGGTGTTGAGCCAATTGATTTTGAGGTGAAACATAAGCGCGTGGCTTGACTCGTCAATGCGGCAGATGGGCTTGCCGTAATCATAGTAGTTGAGGATGCGTGGGTCGAAGCAATAGGTGGCGCCAATGCCGACAACCTTGGTGAGGCGGCGCGTGTAGGTGGCGTAGAAGGCACCGAGATACTCCGTTTCAGGATGGTAATAGTGGCCCGGATGGAATTGGAAACTGCTGGCAGGCATGTGCCCGTAGCCGAAGCTGAACTCGTTCTTATTGCTTCTAATGGTGTCGCGCTGGGCAAAAGCAGGCAAGGCAAAAGCGAAGGCGAAGCACAAACCAAGAAGGATGTATTTGGTTTTCATGGTATTTTGGATTTTCAGATCTTATTTTCTGAAACAAAAATTAAAGGCATAATGCAGAAATACTGCAGGCTGTATGTGGTTTTTAGCGTATTTGAGGCAACCACCTGACAAAACGGCATCTCTAACCCCTTCCTCTTTCATGTTGATGAGTTGTCCGGCAATGCCGAAATCGTGATGGCCGATGGAGTAACCGACGATTAATTGTGAGTATAATCCTTCCAAGTAGAAGTACACCGGATACCCAACACCTTCCATGCCTGTGTCAAACTTTTTCAAGTAGAAGGCATATCCCGTACGGATTTCTGCATAAGGTCTTGCCTTTCCACTTCCAAAACGGTATTTGGCATCAGCGAAAACGGGGAGACATTGCAAATTGTTGTGCAGGCAATAGCTTGCCCCTATGCCCAATCCCAAACGTTCTCCAACTTGGTATCGAAACACAACCCCAGGCGAGAACTCAATATCTATAGAATTGAATGTGCCTTGATAAGGAAAGCAGAACAATATGCCAGCATTGGCTTCGGCTTGAAGTACGAACCTCCCCCTTTTTTGAGCACGAAGATCGCTAATGATAAGCAATAGGGCTAAGAATAAAACAGTCTTTTTCATTTATTTGAGTATTAAATCCTATTTCTTTAGATTCCTTTTTTTGGCCTCACCGCCACAATCCTAAAATTGTTGAACCAACCCTCTGCCTCTTCCGTTCCGTTACTGATGACGAGGTGATAGCGTCCTAAAGGATAGTCGCCCATGTAGTGGCGCACTTCAGCATTGGGGAAAGTGGGTTGCTCCTCGCTGAATACGACGGTGCCTTGCCTGTCGGTGACGGTCACTGTACAAACGCCCATGTAGTCGTGGAAGTACACGTATAAGGTTCTCCCTAAGAGACCTGCTTCGATGTTGGGACTGCGCATGTCGCCGTTGCTCAGCGAGCCTTTGATGTCGATTTTATCCTTGTCGCTGATCAGGCTGTTGTTTGCTGGCGGTTTTGAACAGGAGACCGCTACCAAAACGACAATCAAAATGAGGTACGGTGTTAAATATTTGATTCTCATATTATTATTTGTTTATTCTCATTTTGTTGTTGAGGCTGGTTCTGATTTTGTCCACATTATAAACGCTGTAGCCAAGCACATCCGCGTATTCCTGACGTGAAAGTTTGAAATGCGAGAGCAGGCAATAGCGGAACTCCATGACGCTCAAGTCGGGATACTGTTGCTTGATGGTGGAGATGAAACCGGGATGTACGCCCTCGAAAGCGGTCTCGAAGCTGTTCCAATGGTCTTCGTCTTCAAAGAGAGACTTCTCCAAGTTCTTGAACGCCATTGGATTGCTGCGGTCGTGCGACAGCACCTCGAAACAGCGGATGACATGGCATTTTTGCAGGTATTCGTCTTTCAGCTTGTCGTCAGTTTGCTTTTGCAGTTGTTCCATTTGTGCCTGTATCTCGCTTTGGACTTGCTGTTGCTGCGCGTTGCGCTTTTTCAGTTCGAGCAGGTTGGCGTTGATTTCGGTCTCAATGCGTTTCTTTTTCAAAGCGTTGAGAATGAGTGCAGTGACTGCGATCAGCGCGGCAATCAGGATGATGGTGAGCAACATGATGACCTTTTGCCGCGAGAGCATCTGCCGGTTGTGTCGGTTGTCCTGCGCCTCAAAGTCGTATTTCTTCTGGATTTCGAGAACGGCGCTTTGGCTTTGGTCGGAGAGGAGTTCCAATGCGACTTGTTCGTGCTGTTTTTCAAATTGATAGGCTTTTTCGTAATCGCCCACGCTCAACGCGTCCTTGATGAGGAAGCCGTAGACGGCGGCCATGGTCTCGGGTTTACAATCCACTTCTTCTATCGCCTTGAGCATTTGTGTTTTGTAATAGGCCAAAGAGTCGCGCTCGTCCATGGCCAAGTATACTTTTGCCAAATTGAGCAGGGCAATGGGACGGCGTTTTTGGTCGGAAAGCGGCAAGGTTTTCCGCAAGCAGTCTAAGGCGGCGTCGTTTTTGTCAAGCAATTGATAAGCAACGGAATAGTTGTTCCAAACTGAGGCTTCGGTAACCTTGTCGTTGGATGTTTGGGCATATTTCAGGGCTTGGTCGAGGTAGACGAAGGAGCTGTCGTAATTGTCGTTCACAATGTGCATCATGGCTACGGCGTTGAGGCATTTGGCTTTGCGCGAGAGGCTGTCGCCCCAAAGTTCGGCGGCGGTTTTGTAGTTGGCGATGGCCTCAGCCTCGTTGCCGCTCGCGTTGAGAAGTTCTCCGACATAGTATTGCGCGAAGGCGGCGCTGACCGAGTCGCCGACCAACCGACCGTAATGATCGGCTTCCTTGTAGCAGTTCATGGCGGACTTATATTCCTTTTTGGCTTGGCGCACGCAACCGCTATAAAGTGCGGCAGGTGCGGCGTTTTCGTAGTCCTTATTCTTCACAAAATAGGCGTAGGCATCGAAGATTCGGTCGTCATTGCTGATATCTTCATAGGCCTTATACTTGGCGCGCACCTCGGCCACGATGGCAGCCCAATGCTCCGTCTTGCTTTTGTTGTCGCATGCGGGCAACAGCATAAGCAAGCCGAAAAGCAACACAAGCATTTTTTCAGTCCGTTTCATTTTGACCAACGACATATCGGGATGTTTTCCAATGCAAAAGTATAATAAAATTTGCTTGCAAACCAAAACGGGAAGTCTATTACAAATTATTCCGTTATATTGGTTTTGATTATCAATGGATTATGGAGTTTGATTACAAACTCTTTCCGAGGGGAAAAGGCTCCTTCTTCCTCCGGTGAGAAAAACTATGTATCTTTGCCGTCAGATACAAAACAACTGTGGAATGAGCAACAAGAAACTTTATCGTTCGAGGACCGACAGGAAACTCTGTGGCGTTTGCGGAGGTCTTGGTGAATACTTTGAATTGGACCCGACTTTGATTCGACTGTTGTGGGTCATCTTCACCTTAATGGGCGGTGCGGGACTGTTGGCCTACATCATCTGTGCCATCATAGTGCCGCAAGAAATCAGCCTCTGAATCCCTGGTCAATCTTTTTCCTCGGGTTGGTTCATGAAGAAATGCCCATGGTTGAGTTCTGCAAGTACCATTCGGATTTCCCAATATTCGTAGTCCTCGCCCAGCACATCTTTGGCTGAGGATATGTTGGGGTCGAAGGTGGATTCGAAATACTCCAATATCTCGTTGTATTTTTCTTTTTCAACGAATTGGCTCGCTTCATACAGACCTTGCTCAACGAGTTTGGCAAGGTGGCCTTGAATTGTAGAAGCGGCTAATTTCCTTTCTTTGGCGATGGATTCAACCGACATGCCATCGTCGAACATCGCCTTGGTAATCAGACAGGTATCGCCTTTTTGTTTCTTTGTAGGCGTGGGCATTCCGTCCAGTTCGCCAAAATCGGCGGTTTCGGGGTTTTCTCCCATGAAACGCAGAACGATGTCAAGAATCTCTGCGCCGTAAGCTTTCACGCGCTTGGTTCCCATGCCTTCAACCAACTTCAAGGCTTGCAAAGTAACGGGTTTCTCTTGGACGATGATTTTCAGCGGTTTGTTGGGGATGATGGCATAAAGCACGGAGCCGAGTTCGTCGGCTTTGCGCGAACGCCAGGCACGAAGTTGCGCATACAAGGGGCTCTTGTCCATGACATCATCCTTGATTTCCACCTTCTTTTTGCCGTTTTTCTCCGTCTCAACCATTTTCAAAGACTTGGTCTTTTGGTAACCCATCACGCTGAAACCGCTTTTGCAGGCTTCGAGGCAGCTGTCTTTGAGGTTGATGTCGTCTTTCAACTGTTTCAGCACTTCGGTGAGCTGCCCGTTGAGTGCTTGGTTGTCGGTTTTGAAAGGCAAATCAAACAGTCCCTCAGCGATGGCTTTCAGATGTTCGGCGAAATAGGCCACTGCTTTTATTAGTCGCTCTTGCAAGGCCGCATTTTGTTCGCACGGAAGTGCTTCGCCGTGCAGTTTCCGGATTTGGCTTTCAAACTTGATGCTGACGGAGACAAGTTCCTCATGGACTTTGTTGCGCCGCCCCGAAAGGTCTTGGATCATCTTGCCTTCAAAGAGGCTGTCGTTGTCATAAACCATCTTCATCAGTTTGCCGAAGTCTTTGTAAATGGACTCAAAATCAAAGAGTTCGAGCATTACTTTCAGCTCATAGTCGTGGCGCAGCTGGTCCACTGTTTCTTGCTTAGGCTCTTTTTCGGGAATGTGTTCTACGTAATGGTTGACAGAGGAGTCTATGACTAGGGTCTCGGAGGTGATGCGCGTTTTCAGCACAAGGCCTTCCAAAGTGGTGCAGCGGCTGAGGGCGACATACACCTGCCCGTGAGCAAAGGCTTGCCCCGCGTCGACAATGACCTTGTTGAAAGTAAGCCCCTGACTCTTGTGGATGGTGATCGCCCAAGCCAACCGCAAGGGTATTTGGGTAAAACTTCCAATTTCCTTTTCTTCAATCTCTTGATTTTCAGTATTGAAAGTGTATTCCACATTCTCCCATTTGAGCCGAGGCACAGTGATGCGCTCCTTGTCACATTCCACCACGACTGTACCTTCGTTTTCATCGTAGTCGGCCAATCGCCCGATTTTTCCGTTAAAAAAAGCTTTTTCTGGTGAGGGGTCATTCTTGACAAACATCACCTGTGCCCCGATTT
The DNA here is from genome assembly GCA_041842265.1 of Candidatus Limimorpha sp. Taxonomy (GTDB): domain Bacteria; phylum Bacteroidota; class Bacteroidia; order Bacteroidales; family F082; genus Limimorpha. Next base: position 13,453 of record JBGYWU010000238.1, on the reverse strand, counting down.
TCAGTTCCAGGTTTTCCTTTGTAGGATGGGTGTTTTCGGGGAAAATGCCGTGTATTTCGGCCTCGAAGCGCAAAGGCTTCCCGTTCAGTGCGGCCAGTTTCGTGTTGTTGATGTGGTCGGCTTGGTAGTTGTGGGTGGTCAGGGTGATGTAGCCTTCGCTGTCCTCTGGTTTGAAGTCGGGGTGGAAGCGCGAGTTGAGCAAGCTCATGCATTCCGAATCCATGAGATTGTGGCGCACCTTGTTGAGCAGAGTGATGAAGCCTTCATCGTGTTGCCGGTAGATGTGATCCAACTCCAAACAGACGTATGGTGTATTTTTCAAAACTTGGCTGCCGAAGAAATAAGGTGTGTCGTAATAAGGGGCCAGGATTTCCCATTCTTCGGGCTTGGCCACTGGCGCCAACTGGTGCACATCACCGATCATCAGGAGTTGGACGCCCCCGAAAGGCTTCTGCGAGCGGCGGGCTATGCGCAACACGGCATCCACGGCATCCAGGACATCGGAACGAACCATGCTGATTTCATCGATGACGAGGAGGTCGAGGCTGCGCATGAGGTTGAGTTTTTTCTTATTGAGTTTCTGGTATTGCGCAGCCAGCGATTTTGCGTTGAAGAAATCCCCAACGGCGTTTTCAGGGATTTGCGGGCCAAAGGGCAATTGGAAAAAGGAATGGATGGTTTGCCCGCCAGCGTTGATGGCTGCCACGCCTGTGGGAGCCACTACCACCATCCTCTTGTAGGTTTTCGATGAGAGGTTCTTCAAAAATGTAGTCTTCCCCGTGCCCGCCTTTCCCGTAAGGAAAATATGCGCGTCGGTGTAAAGCACCAATGCTTCAATAAGGTCGAGTTTCTTGTTTTCAAAGGGTTTTTGTGCCATGGAAAGCCGCTTTCGGACGGCTAAAATACGAAATTGTTTTCAAGTTTCGGTAAAAGTGTGTCCAAACCTATGCCATTACGATTCAAACCACGAGGGCGGCCGAAGCAATTCAGCCGCCCTCGCATGTTACAAAGCAACCGTGTTGCGGCCGCTTACTTGCCGAGTTTCTCCTCCACCTGTTCTTTGGAAATCTGTTTGGTGCAGAAGAACCAGTCGTAGCAGTGCAAATCCTTGTCCTCTCCCGCCATGCGTGACTTGGCCATACCGCAGGAGCCTGCCGGAGGCACAATGACTTCATCGCCTGGACGCCAGTTGGCTGGCAGCGCTACCCCAAAGTTGTCAACGGTCTGAAGCCCGATGAGCACTCTCTTTATCTCGTCGAAATTCCGCCCGAGTGAGAGCGGGTAATACATGATGGTGCGGATTTTGTTTGCTGGGTCGATGAAAAATACCGCACGCACAGCCGATGTGTTGCTTTCGCCAGGCTGAATCATTCCGTACAGGTTGGCCACATCCATCGTAATGTCAACGATAAGCGGGAATTTCACTTCCAAGTTCTTCATGCCCTTCCAGTCAATCTTGTCGTGGATGGTGCGCAACCAGGCGATGTGGCTGTGCAGTCCGTCAACAGAAAGGCCGACAAGCTGGCAATTGAGTTTTTCGAACTCAGCCTGCATGGAGGCAAAAGTCATGAACTCCGATGTGCAAACCGGGGTGAAGTCAGCAGGATGGCTGAACAATATTTTCCATTTCCCAGTGTAGTCGCTTGGGAAGTTGATTGTACCTTGTGTGGTAACCGCCTTAAATTCAGGGGCGATTTCGCCGATTCTTGGCATTGGTTTTACTTGATTGTCCATAGTTTTGATCGATTTATTTTGTTAAACTTTTTTTTGTTGTTTCTACCTTGCAAAAATACAAAGTTTTTTCTTATAGTCAACATTGATTTTCTATATCTTTGCATCGATAAAAACTATACATTATGACTTTACAACAATTGGAATACATCGTGGCGGTTGAGAAATACGGGCAATTTGTAAAAGCTGCCGAATCTTGCGGTGTGACTCAGCCCACGCTCAGTTCCATGATCAGGAAGCTGGAGCAGGAGTTGGACATTCGGATTTTTGACCGCAACAGTCATCCTGTAGGGCTGACGGCAGTGGGAGAGGAGGTGGTTCGGCAGGCCAAGGTAATCCTCTATCATGTCGGTCAATTGGAGGAAATGGTATTGAATGAACGGCAAGCCGAAATGGGCAGTGTGAATTTGGGTGTCATACCTACAATTGCCCCTTATATTCTTCCTGGATTGTTCAAAGAGATTCATTCCAAACATCCCGGAATCGCGCTTCGGGTGATAGAAGCACGCACTTCCGTGTTGGTGGAGAAATTGGAGCGGGCCGAAATCGACGTTGCTTTGCTTTCCACGCCGCTGAAAAACGACAAGCTGCTCGAGATACCGATATATTATGAACGGTTTTTTGCATATTTTCCCGCAGGTAATCCCAATCTTGAGTCGGAAAGTGTTCGGCTTAGAGACTTGCCTTTGGATGAGTTATGGGTGTTGCAGGAAGGGCATTGTCTCAGGAATCAGGTGCTCAGCTTTTGCGGACAACTGTCAAGAAACGCTTCCGTTTATGAAGCTGGAAGCATTGAAACTTTGGTGCGAATTGTTGATGAGAACGGTGGATACACGGTGATCCCCAAATTGCACATCGGGCTGCTGTCGCCTGAACAAAAGGCGCGTACGCGGAGCATAACAAGCCCGGAACCCGTTAGGGAAGTCTCTCTCGTCGTGCGCCACGATTATGTACGAGAGAGGCTGCTCAATATCTTGGCAGCCTCAGTTCGTGCAATAGTTCCTGAAGAGATGGTCGATTCACGGTTGAAGAAATTCGCCATCAAGCTGTAATGCCGGCTTTCTGCATTCCGCATCCCATCAGGGACAGGGTCATGCGGGGTGTTCTTTTATTTGTTCAGCAGTTCCTCTTCGATAATCTGCTTCAAGTCGGTTTTCCCCATTGCGCCTTGGGCCATCTGAGGCTGTCCCGAAGCCGGTATGAAGAGCAAGGTGGGTATGGATCGGATGCCGAAAGCGGCGGCCAATTCCCTTTCGTTTTCGGTGTTGACCTTGTATATGTTCAGCTTGCCGTCATACTCTTCCGCCAATTCTTCCAATACGGGACCCAACATCTTGCAAGGGCCGCACCAGCTTGCGTAAAAGTCAACGATTGCGGGCTTGTCGCCTTCGTACTTCCAGGTGTCAGGATTCTTTTCATAGTTGTAAACTTTGGATAAGAAATCCGCCTTTTTCAATTCTATCGTCTTCATTTCCTTTTGATTTTGTTGATTATTAGTTTTTGTTTTCCCTATGCTCTTGTCTTGTCCGTTGCAGCTGAAGGCTGCGAATGCCATCACAACGATGACCAATAGTGATCTTTTCATGGTGTTTGATTTTTATTGTCTCAAATTCGTGTTCTGTTTTGCAATTCTGTTTAGACAGTGCAAAAGTACGAGGATTTTAGCTATAAATAACAACGATAATGTCTATTGCCTTATAGATGTCGTGAATTAAATGCCGTTTTCATTGGAATTGCATCAGGAAAAGGACAATATGTAAAGGCCGTTGCCGAGAATAATTAGGGCATTGTTGCAAAATATTCAAACTTTTTCTATTTTTGTCGGCTCTTATCGAAACTATTATTAAACACATTATTTCATGAAAAAAGTATTCACTGCAATCTTGGCTTTGACCTTCATCTTATCATTAGGGAAAGCCAATGCATGCACCAACTTCTTGATTACCAAGGGTGCTTCAACTGATGGCTCCTGCATGATTTCGTATGCTGCCGATTCACACGTCCTCTATGGCGAACTTTACCATTATCCGGCTGCCGACTGGCCGGCGGGTGCCATGCTTGATGTATACGACTGGGATGGTGGCGCTTATCGCGGTCAAGTCCCGCAGGTGGCACACACCTACAATGTGGTCGGTAACATGAACGAATGGCAACTGGCCATTGGTGAGACGACTTTCGGTGGTTTGGAAAGCCTCTCGGAAGGCCCTGGCATTATCGACTATGGCAGCCTGATTTACATCACGCTACAACGCGCCAAGACCGCTCGTGAGGCCATCAAATGCATGGGCGACCTAGTTGCCAATTATGGCTATGTAAGCGGTGGTGAGTCGTTTTCCATCTCCGACACAGGAGAGGTGTGGATTCTCGAGATGATTGGCAAAGGTTCGCAACAAAAAGGAGCCGTGTGGGTGGCCCGCCGTATCCCTGACGGTTACGTGAGCGGTCATGCCAACCAAGCCCGCATCACCACCTTCCCATTGGCCAAGAAGAACAAAACCAGCATTACCTATAAGAATGTCGACAAACTCATGAAAGACAATAATATAGATTGTGTCTATGCCGACGATGTCATCAGCTTCGCAAAGGACAATAAATTGTATGCCGGTCCCGACGAGCAGTTCTCGTTCTCTGACGTTTATAACCCTGTTGATTTTGGTGGTGCCCGTTTCTGTGACCTGCGCGTTTGGGCCATGTTCAACAAGGTAACTGAAGGCATGGATGCCTATTGGGGCTATGCCACAGGTCGTGACATCAAACGCATGCAACCATACTCTCAGGGTATGTGCCAGACCCCCGAAAACTTCCCGACCAACCGTATGCCATTGTGGGTGAAGCCCAATAGGAAAGTCAGCGTGCTCGACATGATGGACTTTATGCGCGACCACCTCGAGGGTACCGAGCTTGACATGTCGCAAGACGTGGGTGCCGGCCCGTTCCACTGCCCTTACCGCTGGCGCCCCATGACTTGGGAAGTGGACGGTGTGAACTATGTGCATGAGCGCACTACAGCCACCCAACAGACCGGATTCTCCTTTGTTGCCCAAAGCCGTGGCTATCGTGAATGGCCTATCGGCGGTATCATTTGGTTTGGTGTTGACGATGCCGACAATTGTGTTTACTGCCCTATGTACACTTGCATGACTGAGGTTCCTGAATGCTTCCGCCAAGGCAACGGATCGATGACCGTGTGGTCGGAGACTTCGGCTTTCTGGACCTTTAATCAAATGAGCAATTGGGCTTACACAAAATACAATTATATCCACCCCGAAATCCGCAAGATGCAACGCGGGATTGAAACCAAGTGGGTCGAGTCGGTTATTCCCGATTTGGACGAAAGGGTCAACACCATCAAAGGCCGCGAGGCCCAGATCCAAGAACTCACCAAGTTCTCCTGTGGCGCAGCCGACGACCTTGTTGCGGCATGGAAGCGTTTCTATCAGGAACTGTTTATGAAGTATGTGGACGGTAATCTGAACTCCGCCCAACCCAATAAACCCGGACATAAATACACGCCCATCAAGAGCGAACACCCGAAATACAGCGACGAGTATTACGAAATCCTGATTGAGAAGACAGGCGACAAGTATAAGGCATACTGATTATGAATTATTAAAAGTTTTGAATCACAATAAATTACAATTAATCAATCAATGAAAAAAGTATTAGGAATCATCGCGATGGCCATCCTTGTTTCGGTGGGTCGCGTGTATGCCGATGAAGGCATGTGGCTCCCGATGTTCGTCGAGCGCCTGAACTATGTTGATATGCAGAAGATGGGCCTGCAACTGACCCCTGAAGAACTTTACAGTATCAACAACAGCAGCTTGAAAGATGCCATTGTGGGTCTGGGAAGCGACAACATGCCCCGCGGCTTCTTCTGCACAGGTGAAATCGTTTCGGAACATGGCCTGATGTTCACTAACCATCACTGTGGCTACGGCGCCATCCAAAAACTCAGTTCCAGCGAGCATGACTACTTGAAAAACGGTTTTTGGGCTAAGGATTACTCTGAGGAGCTTCCCGCCCCGGAAATGACGGCCTCTTTCCTCATCCGCATGGAAGACGTTACCCAAGACATCCTCGGTGTGGTAACGGACGACATGGACTTTGCCGATCGCACCCAAGCCATCAGGGCAAAGATTAAGGAGTTGGAAACCGCAGCCTCGGAAGACGGCAAATACAACCCTGTCATCAAGGGCTTCTTTGAAGGCAATGAGTATTATATGTTTGTCTATCAGGTGTTCCCCGATGTGCGTCTTGTGGGTGTAGCCAACTCGTCGATTGGCAAGTTCGGCGGCGATACCGACAACTGGATGTGGCCCCGCCACACGGGTGACTTCTCGATTTTCCGCGTGTATGCCGGCAAGGATGGCAACCCCGCCGCTTACAGCAAGGACAATGTGCCGATGACCCCCAAACACCATCTGCCCATCAGCCTTGATGGCGTGCAAAAAGACGACTTCACCATGATTTGGGGCTTCCCTGGAACAACGGAACGCTACATGTCGTCATACGGTATTGATTATAACATTGGCACGTTCTATCCAATTATCATCGACATCTTCGGCAAGCAACTTGAGGTGATGGATGAGTTCATGCAGAAGGATGATGCCATCAACCTGATGTATGCGGACAACCACGCAGGTTTGGCCAACACTTGGAAGAATTTTATCGGGCAGCGCACCATGCTTCGTAAGAACAAGGTCAGCGAGACCAAAGTCGCATTGGAGAAGGACTTCACCAAGTGGGTGAATGCTGACGCCAACCGCAAAGCTGAATACGGACAAGCCCTCCAGAATCTGAAAGAGGCCTACGCCGACATGGGCGAAGTGGCCAAGTATGTCTATTATCCCAACGTTGTTTCGCACGTTGGCGCAGCCGGCATTGCCGCGCAGTTCGCCTCTTATTATCAGGCTTTCGTGGAAAAGGATAAAGACGCTCAAGAAAAGGCCTTGCAACTTCTTCAAGCCATGAATGTGGACGACCTTTTTGCTGAGACCGATCAGCAAGTGGAGAAGAAAACCTTTGCCGAGTTGTTGAAGACCTACAAGAACGCCTTCAACAAGGAAGATCTGCCTGAGATTTTCAACATCATAGACAAGAAATTCAAGGGCGACATCGACACTTTCGCCGACTATGTCTATGAAAACTCCATCTTTGCCACCCCCGAGAGCATCAAGGCCTTCCTGGTCAACCCAAATCCCAAGAAGATCGGCAAGGACTATGCGTATATCATGAATGCTTCGATGATGGAGAAGATTTCCGAGAATGTTCCTTCCTATCATCAAGCCATGCAGGAAATCAGCGAGAACGATCACAAGTTCGTGAAAGGATTGTGCGAGTATTACGCTGCCACGCAGCCAGGGAAGAGCCTCTATCCCGACGCCAACTCCACCTTGCGCATGAGCTATGGATCGGTGCAGGATTATATGCCTGCCGATGCCGTGCATTACGACTATGTGTGTACCGCCAAAGGTATCCTCGAAAAGTACGTCCCTGGCGACTACGAGTTTGACGCTCCCAAGCGCCTCATCGACCTCATTGAGAAGCAGGACTTCGGCGCATACGCCGACGAGAACGGCGAACTCATCGTGTGCTTCCTATCGACCAACGACATCACTGGCGGCAACTCCGGCAGCCCCATCATGAATGGCAGGGGCGAATTGCTTGGTCTTGCTTTTGACGGCAACTGGGAAGCCATGAGCGGCGATGTGAACTTTGAGCCCAAATTGCAACGTACTATCAATGTGGACATCCGTTACGTCCTGTTCGTCATCGACAAGTACGCAGGTGCCACCAACATCATCGACGAACTTGACATCCGCAGAGGCGAACCCAAGCCGCTGCGCGTGGAAGAAGAGGAGATTTGAGTTGTTATTAGGGGTTGCTCCGCCCTATAGGCGTAATGTTCGCCTCTTTCGTGGTGGCAGCCCTGAAAATTCCAAAAAACGGTCAACCCGATGCGGTTGGCCGTTTTTTTGTATTTTTGGTCAGAATAATCCGCGACATGCTGAACACTTCTGTTTTATGCGGTTTGCCTTGACGGCTGTCCTTGGCGCAACAGCCCAAAACGACACGGTCGTCTTTTTCTGTAGGGGGGCGTTTTCTATGAGGATGTCTTTCTACTGGAATTGTACAATGATTGTCCGCAGCACCACATCCGCTACACCACCAACGGCAATTGTCCCACAGCACAGTCCCCCTGTTATGGGGGGCGTGATGATGAACGCCTCAATGTATTCAAAGTCGGACATTTACACCATTGTCAACACGATACCTTCCGCGCTCTATCTTCCCAACGACGCGAAACGCGGCATCGTCATCCGTGCTGCTTTGTCTGCATCCTTTCTGTTGCAGCAATTGGTTGCATACAGGAGGAGGCCATGTCGTGCTGTCTCAATCCTATTGCAGATGAAATCCGGTTGCGTTACCCATCCGACGACGGCAGAAATAGAAACGTGGCATATACCACGTTTTTGGAGGAAAGAGGAGTGCGTGTATTGGGGGTGGATGGCCATTCCCAAGGCATTGTGAAGTAATAATTGCTTGAGGAGTCTGTAAATTGAGAGAAAAACCTATCTTTGCAGGCTGTATTGTCTGAAACTGATTGAAGATGAACAAAAGGGTGAAGAACATCTTGTGGATGTTGAGCATCGCTTTCCTGCTGTTGCTTTGGGTGCAAACTGAATGGCAACTTTTCAAGCTTGATGGCAGGGCCTTGAAAAACGACCCCAAAGATTCCACCAAGCCCGTATTTACTTTGCAAAGCTACAAAAGCGGTGATTTTCAGAAACAAACGGAGCACTATCTGAGTGAGAATTTTGCTTTTAGGAATTTCGGAATACGCCTATACAACCAGTATTGCTATTCCCTTTGGAAAAAGACCTGCAATTCCTTCTTCTTCCCGGGAAGCGACCATTGGATGTATTACCGTCCTGGCGTGCTCGACTATTATGGGCAGGAAGCCCCCAAGTATTTTGAATCCAACGAGAAACTGAATGAATATGTCGACCATCAAGTGAGTATGTTGAACGAGCTGAGGAGCATCCTCAAGGAAGAGTTTGGCATTGAGCTGCTTACCTTCATCGCTCCTGACAAGGCTTTTGTCTATCCAGAACATCTCCCTAAGATGCGGCACGACACGTCAATGGAAAATCCCGCGTCTTGCTTTTCCCGAAAGTTCAAGGAAATCGGATTTCCCAATATCGACATGACAACTTGGTTTGCCCGCATCGCTGACACTTCTTCGCGGCTGCTTTTCATGCCAATGGACACTCATTGGACATTTTCCGCCGTCTATGGTTACGATTCACTGTTCAGATTGATGGATAGCTTGAATGGCTTCGGCATCCCGAAAATGAAGATTGACAGTATTACGGAAAGGCCATATGAAAGTTTTCAGGACGATGAAGCCTCTATCAATTTGCTGTTTAAAGTGAAGAATGACACGCCCGAATATAGGGCAGAGGTCAGTGTGATAGCTGACAGCACTAGCCGTAAGCCGCGAGTGTTGTTTGTGGGTGATTCTTTCGTTTTCGCATTTGAGTATTTGGCGCCAAAGAAGGAGTTGATTTCATATTATGAAAACTGGTTTTATTTTGATAAGGTCTTTAAGGGTTTTGACAAGATTACTTACCAGATAAACGAGATCAACCGTTTGAGGAGTATTCTCAATGTTGATTATGTTGTTGTGTATTCTGTTGGTTATCAATGGAGTAGAGGAACAAACGGTTTTGTTGAGGATGCCCTGAGTGCCATCAAAGACCCTGAAAAGGTCAAGGTTGCCCTGATGATGAACGAGATGGAAGCCAAGCCAGAGTTGATGGAAATGATTAGGGAAAAGGCTGAGAATAAAGGCGTTTCACTTGAGGAAATGCTCGAACTTGACGCAAAATGGCTAATAGATAACAAAAGGCAACAATAAGTATTAATTATGGTATTCAGCAGCAATATATTTCTACTCTTTTTCTTGCCTCTTTTTCTGATATGCTACTTCTTGTGTCCGAAAAAGTTCAGAAATTATGTGATTCTATTGTTCTCCATCGCGTTTTACGGATATGGAGCTCCTGACTTTATTCTTTGGCTACTCGGTTCCACCATAGCCAACTTCTTCTGGGTCAAGTTGATGCACAAGACCGAAAAGAAGCTGCTCAAGAAGCTATATTGTGGTTTGGCCATCTCTGTCAGCCTTGGTTTCTTGGGCTATTACAAATATGCCAACTTCTTGATTGACAACCTTAATGCGTTGATCGGTATTTTTGGAGCCAATCCAATAAAGATGGCGAAAGTGCTCTTGCCGATTGGGATTTCGTTCTTTACCTTTCAGTCCATCACATACGTGCTTGATACATATCGAGGCCATAACGCGCCGATGGAAAAGCTGGGCGACTACATTGTATACATCATGATGTTTCCACAGCTTATCGCAGGGCCTATTGTCCGTTATTGCGACATTGAGGGGGAAATTCGCCACCGCGAATACAGCAGTGCCAACTTTTTGCAAGGACTCTATCGTTTTGTGATAGGTCTTTCGAAGAAAGTGTTGATTGCCGATGTGATCGGTATACAGGTGGACGCTTTGTTGGCCACAAATCTTTCCGTCATGGACTCGGGCACCGCTTGGATTACCATTGCAGCCTATACCATGCAACTCTATTTCGACTTTGCCGGTTATTCCGACATGGCCATCGGCTTGGGCCGGATGATAGGTTTTCATTTTCCGGAGAATTTTGACAATCCATACAATTCGGCAAGCATCACCGAGTTTTGGCGTCGATGGCACATTACGCTGGGCACTTTCATGCGCAACTATCTCTACATTCCGTTGGGAGGCAACCGCTGCTCGAAGCGGAGGATGTACATTAACCTATGGATCGTTTTTTTGCTCTCGGGCTTGTGGCACGGTGCCTCGTGGAATTTCGTTATCTGGGGCGCATATCACGGGCTGTGGTTGGTAATTGAACGGATGGGATTGAAGAAATTCTATGACAGAATAGGAAAGGCGCCGAGTGTCATCATCACTTTCCTCATTGTCATGGTGGGTTGGGCCATTTTCCGAATAGAGAACTTGGGCGAGGCTTTCACTTTCATTTCTAGATTGTTTGCCTTCGATTTCAGCTCATTCAGTATCAAGGCTGACGCACAGTTCTACACCATACTTGTCATCGCCTTGGCGTTCTCATTCATCACCCTGTTTCCCTTCGGAAAAAAAGGTCCAGGATGCTGTCTTCTATAGAGAATATTCCATCACTGGGACTATCGTGGCTTGGGTCGTGTCCATGTTCATGTTGTTATTCTGCATCGCAGCCATCAATGCGGTAGGTTTCAGTCCGTTCATCTACTTTAGGTTTTGACATGGGTTGTCTTAATCACCATGCTTTGCCTCTCCAGTTTTGACACGATTCGGTGCCAATGACTCTAATCAGACATACTTTATAGCCTTGGAAGTCATCCACTTCCAATCACAACACGATTATTCCCTTTTTGATTTTGGTGTTCACAATCCAGCGGGCGTCGTGAATCGTTTGTTCCTCAACCAGTCTGTGGTATTTCATGGCTTTTTCCTCGATTTGTTGCATGAGGGCGGGTTTGCCTTTCAACTCCTGCACCATGTCGGCGACGAATTGTTCCACGCGCTCGCGCTTGGCTTCCACGTTCGTCATGTCGCGCATCAAGGGCTTGCCGTCAATGACGTTGTGGGCTTCCATGAGCAGTACCTGTTCCAACGTGGCGTTTTGGATGACGGTTTGGCAAGACGACAGATTCCACATCCAAACGGAATCTTTCTTTATCTCATTAATTATCATTATTTCCCTAATTCTTGGGTTTCTGACTTTCGGAATGCTGTCGCTGTCCAATTCATGGAAATAGCATGCGGCATGGTCGTATATCAGCCTATTGGCTATTGGCCAAAGCAGCTGTTTGTAGTTGCTGTCGGCAAGTGGCTTGTCCAAAGTGGTCAGGGTGAGGCTGTCGTGTCGCAGGCTGTCAATGATGCGCAAGGACGATAGATCGATGTCTTCTTTGCTGTAACAGAGGTTTAGGATGGCCTTTGCCGCAAAGTCAGAGGTGCCTTTGTTCATCTGATTGCCCGTCGTGAACCATATCACATAATCAAAATCCAATAGTTTTTCCACCAAGTCGAACTGACTGACATCTGCTGTTTGGGTAAGGCCTTCTCCAAAATAGGCTTTGGAAAAATAGTACCAAAACTCGGTTTTTTCAAACATATCCGGGAAAGGAGTGAACAGATTCATGGCCCAAAAGTAGGAATTGCCGATGAAGAGCACTTTGGGCTTCACAGTAGTGGAATCACATTCAACACCAACCTCGTGTCTTGGGCAGTATCCGTATCTATGTCTTAAAGGGAATGTAAGGTTAAGGAGAAGCTCAAGGTCATTGTCGTAATCGTGGTCACGGTCACGGGTTGAGTAGGCTTCCCCAATTTTTATTTTTGGCAAAGTGATGCCTTTCAATTCTTCCATAAGACGCGACAAAGAGTCGGCCGCATAGACCGAAGGGAAAATCCAATGTGCTCCTGCTTGTGGGATGAGCGGATAGTCGACTGTGTCTTTGATTTGAAGGAACCATCGGGTCATCTCTATGTAAGGGAAGCCGGTTTCCTCGAAACGTTGGGCGAAATAATTACAGGCATTGAATGTGGTCGTGTCTTTTTCATAATCGGGGAGGAATTCAGGGTAGAGAAAACTCTTTTCTGGTGCCATAAAGACAAGAAGCTCAACGCCATTCTCTTTCAGGATACTGCGCGCCCAGTTCAGGTATTTCAATTCTTGGTCAAATTTTCCCCGTGCCACCTCGACCGAGGGATTCCAACGCAGCAACTCTTGTCCGTAATAGTCTCTTGCGCTTTGGGAATAAAAGAGCCAGTTTTCTTTTCCGGCAACCACGTTTTGGGCATAGGTTTTGCGGAAGCAATCCCAAAGATATTGGTTGTAAAGCCTGATGATGGGTTCGCGAAAGCCGAAATGCTGGCTTGCATAGGCTTCCGCTTGCTTGGCAAAGTTACCACTGAGGTACGCCTCAAGGCTGAAGTCAGGCTTTTCCGGCGCTATTACGACACCATTGAGGGGCTTCAAAGGCAATGGCTTAAAGCGGCCTTGCAGCATGGGGAGAAACCCCAGGATCATCAGCAGGATGAACAACACTATGTCGTATTTCGGGCTCTTCCCCATTTGGTTTTGTTACTTTTGCTTGTCCGTCTCGATGGTGTAGATGGCGTTGAGGCGAAGCATTTCGTCGAGGCCGACTCCGCGTTCGATGGCCTGTTGCTTGACACTTTCCAGCCACTCGGGTGTGGCCTTGATGCGTTGGATGACACCCTGAATCTGCTTCTCCATCCTTTCGGTGTCGCGTTCAAGGAAGGCTTTTTGGGCGGTCTCGCAGAAACCGAACAGATAATCGTAACTATAAACTGAAGTGGTGATGACCAAAATCAGATCCACTTCGTCAATTACTTTATAGACATCGGGATAGTAAGCTACCTTGCCTAAAAACTGGATGTCTTTGGTGATGACCTCATCGTTGTATTTCCAATACTCGCAACGGTCGAAACAGTCGGCGAAACACGACTCATGCAGTTGGATGAAATAGCTGTCGGCTATGGCGAGGATGTTAGGCTTGCGCAGGGTGGTGTCGCTAAGTGCCATGACGGGACGCGGCACGGCGGGTTTGCGGATGGGCAGCAATAAGTTCATCAGGCCTT
>JBGYWU010000237.1:0-7429 GCA_041842265.1 Candidatus Limimorpha sp. | reverse complement strand
CTGCCTCTTTTTCATTCATTTATGCAGCGAAAGACTTGGAGTTAGGCAGAAAACTCTGTATTTCGCACTTTTGTGGAGTACAGATAAAGAAAGCACCCAAAACAGTCTGTCTTTCGATAAAAAATTGGTGTTTTTTACTATTCAAAGCCGTTTTCTTGCCTTTATTGTACAGTTTCCCTATGTTGAATGCAGTGGCAAATACGGCAAAATCCATTTTCGCCATGTCTTTTCCGAAGTGGCGGAACCTCCTGTAAGCCTTGTCCTCTTTCGTCTGCCCGAAGACCGGTTCGGGCTCTATGGGCCGACGGGAGCGGCAAATCAAGCCCTGCTCCGATGTGAGCAGCTCTTTTGCCTCTCTTCTCAGTTCGTTCAGGCGGTGATTGACCTCCATCATGCGGTTCTCTTTTGACTTGTGGCAAAGGCATCTGAGAGGACAGCCTTCACAACGCTCCGCCTGATAATGGCTTACTGTCGATTCGTATCCGCTTTCACTCTTGCGGGTTCCTGTTCCGACGTTTCTCACATGCTGCCCCATGGGACAGGCAAAGTGGTCCTCCTCCGCATTGTAGAACAGGTTCTGTGCCAAGAATCCGTTGTTTTTGAACGGCTTCTTCTGCTCTTTGTGGAACAGCGGATACTTGACATGTTTTCCTGTCCCGTTCGCCCCCATGAACTCGTAGCTCTCCTCACTGCCGTAGCCGGAATCGGCAACCGCGTTCTTCGGGAGAAAGCCGTATCTGCTCTCAAAGCCCCGGCTGAAAGGGATGAAAGTGAAGTGGTCTGTCGGGTTGGGGAAAAAATCGTAATGCGTATAGAATTGGTTTTCCGTGGAAATCTGAAGGTTGTAGGCGGGCTTCAATTGTCCGTTCGTCATGTGGTCTTCTTTCATCCGCATGAAAGTGGCGCCGGTGTCCGTCTTGGAATAGCCGCCCCTGCCGCCGAGCACCTTGAGCTTTTGTCCATACTCCTGGAGTTTCGGCAGATGCTTGTCTTCAATCGCTTTTATCGCTTTGAGTTCCTCCTTCGGGCGGTTCTCGCGGTTGATCTCGGCCACACGGCGTTTGAGCTCTTCCGAATCGATAGGCGCCGGCGGTTCGTCATCCGGATTGTCATCCTGAGCGATGCCTTCTTCAATCTGTTCCGGTATCCTGCGGATTTTCTCCCCCAGTTTCCGTCTGTTCTTTTCCACCGATTTACGCCACACAAAAGTATAGCGGTTGGCCCGCGATTCGATCTTGGTGCCGTCGATAAAAGCCTCATTCAATGTCAGATACCCCATGTCGACAAGCATCAGCGCCACCCGGGTGAATATAGCATGAACCGTATCCTTCAGCCGTGATGGGCGGAAACGGTTGATGGTGTTGTGGTCGGGTGTCTGCATGCCGGAAAGCCACATGAAGCTGAGCCGGTCTTTGGCGGCTTCCTCTGTTTTACGGCAGGAGTAGATGTTGTTCAGATAAGCGAACAGTACTATTTTCAGCATCATACGGGGATGGTAAGATGACGTTCCGCCGCCTTTGTGCGTGTCGATGACTTTCGTAATGTCCAGGTTGTCAACTATTTGATTTAACAGCCGGGCCGGTGAATTGGCGGGAAGTTTCCCATCCAGACTCTGTGGGAAAAGGCAGGTCTGCCCTTGGTTATACGCCTTGAAAACCATCTTTGACATTCTTCTTATCCGTTTGATTTACAGGTACAAAGATACAAATAATATAGTACATGTACAAGTATTTGAACGGAAAAAACACTGTCAAGTTGATTGCTGAAAAAAAAAGAAAAAAGGCTGCTCAAAAACTTTTGAGACAGCCCCCACAGCTCTGCTTCCTTTGTGAGTGAATTTTGCCAGATTCTAGTACAGGAAAACAAAGCGTAAAGCCTATTTTCTATGTCTTTTGATTAAAAATCGCCGCAAATTTACAATTTTTTTCCAACTATCGTTGCACTCTAGTACAATAGCCGCTTCTCTCTCCGCTCGGAGAGGGCTGGGGTGAAGCCGCTTAATCTTTCAAACACCCTATGGGCACGACAAACACCCCGTCTTCACGGCGGTAGGCATACGTTCCAACACCCACCAGCACCATCATGAACGACGGCTCCTTCATTTTCTCCGTGTCAATCTTGCCTGCAAGATCCAATAATGATGCTGCGCCTTCATTGATGAGGTCGTCGCCGCCCAGCTTTATCTCAACCAAGCCATAACGACCATCCCTCAGATGCACCACAGCATCACATTCCAGTCCGTTCTTGTCCCTGAAGTGATACACCTTGCCGTTAAGTGCCTCGGCGTAGGCTCTGAGGTCTCGCACGGCCAGCGTCTCAAACATCAATCCGAAGGTGTTCAAGTCGTTCACCAAGTTGTGTGGGCCTATGCCTAATGCAGCGGTGGCAATCGATGGGTCGGTATAATACCGTGTGTCGCTCGTCCGTATCGCCGTCTTGCTCCGCAAGTTCGGATTCCATGCCTCGCTGTCTTCTACCACAAAAATCTCTTTCAAAGCCTTGATATACGATGCGATGGTATCTTCCGACAAAGCGTCCGACTCATTCGCTATCAAGTCTGCCCTGATGGTGCCACACGATGCCTGGCTGCCTTGGTTACGCGCCAGTGAGCGCAACAGACGGTGAACCTTACGGGGTCACGCTCCACACCATCCACCTTCGAAATATCACGTTTCTCAACCGCCTCCACATAGTCAAACGCCTGGTCTAAGGCAATCTCGTTTTCCATGTCAACTGCCAATGGCCATCCTCCGCGGCAGGTTAGGAAAGCCAGTCGGTTAATGTCCATATTGTTGATGGCTCCAACCTGTTCGGGTGTTTCAAACAATTCGGCCAGCGACACCTCTCCAGTCGATTCCTGCGACTCCCATAGGCTCATGGGGCGCATCCTCAGCCACCCAATGCGTCCAGTTCCTGAGTGAACCACCTTGCTCATGTCAGCAGGGACGGCAGAGCCTGTCAGAATAAACTGACCCAGCGGGCCGTGGTCTGATTCAAAACGAATGCTGTCCCACAGCTGAGGGGCAATCTGCCACTCGTCGATAAGCCGGGGAAACTCACCTGTCAACAGAAGCTTTGGATTCAGCGTTGCCAGCTTGATATTCTGGTCAACCATGCCTGTTTCCGTCATATACTTCACGCTCTTGGCAATCTGCTCCGCTGTGGTGGTCTTTCCGCACCACTTTGCGCCCTCGATAAGCACAGCCCCTTTGCCTGCTAACTTACGATCTAACAGCTTGTCAGCTATTCTTTTCTTATAGGTCTTGTCCATGTTTTTTTGTTTGAATTGTGACGCAAAAATACGAAAATTCTTTTTGCGTTCACCCATTTGGCCAAAATCTATTCGCCCGTTTGGCCAAAAATCGTTCGCCACCATTGAAATTTTGTCAATTTTTCAAGGTAGGGGTAAGATAATCCCACCTTCGTAAGCACGATAACCAGATAGCACGCATAACGAATCCTTTTATACCTATCTTCACCTATCTAAATAATTTTCCTATCTTTACCGCCTCTAATCAAAGATGCAAACGCAAATAATGGTTATAGGCATCATCCTCATAGTATTAGTCATTGCCTTTATCGTTTGGCGGGCATTCAGAAACACCCCTGAGCATAAAGGCAATGAAGGGGAGTTGTACGTCCACAACATCCTTGCGCAGCTACCCGAAGAATACACCGTGCTCGACGACGTGGTCCTGAAGACCAACAGCGGCACCACCCAGATTGATCATGTGGTCGTGTCTCGATACGGAGTCTTCGCCATCGAAACCAAAAACTACCGTGGCGATATCTACGGCAATGACGACCGCCAGCAATGGACGCAGGTCATCGTCACCGATGTCACCTACATGAAGAAATGGTATAAGACTTATACCTATGTCACCAAGAACCATTTTTACAATCCTGTGAAGCAATCCGTTTCCCATGCCAACGCAGTAAGACGGGTGTTAAGCGCCTGGCCCAGTTTGAAAGTTGTGCCTATTGTGGTGTTTGCTGGCAGTGCTGTCCTTCAGAACGTAACCACCCAGCACCATGTCATCTACGATGACCAGCTGCTGGCCACCATCCGAAGCTACAGCTATCCCTGCCTCTCTGATGCCGATGTCGCCCAGGTGGTTAACCGCCTAACCCAGCAGAACGTCAGGGATCAAGTGGATGACCGTACCCATGTGAGCAACGTCTATGCCGCCAAGCGCAAAACCGACACCAAGATAGCCTCGGGCATTTGTCCCCAATGCGGTGGCACCCTCGTCCTCCGCCACGGCAGATACGGCAACTTCTACGGCTGCTCCAACTATCCCCGCTGTAGGTTCACCACGTAGTAACTTTTAATACCTGACTGTCTGAATATAATATTGAACATTGTATTCGCCGCCTGTGAGATTCTCTGTTCCAGCAAATGACCTTACGCTTTTATCGCTGACAGATGCGGCAATTCTGTATTGGCCATTTACCAATACGACAGACTGACGGCCATGTGGTTGAATTACCAACCGCTTGCCATCCGTGCCACTATAGTAAACCGTCAACACGTATGATGTGGCATTATTCTCGACTATTACTGTTGAAGAAGACCCTCTGCCATAGCCAGTTTTATTCATAGATGGCAAAGAACCGTGGTCACTTCCAAAAATGTTGTCAACCCTCAAACCAACCGCTCGTTTTTCAGCTTCCTTAAAATGCTTTCCATTTGGATATAGACTTTCATATTCCTCGTATGCAAGAGCGGTATTCATCTCACAAGCATATGCCCAGGCAGATTGTTCTGTACCCCATTTCTCATTATGCAGCACATCATATTTCTCCTGCGCGTCGAACCGGAAACCATCTGGAGCATGGGTAAGATAATGCGCCCATCCGTCCAATGTGTTTAACTGCATGGCCTTGTCATATTGCACTCTGCATTTCGACTCCATTTTCTTCTTAAGATTTGCCCTAAAAGTTGGATCTGAATGCTCCGCAATCAAGTCATTGTATGTCATGATTGCACTTTTGAAATATCTATCATCATCGCCAACGGTAAGGGGTATCTTCTGAAAATCCCTAAACTCTATTTCATCCCATAGTTTAACTATTGCGTCGTAAGCTTCCGTGGCATAACGGCCATTCGGATATTTATCCAAATAGGTCTCATAATACCCAATTCCATTTTTCTCTCTGGCTTCTTTGATGAGCCTTGATTGTGAATTCTGGCACATCGATACAATGCCACCAATTGCTAATATTAATGCCATTCCAATAATTTGCGCCAAGCACCCCGAACCGCCGTCTCTGCTCATAGTTCTTTGTTGTTTTTATTGTTTATTCTATTGTCGTTTTTGGTTTCGCAAAGCCCCAGTCGCCCCATTTTACCACGGCTTCAATCTCATTCTCTATTTGATCGTTCAAACCGCAGAATAAATCCAAATCAATGATACTTTCCAATTCGTCAACCGTGCAAGCGTATGAATTAAGATTGCCACCAAGAAAGGCGTTCTCCATTAAGAAGCCGATGGCTGAGTAACCATCTCCTTTAGGCACAACACAAGCTTTGAAGAAAGCGTCTGGTATGGCCACTTTGTCCGTTCCTAAAGTTCCGTATTGATTGTTTGTAAAAACAGGGCCTGTTATCACATACACACGTCCATATTTCCTAGCCCAGCTCCTGACATTTTTTTCCAAGCTGTTCCATATTCCTCCGTTGAAATCCCTGTTTTGTGGGCAGCAATTTGTAAAGTAGAAGCACTCATCCATCGCATCCACACTCCATTTCATATCAGCTGCAGGAGCCAAATGCCCTTTGTCCCAGCCTGTATTATTATAGTCATAATAATTCGGCTGCTTCCCTTTGAAACGAGGATCTTGCACAAAATTCCTGCCGTTTCGCGATGTAACGTTTCCGTCAGCCTCTTCTTTAGTAAGCTCATAAGCGACCCAATCTGGATTCAGTGTGCTACTATTATATGAGACAGTAAAAGAAGTATAATGGATGATTTTCTCAGATTGAACAAAAGAAGGCAATTCATATCCTGACTGATAAAAACTCAGTGCGAAACTACGACCCTAAGACTGGAATTGTAAAGACCTGTGACCATCCTGAGCATCGCAACAGCTCTTCGATTGGGGTCTATAGCTTGTGAGATTTCATCCTCATATTGGCACATCTGGCAAGCGAACCGGTACTTGGCATCCAAATTATAATATGGTCGTGATTTCCGAAAAAGCTGTATCTTTGTCACGCTTTAGACAGCCACCGCTGGATAAAGCGCCCCATTTTTCTAATAATGGGTTATCTAAAATTGCGTTTTTGCCGCCTCGAAAGGAGCGGCAATTTTTTGTCTGTTTTGGGAGGCCAAAATAGTGCATTTTTCCACAAATTATTGGCTATTCCGAAGCCCAAAATAACAACTAAAAAGAAGTCAAATTTTCACCGACATTTCAAAACATGCGTGCAAATTGCGTGCAAATTTTCGGTTTTTCAATGAAAAAAGGAGTTACATAATATTGTAACTCCTTGGTTTTCAATCGTCGGGGCAAAAGGATTCGAACCTTCGACCCCCTGCTCCCAAAGCAGGTGCGCTAGCCGGACTGCGCCATACCCCGAAAAAAAAGACGATGCCACCATCGTCTTCATACTCCGTTGCGGAGAGGGGGGGATTCGAACCCCCGGTACCCTTTGCAGGATACGACAGTTTAGCAAACTGTTGGTTTCAGCCACTCACCCACCTCTCCAGAGGTGAATTGCGGTGCAAAAGTAGGCTTTTTTCTGATATCATCAAGCGATTTTTTCACTTTTTTTGAAAATATTATTTTATATGCTGAATTACAACACATTATAAAAATATATCATGATAAAAGATATATCATGACCTACGACAGTGTCCCTCACATCACCGCCAACTGCACGAAACCAAATTATGCTTCTGTCAGGTCAACGACTTTCGCCTCAGGGGCGTTTTTCATCACCGAGACGGTTCCAGTGGTCATGTTCACCCGTTGGCATACATCTGGCTTGAGCCGATTACCTGACGTTGGAGGGGCAATTTTCTTCTCAAAACGTTTTTCGTTCCGGCTGTTCTTCTTGATGGAATCCACACCACTGAGGCATGAAGACTTGATCTTGTATCCCTCACTCGAAAGGATGACTTGTCCGTTGGAGGCCTTCAGATTGAACTGAAAATCGCCGTTTTTCCTGGTTGTGATTTCAAATATATCCTTGATCTCTTGTTTTTAATGATGGCTCAGGTTGCAAATATACATTTTTTCTGCCGTACAAAGTTCATGCGAAATATCATTCTTCAAAAAAATCACTTCAATCTTGCCAAAAGCATGTCGCGGTAGCTGGCTCCAACAGGCAGCTTGTTGCCCGCCACGGAAACGTCCGACTTGTCCAAGTCCTGTATATGCTTAAACGAAACGATATAAGACTTGTGGACACGGACGAACATGT
>JBGYWU010000236.1:0-4945 GCA_041842265.1 Candidatus Limimorpha sp. | reverse complement strand
GATTTTGATTTTGTTGCTGATAGCAGGGCTGTAACTCTTATGGATAATTATTCATTATTATATTGCTATTCCTTGAATGTGGGTTTTTTCCCATATGAAAAGGATTCGTGGATTGTAATTGAAAAACTTGACGAGGATTTTAATACACTTTCAACGGTATATTATAGCAACGATTATGATAGGCTTTGGTGTGCTGCTGCGAGCATTACCGCTGCAAGGGATGGTGGTGTTTTTCTGACTTTAAATTCAAAAAAACTGGATTCGTATGACAGAGCAACTTCTGTTGTAAAATTTCCTGCCGAGGCTTTTGTGGGTATCGAGGAAGCGCATGACAACGGGCTGAAGGTGGCGGTGGCTTATCCTAATCCAGGGAAGGATGTGCTGAATATTAGGACGGGGTTGCGGGATGCTTGGGTGGAGGTGTATGACTCCAACGGAAGACTCATCCACAGCCAAGCCCTCACAGAAAATGTGACGGGGATTGATGCTGGAGATTGGGCTGAAGGAATTTATGTTTGGAAGGTGATGGCTGAGGGAAAGGAAGCGGAATGTGGGAAGTGGGTGAAGGAGTGATTATTTTCGTTATGCGTGCTAACGTTATACGTGCTAACGACGGGTGGTTTAGGAGTGAATGGGGCCATAAATAATAGATGAATGCGAGATGAAATTATGAGCGAGAGTAAAGATTTTGTGAAGATACGGCATTTGATGGAGTATGCTGAGCGATTGCCAAAGCATGACAACGTTGTTGTGCTGAAGGCGTTGCTCGCCACTATAGCGGAAGAGGATGGCGACTGGACACAGGCGGTGAGAATCGCTATGGAGGAGGCAGAGGAGCGGCAGGAAGCAGCTGAGATGCATAGCCGTTACAAGATTTCGAACCAGAAGATTACGGCTTTTGTGAAGCTGTTCCGCATCATCTATGACCTGCATATCTTTGAGACGGCTGACGGCAGAATCGCCTCGAACTCGGAGGATTTTGTCTGCGACTTGGGGCTGTACTTCAACACGGAAATCCGCAACATGAGGAACCTGCTTTCGTCGGCGAAGCGGACGGGCAACTTCATGGATGTGTTTGACAGGCTGCATGAGCTTGCGCAGGCGTATTATGAGAAGGGGGACGGGCTGAATGCCGGAAAGCGGGCTGAGGCTCGTGAGTGGCAACAACGCATCGATTTCGACGGTTTTTGATTATACGTACAATTGTAGTATAATTCATAGTCCGACACAAGGCCTCATCTTTGCCCACGATTTAACCTTCGTGGGCTTTTTCTTTATCGGTACCGTAAGGATGGCCCGCGCCAAAACGAAAGTATCATGTTAGACACCATCACCTTTGACCAACTGCCCCAGGCCGTCGCCGACATCCTCGACGGCATCGCGGAGCTGAAGAGCATCTGCAACGACATCCGTGACAAGGACTCCGGAAAGGATGTTTACCTCACCGTGGAGGAGCTTTGCGCCTACCACCCCGACCATCCCTCGCAACAGACCGTGCGCCGCTGGAAACGGCTGGGCTACTTCCCCTATTACAAGGACGGGGAGACGCGCCGCGTGAAGTTCAAGAAGTCGGAGATAGACGCTTGGATTGCCTCAAGCAGGCACATGTCGCGCCAGGAGCGGAACGCGCTGCACGACGCGCAGATCCTTGCCAGACGGCAACAAATGGAGATAGGAGGGCTGGACGATGAATGAAGACCTGAAGGAATACCCCGTGCTGTTCGACTGGATAGAGCTGTCGGACCTGCTGCTGATGCTGCACCTGACCAAGAATACCCTGAAGGAGTGGTGTTCGGAGGGCGGGCTGAAATGCAGCCGCATCAAGAACAAGACCTATTTCCTGCGCCAGGACATCGAGCGCTTTCTCTACAACCATTACCAAACCTACAAGCCATGAACACCGACAAAAGCAACGCCCCGGCGATGTACTTCTGGGGCACCCCCGACAACTACGCCGTGAAGCCCTCGGCGCAATGCGACCTGAAGAGACTGCCCGGCTTCAGCATCTTCAGGCGACCCATCACGAACAAATACCCTTACCAGGTGGTGAACCTGATCGATGTGTTCAACTACATCATCAGCGACTACGCCAAAGACCGCACCCGCGAATACCGCTCGATCAAGGACGAACGGTACCGCCGGCAGTACAAGTCGGACAAGTTCGACTACTGCACCTTCTCCGGCATCTTCACGGTGCGCATCGACAAGGCCATCATCCAGCACTCGGGCTACCTCTGCCTCGACTTCGACCACCTGAAGGAGGTGGAGGCCGTGTTTGAGCAGCTGAAGCAGGATCCTTATTTCGAGACGCTGCTGCTGTTTCGCAGTCCCTCGGGCGACGGGTTGAAGTGGGTGATCTCGTTCACGGACTCCTTCTATCGGTACGGCAACGACGGGGAGTCGTTCGGGGAATACCAGGTGCGGTTCTTCGCCAGTCTCTACAACTACATCTTCAACCACTACGGCGTGGAGGTTGACCGCCACTGCCGCAACCTCTCCCGCGCCTGTTACCTGCCGCACGACGCGGATGCCTACCTCAATCCCTCGTTGCTATGAAGAAAGCCGTCTTCAATCCCGATGACTGGAATGCCGCCGTGGCTTCGTCGGCTAGGCACACGGATGTTGAAGCTCTGGTGAGTGCCGTCGAGGCCACGGGCATCGACATCACGGCTGCCTATTCCGACTGGCTGGCCATCGGCTTTGCCCTGGTGTCGGAGCTGGGCGAGGAAGGGCGGCCGCTCTTCCATCGCCTCAGCCGCTTCTATCCGGGTTATGACATGGCCGAGGCCGACCGGCAATACACGGCCTGCCTGCGTGACGGGAGCCGAGAAATCAGCATCGCCACGCTGTTTTACATCGCAAAACGTCATGGCGTTTCCTCATTTTCCTCAAGTTCCTCAACTGGCTGGGTTGAGGAACTTGAGGAAAACAACAGTGGTTGTTCTTGCGTTTCGGCTGAAAACGATACTCCAAAGTCTTTGCCAACCTTTTCGCAATCAGTCCGTTCGGATCTTCCAGTCATCATGCAACGCATTGTTTCCGATTCCGTTTCGGATGTGGACGCAGACATCCTAATCCTTGGTTCTCTTGCTGTTTTTTCGGCTTGTATCCCCAATGTTTTTGGCGTATATGATCGCCGAGAAGTTTTTGCCAACCTCTTTCTTTATGTCACCGCCCGAGCATCGGCAGGCAAAGGGCGGCTCTCATTGTGCCGTCATCTCGTGGCTCCAATACACCAGGCGTTACGTGACAAATATCACAGACAGATGAAGAAGTTTGAAGCCGCCCAAGCCGCTTTTGTTACCAATCGTAAAAACGCCCTTGCCGTGCAGCCTAAGGAACCGCCATTCCTCACCCTGTTTGTTCCTGCCAACAGCACGGCCACGGTGGTTTATCAAACACTTGCCCAGAACAATGGAGTCGGTCTCCTGTTCGAGACCGAAGGCGACACCCTGGCCAATGCATTCAACTCTGACCTTGGCAACTATTCAGACGGTTTTCGAAAGGCTTTCCATCATGAATCCATTTCCTACCTCCGCAAGAAAGACCATGAATTCGTCGAGATTGTCAAACCTAAGTTCTCCGCTGTTCTTTCAGGTACACCTCAGCAGATCTTCAACCTCATTCCTGATGCCGAAAACGGTCTTTTCAGCCGCTTCATTTTCTATACCATGCCTACTGAACTTGTCTGGCATGACATGTTCGCTTTCACGGGCGTTTCTACGGCTGATGAGCAGTTCAAGCAAATAGGCCGTGACTTCTATTCTTTTTTGAAGACGTTTCCCAAGAATCCAGTGCAGTTTACCCTTAGCCGGGTGCAGCAAGTCCAGTTCAACGCTTTCTTTGAGGCCACACAGCTTCGCTACGCTCGGTTCTTCGGTGATGACATCATTGCGTCTGTCCGCCGTCTTGGCCTTATTCTATTTAGGTTTGCGATGATTCTTTCGGTTTTGCGTCTCATCGATGAAAAGCCTTTTTCCTCTCAAAAGGTGCGGGAAGGGCTCGTGTGCGCGGATGCGGATTTCTCCACCGCCTTGGCAATGGTCAAAGTCCTGTTGGTTCATACAAGTTCTATTTTTCAGGCTTTACCCCGAAAGCAGCCATCGTATAAAGCACTCAAAGGTAGCAAACAGTTTGCCGATGCCTCGCGATCAAAATTTTTTGAGGCCTTGCCAGCTTCGTTCAATCGTTCGACTTATCTCGCTATCGCCCAATCTTATGGCATCTCTGACAAGACCGCTGAACGATACATTGCGGAGCTTTGCAAGTCAGGGCAGCTGGAGCATCCGGCCAACGGGCAATACAATAAATCTTCTTGATCATGGAAGCACTTATCCACATTGAAGCTTACACGGTGGCTGCTTACCGTGCTATCCGCCCCGCCATCGTGGCCACCAACATCGGCTACTTTGGCGTGAGTGGCCTGCTGATTTCGGCCAAAATCAAAACCAAGGATTATTCTTACCTGGTTGATGTGGTCAACCAAGCTGCTGAAGACGCTGGGGTTGAACGCTCGGAATACAGCATTGTATTAATGGAGATGCATAAAGCGTGAGCTTTAGAAATCAGTTTATTAGGGCCTCGGCATCGCTATCGATGTCTGGGGCTTTTTTGTTGAGGAGCAAGAGCAATTGTCGGGATTCGTTGAGAATAGGCTCTCGCTCTTCGAGAATTTTAGCCGTTTCCCGGATGCAATTTTGCACGGTTTCGTCGGAGGGATCACCGTCAAGGAGCTTGTCGATAGCGGCCACTCTCTTGTCGATGTCGGCAATTTGCGCGTTCAATTGTTTCAGGCGTTGGATTATCAGTTTCTTGTCCATGACTTGATGGTTTTGTGGCAAATAAAGAAGGCGCAGACTATGCCGCAACCATTGTCAAAAGGCTATGGTAAACCCTACAAGTATGGAAACGACCAGCCCACGCCTATGGCGCAGGCCTTATCGTT
>JBGYWU010000235.1:0-34014 GCA_041842265.1 Candidatus Limimorpha sp. | reverse complement strand
CGATGATTTTTTGGAAGCGACGTTGGATGGTGCATTCGCGTTCGTGAAGATGAACGACATTGCCGAAATGGTCGGCGAGCACCTGCACTTCGACATGGCGTGGATTATCAACATATTGTTCGATGAAGACAGTGCCGTCTCCAAAATACTTTTCAGCTTCGCGTGAAGCTTGTTCCAGCTCGTCCTTCAGGTCGGCTGCTTCTCTAACGATGTGCATGCCTTTGCCTCCTCCGCCTGCTGCCGCCTTGATGAGGACGGGATAAGGAAAGTTGGCTGACTGGCCGAGAATCTCTTCCTTGCTGCCGGTCATGCCAAAGGTGACGGGGATACTTTGTTTGACGGCTATCTTCCTAGCCTCAATCTTGTTGCCCATCAAACGCATCGAATTGGGGTCAGGACCAATGAAAATCAGATTGTTGGCTTGGCAGGCTTCGGCGAGTTCGGGGCTCTCGGAAAGGAAACCGTATCCGGGATGGATGGCATCGGCACCCGAGTCGAGGGCTGCGTCAATGATCTTATGGACATTGAGGTAGGTGTCCTTCAAGGTCCCGTTGCCCAACGGATAAGCCTCATCGGCCATACGCCGATAGAGGGCATTGGCATCGTTGTCGGCAAAAATCGCCACAGAGATGATATGGAGTTTGCGTAAGGTTTTAATGACACGCACCGCAATCTCGCCACGGTTGGCAACCAAGACCTTATTGATTCTTTTGCTGTTCATGCAGGTTGATATGATAGCGCAAAAATACAAAAAGAAAGACAACCTTTTCAGATTGTCTTTCCTTTTTTGTGTGGTATCGGCACGTTGTGGCGTACCTCAACACTTAGTATACCATGAATTTCACCACATTGTTCTTGGCACCCTGGCTGAGGCGCAGGATGTAGGAACCGGAACCGAGGTTCTCGGCGTTGATGTTGATTTGATGGCTGCCTTCACTCATGCGGCCCAACTCTTGGTTCATCACGATGCGTCCCGTCATGTCGAACACGTAATAGCTGACATTGCCGCTTTCCGTGAGTTCGAAGCTGAGGGTGGCCTGGCTGCTGACCGGATTGGGATACATTTTGACGGCAACATTGTTGTCGACTGACGGATTTTCAAGAACACCAACTCCAGAAACCGACTTATAGTTCTCGCAACGGAACACGCCTCTGCCGTATGTGGCGGCGTAGATAATACCAGTATTCTTCACACCAGGATATTCAGTGATGAAGTCGCCTTCATTGGTATGATTCACCGTAATGGCATCTTCAACATAGGCACGCTGTTGCTTGAGCTCCATGACCGGAATCTCGCCCAAGATTTGGCTGTCAAAGGTCCAGGTACCGAGATTCTTCGACCTGTAGATACCGCGCTCGGTGCCAATGATGACATCTCCGGTTACCATTTCAATCACCGACGAGTAGACGGGCATCTTGGGCAGGTTGCCTTGCTTGGAGACGAAGGTAGGTTCTTCTGCCATAGCGTTGGTGCTATAAAACACATAGTCTTCGTTGCCATAATTACCGCAGGTGACGAGAACCTTGTTGTTGTCGCGTGGGTCAACACTGACCGAGGTGACACACTGACCGTCAATGGGCAGGGTGATCTTTGTGACTGTGGCAGCATACTGTTCGTTGTTGATAGTGCCGGTGGCGGCATCAACGACACTGTTCAATCCTGAGATGCGGAAGAACTTGCCATCCTTAAAGCCCACGAACATAACGTCGCCATCAGCGGAAATGTTCATGCTAAGAGGCGTACCACTAAAGCCAGCCGTGGAACCATCGGCCAACTTATACCATTTGGCTTCCAGACCGAACTGCAATGGCGTGCGGGTCATAAAGAAAGCATTGGTGGAGGCAACGAAGAAATAAGAAGTGACTGGGTCGTGCACTTCGATGGAGTCGCCGGCAGAGAGAGGAGCGGTCAAGGTATAGTTGAAGGGATACTTGTTGTTGCTCATCACCTGAACTGTGGTGCCAGCAGCTTGCGTTTCTTCGGTCATGTTGAAGTACCAAGCGGTCTCAGGGTTTGTTTGGTTGTTATAGTTTTCGAATAGGAGGACAGGCATGCGGAACGAAGTGGTGGTGGGAAGTGAGAGGTCTGAGGTGAAGTTGGTCGAAACCCAGTCTTCGCCAGCGGTCTGAGTACGAGCCAAACCGCCTTCCTTATAGGTAACGAAGAACGTGTTGGGGTTGATTGTGGAGATAGCGCAAGAGCCGGCGTGAGAATTATCTGAGAATACTCCCATGTTGTCTCCTGTAGGATTGATCCAGAAGCCCGTTTCCAATGTATTGGCATTGGCTTCACCAGGGATATACACGGTGCCGTGGTCAAGGCCGGCGGCGAGGACACGGGTGTCTTTACCGGAACAGGCCACGTTGAACATGCGGGAGGTGGTGTAGTTGCGGTTGCAGTATTGGAATGTAAATCTTCCCGTAGCTTTATAGATACCGCCATCAGTGCCCACATAGCATTCTTGCGAATTGTTGGGGTTGAAGACCATGGTGTGGATACCCACGTGGATATAGTTCGGAAGGTAATAGGAAGACGCGTTTGTCAATTGCACAGCAAGGTAGTAACCATTGCCTTGGGTGGCAGTCAGTGACCAGAGGTTATAGCCAAGCACATAGAGGATGTCAGCATTATCGGGGTCGACGACAATACCATGGTTGTACAAGCCGAAACCAGCATAGATGTTGTGACCTTGCGCATTCGTCACCGAAGGCAGAGCGGTATACCAAGTGTTGCCCTTGTCTCTGGACACATAGACACCGGTATGGACACCATTGCTGCCAATAAAACTTGCATAGATGACGTTGGCATCCGATGGGGCGATGGCAATGTCAACCATTCCGCTAGGAGACTGAGGCAGAAGGCTATCACCCTGGAGAACATTGCCAGTACCGGAATGATCCACCAAATTAGTAACGTCGGAGCCGACATAGACATGGCCATTGACAGCAGCTACGATGGTGTTGTCGGGACCCGCCTTCACAGAGACGGCTTTGCCTTCGATGGCGACAGACCAGTTGTGTCCCCCGTCAATTGAATACATCAGGCCTTCATTGGTAGCAGCCAACAGCTTATCATTGGCAATGGCAAGGTCGTTGACAAACTGCCAAGCATCCTCGGTGGGAGCCTTAACTTGCTCGAAAACGTCGTCGATGAGGGTGTAGAGACCCGTGCCGATGAAGCTGTTGTCATAGCCTTGTTGACCGAGGCCGTTATGTGTAGCAGCATCATCACCGTCGCCGGTACCTACATAAATGACACCGTTGGCGTCTTGCACCATACAGCTCACCATGAGGTCGAGGCCGCCTACCTGATGCCAAGTAACACCGTAGTTATATGACTTGAATACACCACCGCCTTTTGAGCCGATGTAAACGATGCCATTGGAATGACCGTCGTATAGTCTGTTGTCGTAAATGACGGCTGTGGTCTGACCGCCCATATTGTTCGGGCCCATGTTAATCCAATAGAGAGGATCGTTGACAGGGTCTTTCGTGGCCGGAGCCTGCATGGCCTTAAGCATGTCGGCAGGATCGACCAGGCCTGTCTTTTGGTTAGCGCGAAGACTGCCCATAAAGCTCTCCGCATTGTTGGTTTGCTTGCGCGGAACATAGTGTCCGCCTTGGTCAGCGATTGCCATCGATTGACCTAAGATAATGATTACCAGAAGTAAACTGAAAGGTAAAAATCTCTTTTTCATATCACGAAATTTTAATTAATCCTCTATTATACACGTGTTTTGACACTTTTTCACTTTATTATGGTCTGCAAATATAGGACATTCTAACAAAGTAATAACACTTCGAGGTAAAAAAAAAACGTTTTTTCTCAAAAAAAAATCCTTGACTGTATCGAAAAGGTCAGAATGGAAGCATGATTTTCTCTTCAAGCCAACCGACACTGCCATTGGCGATTCGAATCTGGTTCCAACCGTTTGACGACTTCAAAATGGTTACTTTTGACCCTTCGTGCAGCACGAAAAGGTCAACACTGGCCTCGCTTGGCGAGCTCTTCACTGTCACCGTAGGGGTTATGATGATGGCTTGGTCGTGGATATTGGCAGCATGCCTGAGCTGGGCTGCAAAGGCCACAGAAAAGGCGATAGCGATGAAGAAGACGGCGCCCATGAAAAAGCCGAACTTGCGCCAGCCGACACTGCGTGAACGAAGGAAAAGGAACAAGCAGATGAGAAGCAAGGCAAAGACGACCACCGAACACCATGCCCAGCAGTCGCTTGTGCACATCGACCTCAAGCTGTGCCACCAACGTTCAACGAGCGACTGGGGGACGGAGTCTATCTTATCGACGATGGAAAGGTTGGCTATTTTAAGGTTGGTTTGCGCATCTTCGTTTGAAGGGTCGAGTTTCAAGGCCTTTTCATAATAGTAGATGGCCATGGGGAATTCGCGCATCTTATAGTAGGCATTGCCCATGTTGTAATAGACAGGTACCGACTCCATATCCGTTTCGAGGATCTTTTCATAAAGTTCCACCGCTTCTTTGTAATTTCCAGAGTTATATGCGGTATTGGCCTGATCGAACCACTCGTCGGCAGGGGTCTGCGCGAAGGTGCATCCCATCACAGCGAGCATATTTAATAATATTAATAAGGTGTGTCTTTTCATTGTCATTTCTCCTTTCATAGATCAGATTACTTTTTCCGCTTTCGAGATGACATCAATGCCCCGCCTATAGAGGTCGTCCATCTTCTCCTCTGCGCTACCGGGGGCGAAGCGTGCAAATTCACAGTTGTTGAGTGTGTCCACAAATTGCCGAATCAGCTCTTCGGGCATATTCTTGCTCTGCATGGACGCGCTCACCGTTTCCATAGACAGTTTGGAACGCTCTATGCCAAGTTTGTCTGCGATGTAGCCCCACAAGGCCTGCGACATCTCCACATAAAACTTTTCCTGGTCTTTGGTTTTTAGGTGTTGGTAGGCGTTCTTCAGTCGGCCTCGCGCCACCCTGTCGGCCTTACGGTTACGGTTGGCGGCGGTATCCTTGGCCATCTCGGCATGTTTTTTCAGAATGAGCAGCAGTGCAACGAAAATCAGAAGCAAGCCAGTCAGGACAGCAAAATAGGTTGACGAGGCGAAAAACGAGGTGTATTTGGGCTTCAGCTGCACACCATCGCTCATGATGTGGCGCACGTCGCTGCCCAAATACTTGATGTCTTCCTGGCCGGGAGAATACACGCCACCGCCCTCATCGGTGTTTTTGCCTTTGCGAACCGTAAGTTCGTACGGCTCCGAGATCAGTGTCTGATATACCTCTGTGTTGGGATTGAAATATGAGAACTCGACAGGAGGTATGGTGAACGTGCCTGCCCTTCGGGGAATGGCAAGAAACTCGGCTTTTTTCGTTCCCGTAATGCCTTGCGGCGTGGCATCAGTAGAAATCGTGATTTTTGGGTCGTAAACCTCGAAGTCGGGAGGAAAAACAGGATCCGGTAGCTGCAACAGTTCAATGTTTCCCGTACCCGAAACGGTCATCGTCAGGGTTACGGCCTCATTGGTACCCAACTCTGGCTTGTCGATGGTGGAGCTGAATCTATAGTTGCCCACAGCACCCATAAAAGAGTCGGGTTTGCCGTTTAGGGGAAAGCTCTTGACTTCAATGTCGAACGACTGCGAGGATAGTTCCTTCTGCACATTGGTAACATTGCTGTTAAAGAAGGGGTCGTTGAAGAACGCATCGAAGGGATCCATGCTACGGCGGTTGCTGCGTGCGGATCGAATTTGGGCGATACACTCCATCGTCATCGGGTCGATGGTCAACTTGCCAGTGCGCTGAGGCACGATAACCACTGTTTGGATTTCTGCGGTGGTATACTCAATACCGTTGACGTATTCGCTCGACTGCTTCAGCTTTCCACTGTTGTCGGAGATGTCTTTGGTCCAGAAGCCCGCATAAGCAGGCATCTTGGAGAGGGAGACCGACGCCACTGGCACTTTAGTGTATAGCTTGTAGGTGAGCACAACCTGTTCGCCGACATACACCGACTTCTTAGAAGGGATGCATCTGAGGAACAAATCCTTGCTGCTGACTTTTGAGGCATCGTTGTTTTGGTTTGACGGTTCTTGGTGTGACGTCGCACCGCTCCCACCTGATGCGGCATAGCTGCCGTTGTCGGCCACTACCTTAATCTCGAAGGGTTCACTGCTGACTTTGGCACCGTTGACGGTCAGCGAGGCAGAGCCTATACGGTAGGAACCTTCTTGAGAAGCTTGCAGGGCATAGGTGTAGGAATTGCGTGTGGAGCGTGTCACAGAGCCGTTGACCATCTGTATGCTTGAGCTGGTTGAAGTAAACGGGCCGCCTACCACATTGAATCCCTCAAACGAAGGCGCTTGGAAATTGCGTCCGTCGGCATTGGTTTCAAACACCACCTGAAAACGCTCGCCCGCCACAACCTGCTTTTTGGCAGAGACCGTCAGAGTCGGGGTGTCTTGCGCCCATAGTGCGGCGGGCCATAAACATCCGAGGGTTACAAATAATATGGATATTCTCTTCATTATTTCCTTTGTTCTTTCGCGTTGCAAAAATACTATTTTTGTTTTTTCGGCAAGGGTTACACCGCCTGCCCACATTCTGTCGCCCCTACAGGGCTAATTTAATCCGATTACCAGTCTTTATCGCTTTTCTTTTTCGGTTGTTGTCTCACTTTTTGCTCGTTGACCTTCTCCATGGTTTTCTTTTCTTGGTTCTCAAGGGCATCAAGCATGCGTTGGGCATCCTCTTTCGACATTTGTTGGTTCTGTTGATTCTGTTGCTGTTGTTGGTCTTGTTGCTGATCCTGTTTTTGTTGGTCTTGCTGCTGGTCATCACCTTCGTTCTTCTCAAAGATAGCTGAAACCTCCACATCAAAGTCGGGCATGGTAAAGAAATTGCCGAGGGGCTGCACTTTCACAGCGGTGTCGCCCACTTGATGGATGACATATTCCTTGAACTGGTAGCCGGGTTCGGGGGTGTTGCGCAGCATGACCGTTTCGCGTCGCGTGGCTTCGGTTTGGTCGAGCAACACATGACCACCATCCACCGTGGTGTCGGCGCTCACCTTGTAATACTCCGTTGCCTCCACAAAGTTGGCCTTCACTGTAACGTCGGCATCGAGCATTCGGAACATGTTGTCGTTGCCGACAGGTGCCGACTCCCCAGCATCCCTATTGCTCTCCACCCGCAAGTCACCCAACTGATAGCCCTTGTCGGGTTTCACTATGATACCGATATTATCGTCGGGCTTAACCAAGCTGTCGGTCACCTTGACGGTGCCATTAGTAGTACTATCGATACTGATTTTCAACGCATTACGAAACAATGCTGTCACAATCACGTCAAATTCGGGCATCTGGAAGGTCTTCTTGCTTACCGGAACTGTGTCATTGCGATTACCTTTGCGATACACAATGAACTTGTCGAGCACAAAGTCGCTCTCTCCTTGTGCTTCTAGGGTCACCTGCTGACCTTCTACGGCTTTATTGCGGTCGGCTTTCACCATGCCATTCTTGATGTTTTTGTCAATCTCAATCTTATGTGCCAGCTTGAACTCAGCCGATACCAGCACATCAAACTTGGGCATGACGAAACTGCTGCCGCTCACTTGAACCTGCACTTCGGGGTTGTCGGCCCTCACCACAAAGTATTGCGCCAAGGCGTATTCCGTATCGGGTTTCGAGGACAGAGTGATGCGCTGCCCGTTGAATGCCTCTTTTTCATTGGCATCCACCTTACCGTGTTCGGGCTGCAGCACCTGAACCTTGCTCTTTACCAGGTGTGCACGACAATACTCGAGATTGTACAAGGCATCAGCGTTTTCATGATTCAGCTTCAGCGACACCTTATAGGTATTAAAAGCATCGTAGAACTTATCCTGGGCAAGCAGGCAGTTGCCCATATTGAACAGCGCATCCGACTTCAGCTTGACATCAGGCGACATCTCCACGACCTTTTCAAAAGCGGAGTAGGCGCTATCATAATATTGCAAGCCGTAATAGGCATCGCCCAAGTTGAATTGGGCATTGGCGTTATTTGGCCGATGATTCAATGCTTCCTTGTATTTAGTGACGGCCTCCTCGAAATTCGACTTTTTGTATTGCCGGTTGCCTTTGCGGATAGCCTTCTCATCGCTCTGCGCAGAACCTGTCAGCACAGAGAAAAGGAAGAAAATGATTGTCAAATATTTAACGGATATTTTCATCTTATTTCTCAAAAATATTAAACTTGGTCTCCCAGGCTTTCCTGCCTGCCGAGACGAGAATCTCAATCAGCAGAAAGACGATGGCAGCACCCACAAACCATTGAAACTGATCCTCGTAGTCGGTGAAAACCTTGGCCTCGATTTCAGACTTGTCAAGTTTGCTGATGTCACCGTAAATCTTGCTCAGGCCCACGTTGGAATTGTTGGCGCGGACATAGATGCCATTGCCCGCAGCAGCAATCTTTTGAAGCATTTGTTCGTCAAGGCGGGTGATGATGGTTGTGCCGTTTCTGTCACGACGGTAACCCGTCTGGTTGCCATATTGGTTGTATTCGGGAATAGGAGCACCTTCAGGAAGACCCATGCCGATGGTATAGATTTGTACGCCTTTCTTGGCGGCCTCTTGTGCTGCCTTCACAGCGGCATCATTTTCATGGTCCTCACCGTCGGAAATGATGACAATGGCACGGCTGTGGTTTTCATCCGGAAACGACTTGAGGGCCAAATGGATGGCTTCCGCTATGGCCGTACCCTGGGAAGCAACCAGATCAGTCTTGATGGTAGACAGGAACATCCTTGCCGCTGAATAATCAGTTGTGACAGGCAATTGGACAAAAGCCTTGTCGGCAAACACGATGACACCGATACGGTCGCCTTGCATTTCAGCAATCAACTTATTGATGGCCTGCTTTGAGCGTTCCAAGCGGCTGGGGACGATGTCCTCCGCATTCATTGAGTTGGAGACATCAACCGCAATATAAAGGTCGATACCTTCGCGTTTCACTTCTTCCATCTTACTGCCACTCTGCAAGTTGGCCAGTGCCAAAATGGTGCAGGCAAGCATCAGCAAAAAAACGATGAACTTGAAGTTGGCGCGTCGTCTGGAAAAGCTCGGTGCCAATTGTTCACGCATTCCGATTTGGGCAAAACGTTCGAAACGGCGTTTCTGCCCAAGGCGAAACAATAAATAGACGATGGCCAATACGGGGATGACTATCAACCCGTAAAGGTACTCTGGATGTTCAAATCTCAATACATTTTCCATAACAAACACTTTCTTGTCTCAGAATCTCGTGCAAAAAACAACAGCTTACCTATCATTATCGCTTTTAGTCTGTAATAGTCCTGAAAATGGTTTTGCGCAGGAGGAACTCCATCAGCAAAAGAGCCAAAGCTAAGGCCACAAAAGGATAGAACTCTTCGTGGAGGCGGCGAAACTCGGTTACCTCAATCTTAGATCGCTCCAGTTTGTCGATTTCCTGATAAATCTCGTCCAGCTTCTGGTTGTTGTTAGCACGGAAGTACTTGCCTCCGGTCGAGTTGGCGATGGTGGTGAGCAGTTTCTCATCGATTTCGACCTTCACTTGTTGGATAACCGTGCCACCAAAGGGGCTCTGCATAGGATAAGGAGCCGTTCCATAGGTGCCCACGCCGATAGTATAGACACGTATGCCGTAAAGTTTAGCCATTTCAGCGGCCGTGTACGGGTCGACAGAGCCGGCATTATTCATACCGTCAGTTAGCAGTATGATGACCTTGGAGACGGCTTCACTGTCTTTCAATCGGTTTATTGAGGTGGCTAAACCATCGCCGATGGCCGTGCCGTCGTCGATGAGACCATTCTTCATTTCGGCCAGCATGCTGAGCATCACACCGTGGTCGGTGGTCAGCGGCACCTGCGTGAAGGTCTCGCCCGAGAAGATGACCAGTCCCATGCGGTCACCAGGACGGTCTATCACGAAGTCAGAGGCCACGCGTTTGGCGGCGGAAAGGCGGTCGGGCTTGAGGTCGCGGGCCAGCATTGAACCCGAGACGTCCATGGCCATCACGATGTCAATGCCTTCGATGTTGGAAGTGGAGTTGGTTGACGAACTTTGCGGACGAGCCAAAGCCACGATGAGCAGCGACAAGGCCGCTATCTTCAAAGCAATGAGCAGGTGGCGCAGGTATGCCTTCCATGTCTTGGGAAGTTCAACAAAACCATTCAAATAGGAGAAGCTCAGCGCAGCCTCTTGTTTTTTGTGGCGCAACACGTACCAAAGTATGAGTGCAGGCACCAACAGTAAGAGCCACAGCAACTTGGGGTTAGCAAATTCCATGTTTTCAAACATCTTTTACGCCCTCCTTTCCATTGCTTTCTTGGAGGTCAACCATCGCCCCTGACTGTGTTTCACGGCCAGCACCCAGTTGCATCTCACCGTCAGACTCTGTCTGTGATACTGCTTTCATTTGCTGATAATGCGAATAGCTCTCATTGACAAATTCAGTCATGTTGCTTAATGAGGTATCGCTTTCAAGGGACGAGGCCGAATACTTGGCGAACTTCACCAAATCAGCGACTTCCATTGTCTCTTTCAACTTACCGAAGGTACTTTGCGAGAAATGCAGCAGCTTGACTTCCAACAAGATGTCGTCGGTAGTCATCTCGACAGCATTGATTCCGAACTGGCCTTCGATGTATTCGCGGGCGATGTCGGTAAGTGAGGAGAAATACTCCTTCACCTTGCCCGACTGCCATATCTTTTCCTCGCGCAAGCGTTTCAGGTCATCAATGGCCTTGTCGTAAGGCGGAATGACGGGGCCTCTGACGATGTTGCCGTCCTCATCCACTTTAGGCTTGCGGTGTTGGCGCCAATACCAAATGCCAATGACAACAAGAGCCAACAACAGCACACCCAACATCCAGGGGAACATCTCATTGAAATGGACGGGGGCTGCAACAGGCTCCACTATGGGTTTGTAGGCCAGGGTAGTGTCGACCGCGATGGTGGTAGAATAAAGCTTGATGGGGTCAGTATAGGCTTTCAGGCGGTTCGGGTCTTCAAACGACCTGGCGTAGGTCAAGCCAACTGGCGGCACCTGGATTTGACCCGTGTCAAAAGTCATCAGTGTGAGTTGCTGCTTCACAATGACATTGCTATCCGCATCAGCGGTGCGCTCCACCTCGCTGCGCTTGATGATGTCGAGTTGCGCAGACAGCGTGTCGATGGCGAAGTCGTTCCACTCTACGAACCAGCCGTAGGGCACCTTTAGGCTCAAGTCGAGCGTAAAAGGCTTGCCCACCTGCACATCCTCGCTTTCCACCTTGCCTTCAATTTCTATGTTTTGCGCCGTAAGGCCACCCATCAAGGCGAAGGCCAACACAAACAAAAAGGTTTTCTTCATTTTCTTGCCTCCCTTTTCTTAAAGAGTTGCATCAAAGGTCTAACATAGTCCTCATCGGTGAATATCAGCGAATTGTCGATACCGTGCTTTGTAAACTCGCGGTTGAGTTCCATGGTTTTGTACTGAATCATCTGCCGGTAGGCGTTGTGCCAGGCACGGTTCGATGTGTCGGCCCAGCGTTCCTTGCCCGTTTCGGCATCACGGAACTTCACCAAACCCACCTTTGGAATGTCCATCTCGCGGCGGTCGGTGATACGCAGCGCAATCAAATCGTGTTTGTTGGCACATACCTGCATCTCCTTCCCGAAACTTTGGTCCGTCATGAAATCGGAGATAAGAAAGGCCGAAGTGCGGCGTTTGATGGCCGAGGTCAGAAAACGAAGACCCTCGCCGATGTCCGTGCCGAGTTCCGTCG
The DNA here is from genome assembly GCA_041842265.1 of Candidatus Limimorpha sp. GTDB lineage: Bacteria > Bacteroidota > Bacteroidia > Bacteroidales > F082 > Limimorpha. Next base: position 22,239 of record JBGYWU010000235.1, on the reverse strand, counting down.
GCTTGAAGTCCACGATCTCGCGGATAATGCGGAGGATATGTGTGCTGCCCTTCTTCGGCGGGATGAACTTCTCAATCTTGCTGCTGAAGAAAATCACGCCCACCTTGTCGTTGTTTTGTATGGCAGAAAAGGCCAATACGGCAGCCAACTCAGCCGTCAGGTCGCGCTTCGACTGCATGCGCGAACCGAAGTCGTTGGAACCCGACACATCGATGAGCAGCACGACCGTCATCTCACGTTCTTCCTCGAAAACCTTGACGAAAGGCTTGTTAAAACGGGCGGTAACGTTCCAATCGATGTTGCGGATGTCATCCCCGTACTCATACTCGCGCACCTCGCTGAAAGTCATGCCTCGCCCCTTGAAGGCGCTATGGTATTGCCCCGAGAAGATGTGGTTGGAGAGTCCCCGCGTTTTGATTTCAATCTTACGGACTTTCTTGAAAATATCATTTGATTCCATAGGTTAAATTTCTCAACTATCCATATTTGAGGAAGACGTTCCAGGAGACCTATTAAAGTGTTTCAGGAAAACATCGGAGACGTTAAAAAACGTCTCAACAATTATGGCACCTCGACGGTATTCAATATTTCGTTGATGATTTCTTCTGTTGTAATATTCTCTGCCTCAGCCTCATACGTCAAACCGATACGGTGGCGCAACACGTCGGGAGCCACAGCACGGATGTCCTCGGGAATGACATAGCCGCGGTGCTTGATGAAAGCGTAGGCTTTGGCCGCCAATGCCAAATTGATAGTGGCGCGCGGCGATCCGCCATAGCTGATCATGTTGGCGAACTTCTTCAGCTTGTAGTCTGACGGGTAACGCGAGGCAAAGACAATGTCGGTGATGTAGTTTTCAATCTTCTCGTCAAGATATATCTCGCGGCACACCTCGCGGGCATGAAGGATGTCTTCGGGTTTCACCACCGCATTGATTTTCGCGACAGTACTCACAATATTCTGACGGAGAATGAGCTTCTCCTCCTCTTTCTTGGGATAATTAATGATGACTTTCAGCATGAAACGGTCCACCTGAGCCTCAGGCAGCGGATAGGTACCCTCCTGTTCGATGGGGTTTTCGGTAGCCATGACAAGGAAGGGGTCTGGCAACTTGAAGGTCTCATCGCCGATGGTTACCTGATGTTCCTGCATGGCTTCGAGCAGGGCACTCTGCACCTTGGCGGGCGAGCGGTTGATTTCGTCAGCGAGGACGAAATTGGCGAATATGGGACCGCGACGCACCACAAACTCCTCGCTCTTCTGGCTGTAAATCAACGTGCCTATGAGGTCGGCGGGCAGCAGGTCAGGAGTAAACTGGATTCGGGCGAAGTCAGCATCAATGGCACTTGCCATTGATTTGATGGCCAAGGTCTTGGCCAAACCAGGAACCCCCTCGAGAAGAATGTGGCCGTTGGCCAAAAGGCCTATCAAGAGGCGTTCGGTCATCTGTTTTTGTCCGACGATGACCTTGTTCATTTCAAGGTTGATGAGGTCGAGAAATTGACTCTCCCTTTTGATTTTTTCGTTCAGTTCACGAATGTCAGTTTCTATCATTATTTCAATTGTTTAGTTATCCGGTTAGCATTATGTTCAGTTGACACAATATTTCGCGACAGGAGGCACGAACCGTTATCTCTGCCAGAATGTCACTTCCGCTTATCATTACAGCCATGTCAAAAAGTGTGCAAAAATAGCGGTTATTCAGATTGAATAACTCCTTTTCAATAAAATTATTGCAGGAAATCACCTATATTTTATACTTTTGCGGCTTAAACAAAATGGGTATGATTCGCAAAATCTATAAATTCGGCGGAGCCTCGGTGAAGGATGCCGAGGCGGTGAGAAATTTGGCCCACATTGTGAGCCAACACAAAGGAGAGGACATCATGCTCGTTGTCTCTGCCATGGGAAAGACAACCAACATGCTCGAAAAAGTGCTGGCTAGTTTCCGCGAACACGACGGCAGCCTCGGCATAGAGGAATTGCATGAAGTCATCGCCTTTCACGACGGGATTATTAACGGACTCTTCGGCGAGAACGCCAATCCGGATTTTGCTGAGAACATCGCTGGACTTTTCATCGAGCTTTGGGAGAAATTGCGGAAGACGGATGCTCACTACGACTACCAATACGACCAGACCGTCTGCTATGGTGAACTCATCTCGACAAGTATCATTCACGAATACCTCAACAAGCGCGACATCCCGACACGCTGGCTCGACGCGCGCAAGTATGTCATCGCCGAAGACGACACCCACCACCGTGCCGCCAACCCCGATTGGGACGAAACACGAATGAGAATCAGCAAATTGAACGACGAGCATATCCAAGGCATTGTTTGTCTCACGCAGGGCTTTATCGGCGGCACGGTCAACGGCAAGCACAGCGTAACCCTCGGACGCGAAGGCTCAGACTTCACCGCGGCCATCTTCGCCAATTGTCTAGACGCCGAGGAAGTTACCATTTGGAAAGACGTGGACGGCCTACTCAACGCCGACCCAAAACGCTTCTCAGAAACGGTGAAAATTCCGCATATCCCCTACTCCGAAGCTATCGAATTGGCTTTCTACGGTGCCACCATCATCCACCCAAAGACCATCACCTCTGCAAAACAAAGGGATAACATTCAAGGTGCAGTCGTTCCTCAATCCCGACCATGAGCCTACCCTCATCGACGGCGACCATCGGATAAACGACGAGAGCATCCCCTCCTATATCATCAAGGACAACCAAACCCTCGTCTCCATCTCCCCGAGCGATTACTCTTTCATGGATGAATGCAACTTGAAGACCATATTTGCCTCTGCGCTGACCTGAACATCCATGCCAACATGATCCAAACCTCGGCCCTGATGCTCTCGTTCTGCTTCGACAGCGACGAACAAAAGCTGAAACTGCTCAGAACCGGCCTTAAAGTCGATTTCAGTGTCAAGTACAATGATGGCTTGTAGTTGTTCAGATTCGCCATTATCAGGACGGACTGGAGCATAACTTCATAAAAGACAAGAAGATACTGGTGAAGCAAGTCAGCCGGATCACGATGCAGTTTGTTCTCTGTTAGGAGCTACCATTTTGTAGTTTTCAGTTGCAGCAGGTTGCCAAGCCTGTCGAGGCAAAGTAATTTTTTCGTCAATCCTTCGATAAGTTCATGGATTTCAGCCGTTTGCTTCACTGAGAGGAACGAATCATTCTTGCCCATCAGACAATTGAAAGTAAAATTTTTTGTCCAAATTCATTTTTTTCTTGACTTTTATTTCTTTTTTGGTTTATTTTGCTCCGTGTAAACCAATTCATGACATGCCATGCCTTGCAAAATGCCTTGCAAAAAACAATCACTTGAATATGAATATTTCCTTTGACCATAAAAACCCTGTCTCAATCCAGCGGCCTTCCCAACGCGAAAGCCACAGTACCAAAGTTTTCCCTTCGCGCACAATCGTCCATGCCAAGCTGGAGATGACCGAACCGGGCGACCATGACGAGCAGGAAGCCGAGGCCATGGCCGAGGCCGTGGTCAGAAGCGGGAAAATCAGCCGACAGATTTCAACAGGCGCCGGCGGCAGTTCGGGCATTTCCCTGTCGCCGCAGATGGAGAGCCGGCTCGCACATCTACAAGGCGGCGGGCAACCCATGCCAGAAGGATTGATGAACATGATGGAACGCGGCTTCGGGCAAGACTTCGGACATGTGCGCATTCACACAGATGCCGAAGCGGCTGAAATGAGCAGCATCATCAACGCGAGGGCCTTCACGCTCGGCAACGACATCTACTTCAACCAAGGACAATTCTCCCCCAATACCACCGAAGGGCAACGCCTTGTGGCGCATGAACTGACGCATGTGGTGCAGGGGACGGGGAAAGTGGGAAGAACCCCCCAGGCCATTGAATCAGAAGAGCAAGGATCTTCAATTTCCGCAGGCGATGTGGCGGAGACGATACTCTACATTTCCAATCTTTGCAATGACATTTATTCCGCTTTCCAAAGCTTAAAATCATACAAAGAAATATATCAATTAGGCAAGTTGTTCAAAGAACTAAAAGTCGTTGCTGATACGGAATTGGGAATAATGCGTTCTACGAAGGACATCATCAAAGCAACCGCAGAGCACAGAAATATAGAGGCCACAAAACTCAGCCGTATTGTTGGTTGGGGAGGCGTAGCATTAGCATTAATTGACTATGGCCTAACTTTCAAATCGCTCGACTTTGAAAACAACCCCGTGGCAAGTTCTTCCGTAATAGCACTTAAAACCGCCAATTTGGCCAGTGTCATCATATCTCAGCCTACAATACTTGCAAAAGTAGCAGCAGCAAGTCCACAAACCGCTGCCTTGTTTTTTGCTTTCGGCGCTGGCTGCGCTATTGGAGACACCATTAATCTGGTCTCTGAAAAAGTATTCGGCAAAGCTCCTGGTGTCGCTCTTGTCGATTATATCATGAATGACGACTTGAGCAAGGTTACCAAAGACGATGTACTGAATTATTTCAACTTTGCAAAAAGCAGAATTGCATACGAACTTTACAACGAATACAATCAATTGGATGACCACAAAAAAGAATATGTCACCATTATCAACTCATCACAGAATGGCGGCAATTATAAGTTTCACGCATTCATGCTCGATTATCAAAAAAGTCTGAAAGAAAAGAATGGAAAACGTTTCCTTAAGAATTGTTTCGTGTACTCGTCAACGACTTCATTCCCTGCTGGAGAATCCAGGATTAACAACTTGGACATATTTATTCTGAAAAAAGCTTTCCAACGAGTAGGCCTTTATTAGACTAACCCTATAATCATCTTGATTTTCACATGTACACCACCTTAAACACCATAAAAACCTACCTACAAGACAAATTCGACCATCTCCCAAACAACGAATGCACCGTTGAACTCGGCCTCATCGAGAAAGACGGGCAGGACGAGAAAGGCCTGCTCATCACGCTGGTGCGCACTGAGGAAGAAACCTCAGTAAAACAGCCCAACGCGCAGCTGCGTATGAACAACGAAGGCAATAAACGCTACTACGCCAACCCCGACGTGCGCCTAAACCTCTATATCCTCATTTCGTCGCACACCAGTTACCCCCTTGCCCTGCAACAGATCAGCGACACCATCTATTACCTCAACTCCATCCATCCCGACGACACCAGCATCTCCCAGGAGATACGAAGGCTCAGCATCGAGTTGCAGTCGCCCACAGCCGAGCAATGGAACAGCATGTGGCAGACCTTGGGCGGGAAAGTGGTGCCCTCCGTTTTATATAAGGTGCGTCTGATCACCATCTCGTCCGCCAGCTCCGGCAGAGAGGCCAAGTTCGTCGAACATGTCCTCGTGAACGAAAAGTCGCCCTTGCGTTACAAGAACGAGGAAGGCTTAGAGATGAACGACGAAGAACAAAAAGAACTGTTGCGTGTCCTTGAAAACCTCCGAAAGGATAGCGCCCCACTTCTGTCGCTGCAGGAGCTGCGTTTCCTATTTGAAAAAGGAGTGAAACTCGGCCAAAAAGAACAAGGGAAATTGCTCGAAGGCTTGACCGATCTTCATCAAAAGGGCAACAGTGTATTCACAGCGAACGAACTCAGGCTGATGCTGAAGAACGGCATCTCCTTGTCAGATGAAGAGAAGAAATCCATTAACCAATAAATAAAGACTAAACAACATAACATTAACAACCTAAAAAACATGTAACTATGACAGAGTACAAAACTCCAGGAGTCTACGTGAAAGAAATTTCCAAGTTCCCACCCTCAGTGGCTGGTGTGGCAACCGCATTACCGGCATTCATCGGCTTCACAGAGAAGACCAATGGCCAGCTAAAAGCAACGAGAATCAACAGTTTGCTCGATTATGAAAACCTATTTGGAGTTGGCCCCGAACTGGTAGTCGACGATGAGGGAAATCTCCAAAATCACAAATTCGTCCTCTATGACAGCCTGCGTCTTTTCTACGACAATGGAGGCGGCATCTGCTATGTGGTATCGGTTGGCGACTACGATACGGTCAAAATCGATGCCAAGAATTACACGAACGGTCTCGAGTCTTTAAAGAAAGTGGACGAAGTAACCCTACTCGTCGCCCCCGATGCGGCTATGCTGCTCAATAAAACTCAACTGGGCCTCTTGCACCAAGCTATGCTCAAGCAATGCGCCGACCTTGGCGACCGTTTCTCCATCCTCGACCCGCTAAAGAACGACAATCTGGGCGATGCCTTAAATGATTTCAGAAACAACGTGGGCAACAACAATCTCTCCTACGGTGCGGCCTACTATCCTTACCTTACGACCTCATATTCCAAGGAAATTGACTACGATAGTGTTTTGAAAGCGCTTAACGGCAAGGAAGGAATCCTTAATAAGATCGAAGACGAAGAGAAAAAAGAAAAGATGGGCCTACTCTTTAAGGATATCGAAGATTGTACTGATGATGATTTGAAAAAGCTGAAAATCAAGGCCTTCATTCCTCAAATTCCAGGCTATGCCGAGAAATTGGCTGCATTGCAAGCAGAGGCCTCCATCATTCCGCCGAGCGGCGCCATCGCGGGCATTTATGCTGCTGCCGACGGCAATAAGGGCGTTTGGCATGCACCCGCCAATATGAGCATTGCCTCCGTTACCGACGTCACTGAACTCATTTCCGACAAAGACCAAGAAGACATGAATGTGGATACCAACGCAGGCAAGTCAGTCAATGCCATTCGTTTCTTCACGGGCAAGGGCATCCTCGTTTGGGGTGCACGCACCCTGGACGGCAACAGCAACGAATGGCGTTACGTGCCAGTGCGCCGTCTGTTCAACTATGTTGAAGAGAGCGTGCAGAAGTCGACCAACTGGGCCGTCTTCCAACCCAACGACGCCAACACCTGGGTGAAGATCCAATGCCAGATCGAGAACTTCCTCAACAACCTGTGGCGCGACGGTGCTTTGGCAGGCTCCACACCCGACAAAGCTTACTTTGTGAAAGTAGGCTTAGGTGTCACCATGACCGCCGAAGACATCAACAACGGCTACCTGATTGTGGAAATCGGCATCGCCGCCGTACGTCCCGCCGAGTTCATCGTCCTGAAGTTCTCGCATAAAATACAAGAAGCATAAGAATTCAACCATTAATATCGTAACATCATGGCAACAGAAACCAATAATACTAATTATCCCTTAACCGGTTTCCATTTCAGTGTAGAATGGAAAGGCGAAAAAGAAGAAAGCGCAGCTTTCTCCGAAGTATCCGGTTTGACCGCCAGCACCAAGGTCATCGAATATCGTGACGGCACCAACAAGGACAATACAACCTTGAAGATGCCCGGTTTGAAGACTTTCACAAACGTTGTGCTCAAGCGCGGCTCCATGCCCGCCGACAACAGCTTCTTCGACTGGTTCACCAAGGTTGAAAACAATACGACGGAGCGCCGCAATGTAGTCATCAACTTGCTGAACGAGAAACATGAGCCCATCATTGTCTGGAGCCTCAACAACGCCTTCCCCGTCAAATACGAGGGCGGCTCATTGAACGCATCCGATGGCAAAGTGCTCATTGAGAGTGTCGAGTTGGCCTACGAAAGTTTCAAAGTGGAAAGAAAAGAAAAGAAAGATTGATTGTATTAATGGAGTTGGCTTTTCTGCCAACTCCATCCTATTAGAAAACCAAAACCGCCATGAAAGATATTGTAAAACAAGCAGTTGCGGCAACCATTAGCAATGTGAATCCAAGTTCAGACAAAAAAGAGCCTGGCAAAGCTGCATCCGACATTTTCCTTCCCGCATTCCATTTCAATGTCAGTTTCAGCGATTTAAAGATTGGAGATCAGATCGTTCAACAAAATGACATTGGCTTTTCGGAAGTATCAGGCATTGGCGCCGAACTTCAGATTGAAGAGGTTGTGGAAGGCGGAGAGAACCTGTTTGTCCACCGTTTGCCTAAACCTGCCAAATACAAGAATTTGGTTTTAAAAAGAGCTATGGCGGCTACCACTCAGCCTATTATCCAATGGGCCGAACAAGCCATTTACTATATGAAGTTCTCCACTTGTACCATCACAGTTTCCATCATGAAAGACGATAAACATCCTCTGGCCTCCTGGAAATTTGAAAACGCCTACCCCATCAAACTTGAGATTGGCGATTTAGATGCCAAAAAAGGAGAAATTGTCATTGAAACCTTGGAACTCGCCTACCAATATTCCCAACGCGTTAAATCATCAGAATCATGACCATCAAAATCAAAGAACTCAATATCAAGGCGACCCTGTCAGGCGAACAGGAGGACACAAATCAGGAAAACACCAAAGAACAAATTCCCGCAAGTAGTCTTATTCGTGTATTTTACGACAACGGAAGTCCAACACAAAACCAAGAACGATGAGTGAGACCAACAATAATGACAGAGGCAGGACGCCCATGACCTTCAGAGCCTTCAAGGACTATCAATTCACAAAATCCTTGAAACGCGAATATAAGGTAATGATCAATCCGGAAAACTTTGAGCGTGACTTTGCCTTCCACTACAATAAAGACAAGACCAAACGAAATGCTCCAACGGTAGGCAAGTTTGCCTCCACAGACGCTGAAAAATACAACTTCACTCTTGTCTTTGACGGAACCGGAATTGTCGATCCAAACCGTTGTGACGTGCAGCAAGAGCTGGAAAACTTCTTTGCCGTTGTGTTTACTCAGACTAAAAAAGGATACGAGCCCAATTTTGTCGAGCTTACTTATTGCGACCAAATTTTCCACTGCACCGCGACCTCCATAAGAGTCAATTATACCTTATTCAACACAGACAGTTCGCCCTTACGCGCCAAAATTACCTGTTCTTTCTCTTCGGTTGGCGAGAAGCAACACAAAGAAGAATCCAACAAAAACGACAATCCGTCAAAAAACGAGAATAAAAAACCATCTATCGTAAAACCACGAAGTAACGGATGCGCAAAGGATGCAATTGAAATATCGACAATAAACTGTGACTGTTCACTTATGTGTTCATGTCAATAAGAAAAGGAAACAGATTATGACCTCAAGCAACGACATACCGCGCCCCGACATCAATAGTCAAGTATGCCTCGCTCTTTTCACCGATGACAAAGAAGCCCCTTGCCTTCAGCAAGTCGTTTCCGTCACCACCTTATGCGAGTTCCAAAAGATTGGAACAGCCGAAATAGTGCTTGAGAACCAACCTCTTCCGGACGAGAAAGACCCTATTGGGGACACTGACCTCTTCTCTATCGGAAAAGAAACAGAAGTGAAAGCCGGCTACGATGATCCTTCAAACAGCCTCTTCAAGGGTGTCATCGTCAAGCAAGCTCTCAACTACGCTCAAGGGCAAAACCAACTCACTATCACTGCCAAGCACAAAGCTTATAAGATGACCTTAGACCGTCATTCCCGAAGCTTCGAGGACATGAGCGACAAGGAAATCATCGAGGAACTTTGCGGCAACTATGGCATCACTGCAGACATCGACGACACAACCGTAACGCATGAGAAGATCGTGCAATACAACTGCACCGACTGGGATTTCATCAATATGAGGGCTGAAGCCAACGGCTGGCTACTGTTCACCACAAACGATGGCATCATTGCCAAGAAACCCGACCTCAGCGCCGACCCCGTCTTATTGGTGGCCACGGGCGACTCCATCGAAGAAATCCGCACAGAGATGGACGGTCGCTATGCCTTTGGCACCTATACCGCCAAAGCGTGGAACTACACCTCGCAGGAAATGGACGAAGTGTCGGAGAAAGGCAACCTGTTCGACACGACCCAAGGCGACCTCGACAGCGGCAAACTCTCGGAGATGAGCGACAACAGCACCCATGACATCACTGCCATGAGCCAACAAGAAGATCCGGATGCTTTACAAGAATTGATAAAAGCAAAGGTGATGCGCAACAACCTCTCTCGCATCGTGGGCAAGATCAACATTACCGGCCACGCTCCCATCCAGCCTTCCGACTTCATCCGGCTGGAAGGCATCGGTAAACATTTTGACGGAGCCACTTTGGTCTCTTCCGTCATCCACTCCATTAAAGGTGGTTTGTGGAAGACCTTGATGGACATCGGTTTCAGCAGCACCTTGTTTATCAACAAATACAACGATACCGCCGACCATCCTGCGATGGGTATGATATCAGGCGTCAACGGCCTACAGATAGCCAAGGTAGAAACCTTGGAAGGCGATCCTTTGAGCGAAGAGCGTGTCTACATTCGATTGATGAATGACGAAAACACCAAACTCTGGGCCCGTGTAGCAACCCTTGACGCCGGTAACCAAAGAGGGAGCTTCTTTATGCCTGAAATCGACGACGAAGTGGTGGTCGGCTTCATCGACGGCAACCCCAGCCAAGCCGTCGTGCTCGGCATGCTTCACAGCAGTCAAGCTCCAGCGCCCTACGAACTTGCAGACGACAACAACATCAAAGGCTTCGTGACCCGCGAAAAAATCACCATAGAACTCGACGATGAGAAGAAAGCGTTGAAGATAGCCACTCCAGGCAACAACACCCTCCTCGTCAGCGATGAACAGAAAGGCATCCGCCTTGAAGACCAAAACGGCAACACCATTGTCATGAACGACCAAGGGGTGGCCATAGAGAGCAAAAAAGCCCTCACCCTGAAAGCCGCCCAAGATATCAACATCGAAGGCAACAACGTGAACATCAAAGCCAACGCACAACTCAAAGCCACAGGCAATGCTTCGGCAGAGATCTCGGCCAGCGGCAACACCGTGGTGAAAGGCGCAATGGTACAAATCAATTAAAGAACCAACATAATAACACCGACAATATGGCAGCAGCAGCAAGAGTAGGCGACCCCACCAACCACGGTGGCGTAATCATAGGGCCAGGTGCACCCACGGTAATGATAGGCGGCATGCCCGCGGCCGTGATGGGCGACACTCATGTCTGCCCCATCCCACCAACCAGCCACATTCCCTCTTCGCCCTTTATCCTGGGAAGCACCACGGTGATGATAGGCGGCAAGCCCGCCCTGCGCGTCACCGACCCCTGCGGCTGCGGCGCCATGCCCATTGGCGGTTGTCCCACAGTAATGATAGGAGGATAAAAACATGGATGATTTCATCGGCAAAGGCTGGAGTTTTCCACCGCATTTCAGCAAATACAAATATATGCGCGACACCTTTCTCGCAGGAGGTGTTGACATGGTCGACGGCCATCAAGAAATTGAAGAGAGCCTGTCCATCCTCTTCTCCACGCAGTTGGAAGAACGGCTTTTCCATAACGACTACGGCAGCAGCCTCATCGACTACCAATTTGCCAGCAATGACAATATCACCATGCTCCGCATCAAGGATATGGTCAGCCGTGCCGTGAAGAAACACGAGCCGCGCATCACCCTTGATCAGGTAGAGGTCAATATCGACAACATCATGGAAGGCAAACTCATCATCGGTCTTAGATACACCATCAACGCGACCAATTCGAGCTACAACATGGTTTATCCTTATTACTTTAATAACAACATTTGAATATGGCCATATCCAAGACATACCAATGGAACGACAACGGCATCAAGCAGAGCAACCGTCTGCCCAAAGCCTTGTCAGGCGACTACGTGAAAATTGACGAGCGCAGCTTCGACGACCTGCTGGTCCAGATGGCAGAATACGCGAAACGCTTGGTATACTTCGACGACAACATGAAGGGAAGCAGCGACTGGACAGACTTTTTCAAAGACGTGTACGACTACGACAAACACGAGTTGAAGAAAGAGCACATCGAAGCTTTGTCAGAAGCAGGCGACGTGCCTCCCCACTTGGCATTGACGATGGCCTTCCTGAAAATGTATGAGGTGGAACAAGCCAATCTCAACACACTGACCGAAAAGCATTTGCAGTTCTACTACAAGGATATCTTAGGCTTCAAGCCACACGAAGGCGAGAACGGCAAGGCTACTGTGTTTTTTGAACCCGTCAAAAACGCCGCAGCGGTCTTTATTCCCAAAGGGACCCTGTTCGACGCCGGCAAAGACAACAACGGCAAACCCGTTACTTACAGGTCGGTGCGGGATGTGACGGTGAACCAGATGAAAGTAGTGGATTTCTTCAAAAGTTCACAAAAAACAGACAGCATAGAGAATGCAACTAAAGATAATTTCTTCACAAAATGGCCATACAATCGCAGAAACTTGCCACGAAGAAGGTTGCCAAGTTTTATCCCACTGAGTAATTCCGTCACAAAATGGCAAGACAATCCTGGCAACGACGCCCCGATTTCGACCAACAAATCCAAAGCTCAACAAATAAATGGTTTTGCCATATCCTCGCCTATCTTAAATCTACCCGACGGCAAAAGGACCATAACCTTGATTGGCTGCGACCTTATTCCCAACGGACTCTTCATTGAGTTTACGGGAGAAAAAGGATGGGAAAAAGCGAGATATACAGACAACAAAATAATAGTTGAAAAGAATCAAGGGCCCTTTATTCCTTATGACACAAAGATACACGGCGACGGATTTGATGGCAATTATCCCATTCTTCGTTTTCTTTTCACAACAAATGTCAAAGTCATCAGCTACAATAAACTTGGCGTGACAGTTGAAGGCAGTAGCAATTTCGTTTTGGAAAACAATCGTGGAACTTTCCAAAATACCACAGGCTCTATGCCATGGGGAGTGCAGCCTGACTTGAATAGTTGTTTTACGATCACGACAAACCATAAGATAAACCTTAGTGCAGTCCATATTCATTGGATTGATGACAATTCTGGAAGCAATAGCGTTTTTGAAAGACATTCAAACCTTAAACAATCCTCTCCCTCTTCAGGATGTTCACTTAAAGCAAACGGCAAAGGATATTCGATTAAGCTGATCAAGGAATTGGGATGGTCGAAGTTTATTTCCAATTTTGTTGAAGAATCACAAAAAATGTTTATCAATAATTGGATAAAAAGCCTCTATACTGACAAAAACCCTCTCCCCGAAGGCATCCAAATCCCTCAACAGCCATATACTCCCACTTTGGCAGAACCAATTACCATTGATTTCACCATTGATGAATCATCTGTTTTCAATAATAGTGGTGGTGTTCTCTCACCCTCTTTAAGCATCATCACCCCTTATGGAATTCGGAAAGGGCTAAACGTATCTTCCCTATCCAAGGAACTGACGAACATGAAAAGTTGTCAGGAGAGGGCATCACTTTCCATCAAGCTGAACGGAGTAGCAGCCTCTGGCGTTTTGACACTGTACTTCGAAATGAATCCTTTCAAATACAAACTTGACGGGAACTATGGGAAAGAAACTCCAACATGGTATTACAAATCTAATGCAGGTTGGACGGCGTTTGCCGAAACAGACTCCCTCAGCGACACTACTGAACGATTCAGCCACAGTGGCATCGTTCAACTGAATATCAAGAACGCGGCAGTTTCGGCCGCCGACAACCCCCAAGGTGAATTATGGCTGAGAATTGATGCAAACACAACAGACAGTCCGTCTTCTTCATTTTCCAATAATCCTTTTGATGCACTCGAAGCCGTTCATGCACAAGCTGTAGAAGTGGAGCCTGATCCTCAATTAGAAGGGCAAATTGAGACCGGAATAGCACTACCGAAAGGCAGTATTACAAAAGCAAAGACAAGTATCAAAGGCATCAAAAAAATAGATCAGCCTTACAATGGATCCGAAGGCAGAAAAGACGAAACAAAAGCCCAGTTTTATTCTCGAGTCAGTGAGAAGTTGCGTCATAAAGGAAGAGCTTGGAATGGTTGGGATTATGAGCGTTTGGTGCTTGAGAGATTTCCAAAGGTTGCCTCTGTGAAATGCCTGCCCTGTTATTGTTGCAACATAAAGGGAGAAACAAGAATGGAGCCAGGTCATGTCACGCTCGTTGTCGTTCCCGACCTTCAAGCCATCCTCCAACCGGACAAACTCCATCCTACCATCGGAAAGACAATGGAAGCCGAAATAGCCGATTATATCAGCCAAAAGGCTTCTAGTTTCGTCGAACTTCACGTGGTCAGTCCCACCTACAAAGAAGCCAAAGTCCATTGTGAAATAATACTCCGTAAAGGACTTACCGACACAAACCACTATAAGAACCTGACCAACGACAAACTCATTGAGTATTTTGCGCCATGGGTATCTTCAGAGACCACTGAAATCGAATTCAAAACCAATCATAATGAATCACAGATCCAAGCTTTTATCGAGAGCCTTGAATACGTAGATCATTTTGAAGGATTCAGACTCACGATTGGCGGCAAAGATATCGATTACGGAAAAACCTTGCAACCCGATGATGCTACAAGCATCATCACCTCCGCTAAACGACACGAAATAAATGTTCAAATGTTTGAGAAATGAATGCCAAAGATACACATACCAGCCAGCCTAATCCTTTGGATTATGACCAGCTAAAAGCCTATGGTTTAGAGTATATCCGCAGCATTGCGAATAAACAATGGACCGATTTCAATCTGCATGATCCCGGTGTAACCATTCTTGAAGCCCTATGCTTTTCGTTGACCGATTTGGCTTATCGTACGCGCTTCAGCATGGCCGACCTGCTTACCGAGGAAAATAATAACCATCCACAACTCAGCGGAACCTTATTCCCGGCCCACCAAATACTTTCTCATGAGCCTATAACTGCCGACGACTATAGGAAATACCTGCTTGAAACAGTTCCGGGAATACGGAATGTTTGGGTAGATACCGCACCACAAACCGTTTTTATCCCTGAAATCGGAACAATAAAAGAACACGTCATTAATATCAAGGGACGATACCGTTTCAGCATCGAATTGGAAGACAGTGCGTACATCCTCGGCAATAGCAGATTACAAACGATCATCAGCCACGATGAGAAATGGAGGTTCCTTGGATCATTTGGAAAAAACTTTAAAGACGCCTATAAAAACTATATCCGGAATTTCTATCTCAAACACCGTAATCTTTGCGAAGACTACGAAGAAGTGAAATTCCTTGATCCCGTCCGTATTGGCATACATGCGGAAATAGAGACCGAAAAAAATGCCAATCACCAACAACTCATAGAAGAAATCACCAAACGTGTAGAAGAATACTTTTCACCTACATTGAAGTTCCATTCCTTGGCTGAATTGGTCAATATGGGGAAAAAACCAGAAGAAATCTACCAAGGCCCCCTGCCTCGTATAGGCTTCATCGACCCTGAAGAATTGAAACAACATAAAAAGAAAGAAAGCATTTATATTTCCGACATTCTCAACATCTTGATGAAAATCAATGGAGTAGTCAGTGTCAAGCGGCTTTATTTTCTGGTTGATGAAAACGATCTTGAACCAAAGAACAACACCAAACCGAACATTGAGACTACCGGATCGTACGACAATTGTCATGAGGTTCGTTTAATCAACAAGGACTGTGTGTTTTGCTTAAGTACTTTCAACGACAAGTCCTCCGCAAAAAATGAAATCTATTTCATCCGCAATGGGTTCACATTTGCGCCTCATAACATTGAATACGGCAAACTCAGCAAGGAGACGATAGCCTTACCGGACAATAACATCCAAGTTGAGTTCCCTATTCCTGAAGGTCGCAACCGAAACACCACCACTTACTATTCATTTCAACACCTCTTCCCAAAATCCTATCGGATGGGCATTGAGCGCATTCCCGAAAGCGCAAGCAATCTGCACAAAGCTGCACGGTTACAACTAAAAGCATACCTCACCCTTTTTGACCAATTGATTGCCGACTATCTTGAACAACTCGGAGCAATAGAACAGTATTTCTCTGTCGCCCCAAATGAAGGTGAAGACCCGATTGACCCCACATATTTTTTTCATGAATTGAACGAAGAAGAAATCGTGGATGTCAATCAAGTGTTCAATCCGTTGACCAAGAAAGACCCATTAACCATTGAACAACGATTATCAGGCTTCGACCGCCGCAGCCGCATATTGGATCATCTCTTAGCCCGTTTCAACGATGCTTTCGTCGACTACAGCCTGCTTGCCTACCTCAACAATCCCGATAGCGCCGGCATTTCCAATGGCTTATTCAACACAAAGGCAATAGTTGAAGGCAACAAGCATCCAATACACAACTATTCTTCCATAAGCAATGCGCAAGCAACACCTGTCAAGCGCAACAAAAAGGCCCTATTGACCGGCTTGGCACAGATGGCGGAGGAAATTGAAGACAAAAAGCGATTATTGCGCAACTACCCTATTTTGAGCAGCGCCCGTTCGCAGGCAATCGATTACACCGAGGAAGTAATGCTTAATGGTGTCGAACGAATGATTTTAGCCAAGCTAGGCGTCAATAATCCAAAATATGATTGCGTCCCGCCCATTGTGCGTACTATTACCAAAAAGTCTCCAGACAAAAAAACAATTACCGTCAAGCACTACTTCTACGACAACCGCAAAGACGACTACAACAACAACTTCGGCATCCACATCATTGAACATCCACTTTTACTGCCCGATGGAAAGATTACGGAAAACCGCTTCTTAAAACTGAGCAGGGAAGACCGTCCCGGCACGCTGCTTGAAGACCCCTATTCGTTCCATGCTACGGTACTTGTTACAGGGTGGTTGGACATCTGCCAAAACACGGAATTCAGGACTTTTGTCGAAAACACCATACGCCAAACTTTTCCTGCCCATGTGGCTGTAAAAACATGTTGGGTGGATCCGTTCATCATGTGGAAAACCGAAAACATTTACAGAGATTACCTCAGCATATTGAAACGACGGCCCATTATCAATGTCACAAAAAAGGATTGGATGAAATGGACGGCTGAAAAAAACAAGGGTATTGAGACTATGCTGAAAGCATTTGACAATTTCCGCAATATCTATCCCAGCATCATTTTACCTAACTCCGATGGTTCAGGGTACGAATTACGTCCTCGCCTTGACTTCATGCACATTGACACCTGGACTGATGATATTGGGGCTGGAGAGGAATGGCGGGAAGAAAGAAAAGATGAATCAGGCAATACGGTTAATATCATCGAAAAATGGACTTTCTCAAAACAAAAAGAAAACAATTAATTAATAATACCAACAATGGAACAGACGAACACCTCCTATCCAAAATTTGTGTCAGGTCAAGTTTTGACCAGTGACTCTCTAAACAAGGCATTCGGTTATCTTGACCAACAGACAAGGTTGACTCGTGCCAATTTACTTGGAAGCGGCATCATACAAGGACTTGAATACTCTTTCAACAACGGTTCACTTATCATTAATAGTGGGGTTGCAACGACCTCTGACGGTTACTTCATCGGCATCAATTCCAACACAGCCTACAATGTTGCCGTAAAAGCAACCAACCTAAACCATCATCCTGTTGATGAAAAAGAAAAGCTGAACCACCCAACTATTGCTTACTTCCTTTTCAAAGACACACAAGAAGCCAAGCAGCATGGTTATATGAAAAACGAAACCACAAAAATCCCGAACTTAAGCGACTACATTGTTGCTATTGCCGTTGATTTTTGCGCAGCAAATAAAAAGATCAAATGCAGCGAGGTTTCATGTGACATCGTGCAAACTGACCATCAAATTGAATTTCGTCCCGTGTTGATTGACTCCGGGAACATTAATGCTCCTATGACCACGCGACTCAAAGCAATAAAAGCCCAATGTCAGACAAAGAGACTGATCAACTTGACAAATTCCACGAATGTGAAGTTGCTCAACAAGAAAACAAAAGAAATGTTTTCATCACAAAAAAAGGAACTATACGACACCGCCAAAACCATCAATGATGAAACCAATAATCAAGCCTGGCAAGTCCTGCTTGACCAAGCCAACCCTTCAATTACCAAATTTCACAATTTCTGTACTCACATTCAGAAGTTCGGCCAAAAAATGACCGAAATCCCGGAATACTACCTTTTACATTTGCATGATCTTAAAGCAGCCATCAACGAATTCATCAATTATTACAATGATTTTGTTGTTAAATACCCCATTTTACCCGCCAATAAAAACCCATATTCCCGTATTGTCTTATTAGGCAATGGCAACAACTCCGAAAACAACACTCAATATCGTCAACAATATTGTCAATCCCTGACAGACAAAGACTTCGCCTTCGACAGGGAAGTATTCGGAAAACTCTTTAAAAGAATCTTCCTTCTCTCAGAAAACTTCATCGGTGGAAATTTCAAACGCTTTAGAAAAACTTCTTGTTTGTTCACCTGGCAACTTCCCTCATCCAAGTTAGGAGAGCGTGCCATTCCTTACTATTATAACAGCGACTCTGAACTAATGACCTGCTGGAATCCTTTCCAATCTCCGCTTTATAACCAATCATCCTACTATCCCACTCCAAACACTGAAAACGAAACACCCATGATGGATGGCATCATGATGCTTCACAGGCATTATGGTCGCTATCTTTCCCGAATTCTTGGCGATATTAATCATTACATTAAGCAGAACGACCTTCCCATAAATGTAATTACCATAAAGCTTCATTCGAAAAAACTGACCAAAGAATATAAAAAAATGATTATTAACAGCTTTATCAATGAAGAAAAGATAAAAGGAATACGCGAGTTCACATCGGTTTTAAACGATGCTTGCAACCTCAATTACATAGAAACCGAAACTATGGAAGAAACCGCAAAAGCATTGGATAAATTCATTACCGAAAAATATGGAAAACCTGATGACAAAAGTCGAAACTACCAAGACAAAAAATTACTGGCTATCAGCGCATTACATTCATACTTAAAACTCAGCCACAATGAGAAATGCAAGAATGCCATCATAATCGGAGGCTGTCCATACCGTGGAAATCTTATATTATTCCATCACAACGAGCATATTCTTTTGAGCATTGGAGTCGCAAAATAATTTTTTTCATCAAAAAGTTGGAAGTATGAATTTTATTATTATTTTTGCAGCAGATATTATGGACGCAAGTCAGCCAGCGGTATAAAGAAACCAACGATGCCGACGTTCTGTAAAGGACGCTTGTCTCTTACAAGAGATGGAGGTTCGCCCTCCCGGTAAAGTGCAGGCAACAACCGCGGAAAACGGTGCAGCACAATGTGATTAGCTGCACCGTTGATTATTTTACCCCATTACCTTCCCTTCTTTCTGAAATTCACGGCGGATGCCTTCCAAGACATCCGATTTGCGCAGGAAAGTCTCACTTCGGCTCATCGCCATCAGCGAGGCATATTGCACCACATTAAGGATGGAACCGCCTGACATTTCATACTTGGCGGCAAGTTCCTTCAAGTCAAGACCGTCCTCAAGGATGCAACTGGCCGAGAAAGTCTCGTGCCACAAGCGTTCCCGTTGCTCCGCATCAGGCATCGGGAAACGGATGACACTCTGGAAACGCCGCGCAAACGCCTCGTCCATATTGGATTTCAGATTGGTGGAAAGCACCACCAAGCCGTGGTAGTCCTCAATACGCTGCAAGAGATAGGCTATTTCTTGGTTGGCATAGCGGTCATGTGCGTCCTTCAGACCGGTGCGCTTGCCAAAAAGGGCATCGGCCTCGTCAAAAAACAAGATCCAATTGTGACCTTCGGCTAATTCAAACACCTTGGAGAGGTTCTTCTCCGTCTCACCTACGTATTTCGAGACCACCAATGACAAGTCAATTCGATACACATCCCTTCCTGTGGCCTTACCCAACAAGGTGGCCGTGAAGGTCTTGCCGCTGCCCGAAGGTCCATAGAACAAAGCCCTGAAGCCGGGAGGCATCTTTTGTTCGAGATTCCATTCCTTGCACATTCGGTCTCCATACTCCACCCAAAGTTTAATCTCATCCACAAGCCGCATAGTGGTCTCATCGAGCACAAGTTCCGACCATGATCGGGCGGTCGTGATGCGTCGCGCCGGAAAGTCGGTGGAGAAACGCGGGGCAAAATCGCGCTCAAGCAGCAACTCGTCCACCAGTTCGCCAGCAGGCTGAAGTAACCACAATGAGAAAGCCGTCCCGCTGCCTTCGTGAAAGAACAAGGCGGATGACAGCAAAGGATGGCTCATGAAAAACTTGGCCAACCGCAGCCGCTCCTCCAGGCTATCGCCAGCAAGAATGAACAATGCCGTTTCCAGAGAAGGCTTCAAGCCGCCTCCCGCCACACTCTCCTCACAACCAAACTCCACAAAACGCTGGCCTGTGTCACCGTTCTTCACATTGAAACAATCAAATAGCTGCGGCTTAAGGAAAGGCACAAACGAGAGGATGAGAAACAGCCTTTCTTCAAATCCAAAGCCTTTGTCCATGAGATAGTCACAATATCTTCCCTGACCTTGCGACAAAGCTTGTGGCGCGATATCATGCAATTCCTTCTGCTCGGTTTCCTGTCCGAAATAAATCCGCAGCCGCAGAGCCATCACTGCTGCCAGCCAGTTGAGTTCGTTGTCAATAAAACAAACATTCATATCCGTAAATTTGTTATTCGCGTTGCCATTCCACCATAATCATTTCCTTCTTCCAGGGAAACAACAGCAACGAAATCTCCCATGGCAAGTCATCAAGCAGGATGTCAAGTGCTTGGCCTTCCACACGAACCATCCAGGCATCATCCTCAAAAACAACGTTACATGAACGCTTCATAAACGACTGCTGCAAACTTTCTGGTGAAATGCCATTCAATGGTGTCCAATGCTGGCAAACCGCTTCAAGCACCTGCCTTGCATTCGTTATTTCCTCTTTTTCCAGTTCAATATCCAATGACACAGGAAAGCCTATGGGCAAGTCACATAACATTTTCTCCAATAGCAACTGACAATCGTAATATGGAGGATTAAAGCCAGCCATATAACGTAACAGATGCACCGCCCGTTCCCGTGCCTCAATACTCTTGAAATCCTGTTCTTCACTAAGATAGCCGAGCCTTTCAAACAAATTACAAAGAAAAGGATGCAGCAATATCAAGCCTGCGTCGTCAACACAAAACCGTATAGAACCCACTTCGTCTGCTGCTTGTGTCAATAGTTCTTTTTGGGCAATCATCTCTTGCTCGTAGGCCTTCAATCTCTCAATAAAAACCCTCGCTTCTTCGTTTTCGTTTCCCGTTGTTGTCCCCTTGCCCGATGAATTCTCAACCGTATTTTCCAATATCCTCATCACGCCCTCATCACCAACAACCATCTCAAAACCATTCAAATCATCAAACTTCAACTCGCTGCCAATGATTGGTTCGTTCTTCTCAAGCGATTTCAACATAATATTCTCAGAAGCAATAGGGCCAAAAGCAGCATGGAAAATGCCATCACCATCAAAAGAGTTGTCCTTAACCTCATCCAAGAATTCTCCCTGTTTTCCAATCTTCCCCTGCGTACTTATTCGCTCTTCAAAACGGACTATCATGGCATAAGCAACAATAGAAAGCAGTTGCCTCAATGAAAAGCCAGATTCCTTTGTTACTTTAGTCTCCAAAACCGTCAACAGATTCTGAAAGATGTCTTTTCCCATAAAAACCGGAGAGGACAGCAACACCTCCAATTGCGCAGTATTAAGCAAATTGACAAAACGGTATGCTGCCAAAGGTTCGTGGAAAAGCCCGTCAAAAAACAAGTCGGACTGTGATGAATTTTCCAAAATCCGTGAGACCTCGTCCCACAAATCAGACAAAAAAGCCTGTTCTGAACCTGCATATTGCCAAGGCAAAATCCCTTCAAACAAATAAGACAGCCTTCCCGAAGCAACACCAAAATATGAAAGACGTGTATCTTTTGTCTGTTGCACGGATGAATACTTTGCATCCTTTATTCCCAATCCAACCATTTCGCCCGCCTGTCCTTGTGAGTGATAATACAAATGCCTTATGATCTCATCTTCCAACAAACTCTTTACTTTGGTTGGGATATCCTTTCTGCTTACAACACCTGTCTGTTGCACGGATGAATACTTTGCATCCTTTATTCCCAATCCAACCATTTCGCCCGCCTGTCCTTGTGAGTGATAATACAAATGCCTTATGATTTCATCTTCCAACAAACTCTTTACTTTGGTTGGGATATCCTTTCTGCTTACAACACCCAAATCCACATCAATGCTTTCTATTTCAGCATCAAACGAATCTCCGTAACGAGAAACCACCTCATCGACAGCGGGGATAACGTGGTTCACGCAACACGACTCTGCTTCCGTCAGAGCATGGTCTTCGCCGATTGACACAGAAAGATTCACATCAAATGACAAGCTATATATCTGGTTCTCCTTCTCCATCGTTTTGTTTTCCTTGCCAAAAGTATTGAATAATCTGATAGCTGCGACCATTGGGGCAATCCTTTTTCCCTCCGTACCGCTTT